>CAZYLY010000032.1:0-14742 GCA_964648825.1 uncultured Syntrophomonadaceae bacterium
AGTAGAATCTGTAATGACAAGTGATACTTATTATATTAATATGCCGGAAATAGGTTGGGTCAAAATGGATTTAGGCGAGCTTAATTTAGGGGATTTAATGCAAAATTACAATTCTCAAGACCCTCTGTTAATGCTTAAACAAATGAATGATTTTGGCATGGTTGCTAATTTCGGTAATGATGTTATTATTGACGGACAAGAATATTGGGTTTTAAATGTAGTGCTCGACCAAGACAAATTTATTAGTGAATACCAAAACATCATGAGCCAACTACCTCTTCCTCAAGATGATGTTAAAAGCGTGCTCGATAATATGAAATTTGATTTTAAGTACGCTAATCTCGTTAACGCAACTACTTATATGACAGATTTTATGGATATGGATATGTCCATGACTATGTCGATGCCTTCCCCGGAAGAAAATAGCACTGAAGTATTAGATATGGCTGTGAAAGTCAAGGGTAATTTAAAAATAATGGAGGGTAATCCTGATTTTAAACTACCTGATATAAGTTCAGCCCAAGAAATGCCGAGAATTTAATAATAAAAGCTTAAATAAAAGAGGGGTTAGCAGATAAAAGCTAGCCCCTCTTGTTCTTATGTGATTATTGCAGTTTCGATATTATTTTTGCTACTATTCCTTCCATTACTTCTGATTCGTATTCTTCTGCTTTGCCTGCATCCATTAGTTCATTTAATTTAGCATCCCAAGGTAGACCGCCTAAAAATTCTATATTAGTTTCGGCTGCTACTTTATCCCCTTGGCTTTTACCGAATATTTCAAGTCTTTCATCACAATGTGTGCATATAGCATAACTCATATTTTCGATTAATCCGACAATGGGAGTATTCATTTTTTGCGCCATTTTTATAGTTTTCTTAACTACCATAAAGGCTAAATCTTGAGGTGATGATACGATTACAATTCCGGTTACTGGTAGGGACTGCATTACCGTTAAGGGGACATCACCTGTCCCAGGAGGTAAATCTACCACCATGTAATCTAAATCTCTCCAATCAACTTCTCCCCAGAATTGATTAACCGCCCCTGCCAGTAGCGGCCCTCTCCAGACAACTGGATCATCTTCATTAGGAAGGAAAAAATTAATTGACATTAGCTTAATACCGGAAGCAGTAGTTGGTGGAATAATACCATATTCGGTAGCTTTAAGCCCCTGATTTTTTATCCCGAATGCACGTGGTTGGCTAGGTCCAGTTATATCAGCATCAAGCACCCCTACTTTTTTACCTTGCTTAGCAAGATTGCTGGCTATTAATGCCGTAACCGAAGATTTACCTACACCACCTTTGCCGCTCATTACTACGATTACATTTGTAATGCTATTAAGTGCCCCTAAAAGAGTTGGGGCCTGTTCCTGCACTTGTCCGCAATCATCTGGGCTTACTGTACATCCCTGGCTGGAGGGACATGTTTTGCATTGCTCTGACATACATAGTCTCCTTTCTAGTAATTATTACTAACTTATTATACACCTTAATTTAGGAGTTTTAATAATTTATCTGTTATTTATTAACTTAATAAAATTGTTTTTAAATTTTTCATTATCACCTTTATTTCTTTTTTTCGGGCGCGATATTTTCTGTCTGGCTTCCCTAGCTTTGAAATTTACGTATCTTTGCATTAATAGCGTGTCTATATTATCTAAACTATATACTTTTCCATTAGGATTAATCGCTTTGCCGTCTTTTCCTAATATCATTGATGCTAAGCCATAATCTTGTGTAACTACAATATCACCTGTATTAGCCATATTTACTATAGCTATATCTGCAGCTTGAGAGGTACCATCTACGACTATTACCTCCGAGTAGGAACTAGTAATATTATGGTTAAGATTACTCACCATTATTACCGGTATTTGTTTTGAACTTGCCACCTCTTCTATAATGTTTTTCACCGGACAAGCATCGGCATCAACAATAATCCGCATTCCTGAATTTTCCTCCTTTTTTATTAAATAAATATAACAAGAATTAGCTAAAATAGCACCTATTTTCCTTAATTATATTTAAAGTTAGTTGTTAGAAAATATGTTATAGTTAAAACTGCAAGTATTTAATAATTTATTTGTATTATATTATGAGTGGATGGGGAGCTGGTTTTTTTGATAACAGACGAAATGCTTGCCACTCAAGTCCTTAATGGTGAGCTATCAGCCTTTGAAGAATTAGTTAATCGTTATAAGGGGTCGGTTTTCTCTATTATCTATAGAATGTTAGGTCAGTATCAAGAAGCTGAAGATATTAGCCAAGAGGTTTTTATGATTGTTTATCAAAAGCTTTATCAATTCGATACGGATAAACGATTTGGTCCTTGGATTCATAAAATTGCCGTTAATACTACTATCAGTTTTTTAAGGAAAAAGAAAAAAGTTACTACCTTAACTTTTGATGAAACTTATATTCAAGCAGCAGAAGATTTACCTATGCTAAATGTAGTAGACCCGGAAATTACTTTAGAGAATAAAGAACTGCTGGAAGATATTGAAAGTGCTATTAAAGAACTGTCTGATAATTATAAGATGGTGATTATTCTTCGCTATCAATTAGAATTAACTAACCAAGAAATAGCCGATACTTTAGGTATAACTAAGGAAAATGTAGAAGTTAAAATACACCGGGCGCGAAAAGCCTTAAGAAAAAATTTACAAAAGAGTTGGGCAGAAAGGGGGATTATTCATGAATTGTCAACAAGTAGATAGATACATCTTAGACTATTGTAATAATATTTTATCCCCTGAACTAGCTGTAGAGCTAGAACAACATGCACAAGAATGTTTTATTTGTGCTAAAGGACTAGAATTAACAAAAATTGAAAATTCCTTATTGCATAGTTTGCCGATTTTAGAGCCTTCATCTGATTTTACCGCTAAGGTAATGCAAAATATTAATATAGTTAATGCAGCTAATAATAATTCCTTAAATAATAAAGCTAATTATCCCAAATCTTTATTATGGCTTATCCCTATAGCGGCAGTTTTAGTTATGTTTTTAACTACCAGTTTTCCGAATATATTTAATTTCAATAATACTGTGCAGTTATCCCAGGAAGATTCTAACCCCCAGATAATTACGGAATCTGAGCAGCCATTAAAAATCTCTTTAAATGACTCTATGAATAAGACTTTTAATGATGGGCCCGTTAAAGAAAAAGTAATATTAAATCAAAATCAAGCTTATTTGGATAATGATAATATTAATATTGAGAACGAAAAAATATATGAACTTGGCAGCCAAGACCTCACTGCCTACGATAGAGAAATAATGAAACAAGACAGTCCTAATCGGGCTGAATCCATGATGAGGATGGCTAACATCGATAATGCTTCTATAGAATTGACTCCGCAAAATATTCCCCCAGAATTTTCCCTGTTAGAAGTACGCCATGATAGTGATGAGCAACTATCTTATTATTACACTGATGAGGAAAATCAAATCAAATTAGATATTATTATAGCCCGCATAAGTTCTGTGGATGAAAAAGCTAATGAGGAAATAGATAATGTTGAACAAGAAACCCAAGATGTAGCCGGATATAACTATTCTGCTTTAAATGTTTTGACCTTTAATTTCAATAATGATGATAAAGAATACCTTATTACTATAAAATCCAATTTATCTGAGGAGAAGATAATCTCTCTCTCCTCCTCTATTAACTTCACAAATTAATAGAGACTGTTCCTGGCAAAAGCAAACCCCTTGTAAACTAATATACAAGGGGTTTAAACTTACTCTAATTCTCCGTGGTACTTATCATAATGGTCAAATTGCATTGAAAATGCGGCTCGACCCTGGGTTATGGAGCGAAGTATAGTAGAATAACCAAATAACTCAGCTAAAGGCACATAAGCTTTAATAACCTGAGTACTGCCTTCTGTATCCATTGATTCCAAACGTCCTCGGCGATTATTTATATTATTAATAATATTGCCGGTAAATTCATCAGGAGAAGTAACCTCTACCGCCATAATAGGCTCTAACAAACAAGGCTTAGCCTTTCTTAGACATTCCCTAGCAGCCATCATTCCGGCATTTTTAAAAGCTAATTCTGATGAATCCACTTCATGATATGAACCATCTAGTAAGGTTGCTTTAACATTAACTACTGGATAGCCTTTTAATACGCCTTCTTCTAGTGATTGCCTGACTCCTGTTTCTACTGCAGGAATATACTCCTTAGGAATAACTCCCCCAACAATCTTATTAACAAATTCGAAACCTTCGCTCGGTTCGATTTTTAAAACTACATGAGCAAACTGTCCTTTTCCTCCAGTTTGTTTCACATATCTAGTCACGTGTTCAGCTGGGATAGTTATGGTTTCCTTATACGCTACTTCTGGTTGTCCTACATTAAAATCGATATTAAATTCTTTCGCTAATCTTTCGGTTACGATTTCAAGGTGTAATTCACCCATGCCAGCGATTAAAGTCTGTCCGGTCTCTTTATTATAAGAGACCTTAAAAGTGGGGTCTTCTGTCGATATTTTGGCTAATGCTTCCCCTATTTTATTCTGGTCATTAGAAGTTTTAGGCTCAATCGCAATCTGTATTACCGGTTCAGGAAATTCAATAGATTCTAATAGATAACCATTATCATCTGAAGTAAGGGTATCACCAGTAGCAGCATCCTTAAGGCCGATAAATGCTACTATATCACCTGCTGATACTTTATTTAATTCCTCCCGGTGATTAGCATGCATCTTAATTAGTCTGCCTATGCGTTCTTTTTTCTGTTTAGTGCTGTTAATAACATAGCTACCTGCTTCTATTTCTCCAGAATATACCCTAGCAAAAGCTAATTTACCAATATGGCGGTCACTAATAATTTTAAATATTAACGCCATAAAGTTTTCCTTCGGGTCAGGGATTATTTCAATAAATTCATCACTACCAGGCAAAACTGCTTGAGCCGGTTCAACATCTAAAGGTGACGGCAGATAATCTACAATAGAATCTAATAGCGGTTGTACGCCAATATTACGATAAGAACTACCACACATAACTGGTATAAAGGTATTATTAATAGTATTAGTTCTAATTGCTTCGGCTAACATATCTGCAGGTAATTCTTCCCCATTAAAATACATATCTAATAAAGTATCATGGGTTTCAGCTAAACTTTCTACTAAGATTAAACGCCATTTATCAGTTTCTTCAATATATTTATCTGGTATTTCCAGTTCAGCAACTTCATTGCCAAACGAACCGCTAAAAGCATAATATTTCATTTTAACTAAATCAATTATGCCGCTAAAATCTTCTTCTTCATTGAAGACGGGTAAAGTCAAAATTAAGGGATTGGCACCCAAGCGATTTTTAACCTGTTCCACTACCCGATAAAAATCAGCTCCGATAGCATCCATCTTATTAATATAGGCTATTCTAGGTACCTTATATTTATCAGCTTGGCGCCAAACAGTCTCTGATTGGGGTTCTACCCCGCCTTTAGCGCAAAATATTACTACTACCCCGTCCAATATTCTTAAACTACGTTCTACTTCGGCTGTAAAATCAACATGACCAGGGGTGTCGATAATATTAATAGTATGATTTCTCCATACACATTTAGTAGCTGCGGAAGCTACAGTAATACCCCTTTCCTTTTCATACGGCAAAAAGTCCATTACACTTTCGCCATTATGAGTTTCTCCAAGTTTATGAGTTAAACCAGTATAAAAAAGTATCCGTTCCGTTGTAGTTGTTTTGCCAGCATCAATATGAGCAATTATGCCTATATTTCTTAAATTCCTTATCAAGATTACCACTCCTCATTTATAGCCAAAAAATATTCGGCATCCCTAAGTGAAGAAATGCCGAAAATCAGGTTACACCAATATTAAATCTAACCTTAGATTCCAATATTATATTATATTAGCCCCTTGATGCTTTGTCAAATTATTTATTTTTAAATACTGGTTTACGTTTCTCAAAAAATGAATCAATAGCCTCGTTTTGATCCTCAGTTCCGCAGCAATAAGTAGATTGAGCTTGTTCAAACATTAAACCGGCACTTAGACTGCTTTCATTAGCTAAATTAATACCCATTTTAGCAAACTTAATTGCAGCAGGAGGCATTGAAGCAATTCTTTTAGCTAACTTCATCGCTCTTTCCATTAATTTTTCCCGCTCTACGACTATTTCTACTAAGCCGATAGCAAAAGCCTCATCGGCATCTACTTCTTCGCATCCGAGAATTAAACGTTTAGCTTGCCCCATGCCTACTAATTGTGTAAGTCTAACAGTTCCACCCATATCAGGAGATAAACCAAATCTTACCTCTGGAATAGATATTCTAGTATCCTTGGCAGCTATTCTAATATCGCAACCTAGAATTAACTCAGTAGCCGAACCATAACATAGACCATGAATAGCAGCAATAACAGGTATAGGCATCTCTTGCCATCTACCATATAATTTTTGTAACCAAGTTAAGTTATCCATAATAAATTCCGAATTTACTGTACGTAAGTAACCTAAATCTACACCAGCGGAAAAATGGTCGCCATTAGCATTAATAATAACCGCTTTGATTTCCTTGTCTTTAGCAATTTCATTTTGGATTTCTTCTAATTCGTATAAGAAGTCTTGTCCTACTAAATTAAATCCCTCTGGACGATTTAAGGTAATAATTGCAATACCATTTTCCTTAATAAACAATAAAGCTTTTCCTGTGCTTTTTTCCATTAATATAGCCTCCAATCCAATTTTTAACGTAATAATATATGTTTATTCTAATACATTTCATCTTAAAAATACACCACTAATTTAATTTCCAATCACGAAACATCTGTAATCTAACCTTATAAAAAAGGAGGCTTTTCTTTTGCCTCCTTTTACAGTGAAATTATATTTTCAATTATTTTAGCAAAGGTGAAATGGCCTTAAAATCCGGGGTCCCTGATACCTTCAATAAATCAAAGACAACAGTTTCGGCATTAGTTATAACTGCACCCACCTCTTTCATTAACTCTAAACCATTAATATAATTTTCATTAGTTCTAGAACAAACCGCATCCTTTACAACTTGAACATTATATCCAGCGTATACTAAATCTCTCGTTGTTTGAAATACGCATATATGAGTTTCACTGCCAGTAATTAAGATATTCTTACGCCCCAGTTTTTCAAGTTCTTCAGGCAGATTTCCTACACAAGCTGAGAAAGAAACTTTATCAAAATAAACGTGCTCAGGAAGGTGGCTTTTAATTTCATCAACAGTACCACCTAATCCTTTAGGATATTGTTCAGTAACAATTATGGGAATATCAAGTTGTTTGGCTGTTTCAATTAACAGATTAGTATTTTTATATACCCGTTCTTTTTCCTGCATAGTCGCCATCAATTTTTCTTGTAAATCAATTACAATTAATACTGCATCATCAGCTTCAAGTTTATAATTAGCCATAAAAATATCTCTCCTTTTAATTTGTTAAGTAATATTGTATCATTTCCACAAGTAAATTCTACGTTATGCATTATAATAGTATTATTAAGCAGGAAAAACATAAAAAGTATCTAATTTAACTTATATCAACTAACATAACGGAGGAGCGAAGATGAATAAGTTGCGTACTTCTGCACTTGTGCTACTTGTAATTATATCTATAATGGTTAGTTTATCTATACAACTACTTATAAGTGTTCAAACTACACTGCTTAATCCTAATTACTATACTAATTTGATGCAGAAACATGACATGTACGACCTCCCCCAAAATTATATTCTCCTTTCCATCAAAAATAATTACACAGATTTACCCGAACCTATATGTGTAGCCTTATCCCCTTCTATTAATACTGCATTTTCAGATGATTGGGCAAAGTATCAAGGGGATAAAATAGTAAATAATATAATTAGTTATTTAAAAACAGATGAGGACACACTACTTTTGGAGGTTCCGTTAAAAGACCGCAAAGTAATATTGAAGGAAGAAATTACTAATTATCTAGCTGCCAAATATACTTCTGAAGAATTAGCAACATTTAAAATTACTTCCCCTGAAAAAGCCGCCGATAAAGTTGTTTCTAGTATTAATATTCCAGATACTATTAATGCTTCTAAAGTATTAAACCTAGATGCTCACACTAATAAGTCTATAGACATTTTTAGAACTTATTATAAAACATTTTCTTTGTTACCCTACATATTGTTCTTTATTAGTATATTAATGTTTATTTTAATAGGAAAAAATGGGTTAGGAATTAAATTGGCCGGATACAGCATCGTAGCAGCGGGTTTTATTACCATTTTGTTCACATCAGCTTCACTAGTTTTTCTAGATGGTTTTATTGTTTCCAATATTGCTAAACAAAATGATTTATTAATGAGTATAGGTACTAACCCAGTAATTATAGCTAGCATTATTAAAAACTCTGTTATGAATACTTTAAATAAGATTGCTTTAGTTTTTTGTTTAATAGGTATTATAACTATTATTAGTAGCGGACTTAAACAAAAATATTTCTCGAAAACCACTCCTAGTGATTTAGTTTCTTAAAAGACTGAACCCTTGGCGGGTTCAGTCTTTTTAAACTTATTCAGTTATAAATTTCGCTTTTATTACCGGGCTAAAAACCATCTGAGCTACCTTTTGGTCGGGAAGTATTCTTACCGGTTTATCAGTTACATTTAATAGAAGCACATTTATTTCACTAGTATGTTCAGCGTCTATGGTACCAGGTGAATTAGCTACCACTATTCCTTTTCTGGCCATACCTGCTCTACTGCGGATTTGCGCCTCATATCCTGCGGGAATTTTAACGGCAAAACCAGTAGATATACTTTTTACTTCATTTGGATATAATACAATTTCTTCTTTAATTGCTACTCTAATATCACAACCTGCAGCATGTTTAGTTTCGTATTCAGGAATTTGTGCCCATTCTACAACTTTTCTGAATTGAACTTCAATTTTGTCCAATCTGCATACCTCCGTTTCATTATTAAAAATAATCTTACTCCTATATTCTCACTCACCTTAAATATATCCTTTAAGAAAATAAATATATGTAATTACTTTATTTTATGACTAGGTTATTCCCCATTAACTATTATTATTTGGTAAAATTAAAATTAGTTCTTTAGGGGAGTTGATATCTTGAAACGTATACTTTCTATTTTAATGCTGTGTATATTTACATTTATATATACACCTAATACAATGGCAATTGTATTTAATGATACTTCTAATCACTGGGCACAGGGATATATAAATGAATTATCTAACCGCGGTTACCTTCAGGGCTATGCAGATGGAACCTTCTTACCAGATAAAGTAATGACCAAAGCGGAATTCGTTTCAGTTTTATTAAGGTGTATGTATAATAGTCCCGCCTACAATTATAATTTATCCTCTACCGGGCACTGGGCAGACCCCCAAATAAATGAGGCGGTTAGGCAAGGAATAATTGTATTAAGTGAATATCCCCAAGGCTTTAATAAAGATAACGCTATTAATCGCGCCGAAGTATCAGCTATGGTAGTTAGGGCATTAGGTAAGCAGCCAGACTATGCTTTTGCATCATTTAAGGATAATAATATTGTTAATAATAGCCCTTATGCCGGTTATATAAGGGTAGCCCATCAAGAAGGCTTAGTAACCGGATTTCCTGACGGCGAATTTAAACCTTATAATTATATAACTAGAGCCCAAGCTTGTAGTATATTATCTCGCTATCTAACTAAAATTGGTACTTATACTAACAGTAATTATCCTAATTATAATCCCCTTAACCCTTCCACTCCAGCTTCTACTAAGATAGCTACTTTAGCCTGGGAAGGTTACAGATATAATCCAGAATATGTGGATATATATATCGATAATAAGTTGAGTAATTATTATTTATCTGATGCTTATATAGTAAATGCTAATGTTTTAAAATTAGGCGGAGTTAATTATAATTTATCTGATAACAGCCTTACTATTAAACTCCAAAATGACTATTACACTATATCAAGTATATATTGGGTTAATGGTTTGGCTACTTTGGATATTAGCAAAAGTAAATATGGAGGCGGTGATTATTGGCGTAATATTTCTTATAGTGATATTGAGATTTATGATGAAGATGGTTATAAGCTTTCCCGTATAGATACTGTTGAATTTAGGACTAGCGGTAACTCTACTCGCTATGAACTAGACGAAATAGAAGTAGACCTTTATGACAATTATATTCATATGGGTAATAATAAATATAAACCTTACCGAGTTGAATTAAGAGTAAAAAGGAATAACTCCAACACTTTTTCAAGTTGGATGTCCTTGGTTGAAGTAAGGACTAAAAATAATGTACTGATTTTTGATTGCGATCAATATAGTGATTATGATGATGATTATATTGACCAAGATGAAATTTCATTTAAATATGAGGGAAAAACTTATTATAGTGATGAAGTAGAAATTAATATTAACGGAACTTACCGTAATTTCAACCGGGTCTATGTATTAGACCGTTATGAATTTGAATATGGAAATAGAAAATATACTCTTCGCGATTCTATGGTTCGTATTAATGGCACCTATTATGAAATCACTTCCACAGAATGGAAAAGCAATAGATTGAATATATATTTAGAATAACTGCCCTAAATACTAAAGCAAGTCAAGAAATATACCTTGACTTGCTTTTTTTACCGATAATTTAAACCCTATTTAGTTACTATAGAAAGAATAACTTCCGCCGCCATTATTTTTAACATCATACATAGCCTTATCAGCATAAAATAATAGCTGGTCTTTATCAGTAGCATCTTCTGGAAATAAGCTTATGCCTATACTAATTTTTATTTTAAGTTGAGTATCATTATAACTAGCAGGTTCCCTCACAGCTAGTTGTATTTTTTCTGCCAAAGCTATAATATCATCACGACTTTTAATATTAGTTAATAGCCCTACAAATTCATCGCCGCCAAGTCTACCTATATAGTCAGTACTTCTGATTACCCCTTGAACTTTTTTAGCTACATGGCGCAATACTACATCCCCTGCCTCGTGTCCATAATGGTCATTAATGAATTTAAATTTATCAATATCAAATAACATTACGGCAAACTGAGCATTATTTCGCAAGGAACGCTGAATTTCCTCTTCCATTTGTGTAATAAAGCTATTGCGATTAGGTATTCCAGTTAAGGAATCATAATTAGCTAACCAAGCTATCTTTTCTTCTTGCTCTCGTCGTTTAGTAATATCCCTTATAATATGAATACGCAATGGTTCTTTGCCGGCCAGAGTGCTTTTGGCACTAACTTCTACTGGGAATGTTGAGCCATCTTTGCATACATGTAAAGATTCGAATACTACACCACCAGCATCGGCTTGCCGCATTTGCTCTATAAATTCTGGGCTGGTACTTGAATGGCGAATATCTGTAATTTTTTTAGTTAAAATTTCCGGTTTGCTATAACCATATCTTTCTAAAGCACGTTGGTTAGAATCAACTACTTCGTGCTTCATATTTACATATAAAATAATATCTTGAGCATTGTCAAAAAGTATTTTATGAATTGCTAATATTTCTTCCTGCATGGTAGCCAATCCTTCCAAAACTTATTTTAAACTATGGCAATATAAACACTGAAATTAATTTCATCCGCCAATAACTCAATGGCAATAGTTTGGGAAGTTGGTAATGACGCCATTCCATTTTCACTTACTAAAACAGTGGGCGGTGATATATCTAAGCCCTTTATTCCTATTTCACTAAATTGGGTACACGAGTTGGCACATACCATATTAGCCATTTCGGAAATGGCGCTTTGCGCCATGACATCAAATTCAGCAATTTCCATCCCCATCATCATTTTGGAAGCAAATTTTTTAGCATTATCAATATTCATACTTATAAGAATTACGCCTTTCAGAGGACCTAAAAAAGAAATATTAATTAATACCCCATTATATTCTAAACTTTCACCGATTACCGAAATTCCCGTTTTATCAACTAAACCAAACCCGATTTGAGGGAGAATTTCTGTAAACGCTTTTAAAAAGGGGTTGATTAGTTTTACATCCATAATACTGACCCTTTCTTAAAACCTAGCCCCAGGAATATATCACCATTCCCGGTATCAACATTAAATCCCTGCAAATTAATACTAGGACTTGCTATCTGTGCCGACTGACCTGAAAATACACTAGGCGGAGATACCCGTAATCCAAAGGATTTGTCCTGTTTATTTAACATAGAACAGGCCGCCCCCGCTATTATATTAGCTAGTTCCGCCACCATATTAAATAGCTCATCCTGATTTTTAGAAGGACGGTTTAACATAGATATAACAAAGCTTTCCGCTAGATCAAACGATAAATCTAATATCATAGTTCCGGTGTATCTGCCGATTATTCCGATAATAGCAGTAATTCCTTGGGATAAAAAATGGTCATTTTCCAGATTAGAATCAGTAAAATTGACTGGCTTTTTCGTGGTACGAGTAATAGTTTGGGCTAATGATTCCTTAAATATTTCAGCACCCCGATTTTCAAGTACACTATACAAATCGTCCGGCGCAAGAATATTATGTATTATTCTCTCCAATACTTCTTCTTCAATAGGTTTTTGTATATACCCGACAATACCTATACGACGAGCTTCAGCTTCTGTTTCCTCATCCTTTATCGAACTAACAAGTATAATTCTAGCATTCGGATCATGTAATAAAAGGGCCCTGCTGCATTCAAAACCATCTGCACCTGGCATAACCAAATCCATAGTTACAATATCAGGATTATGTTCAGTATAAGTCTGTACCAAAGTATCAATAGATTCAACTTCAGCAACTACCTCACATCCTACATGGGATAATGATTCCCCGATTACAGTCCGCGAAAATGAAGAATCATCCACTATCATAGCCCTTATTTTTGCCATATCTAATCCCCCTACAACTTTTTTCCCCTTTTTCTGTTATATATTACTAATATAAATTAATTGTAAACCTTTTTTACTATAAAAGGAATGAAATAATACCCAAATACAAAAACCACCTATTGTCAATAGGTGGATGAAATTCTGGTGCGGCAGAGAGGACTTGAACCTCCACGAAGTTACCTCCGCTAGAACCTGAATCTAGTGCGTCTGCCGGTTCCGCCACTGCCGCAGATATCAATTTATTTATGGAGCAAAAAAATTATAAACTATAATTTCATACTATGTCAAGAAAACTAGTCCCAATAACATTTCCCCTGCCAAGTATCTCTTGCGTCTAAGCAATTATCAATATTATTTAATACTTCCCATTTATTCAAGCTCCATTGAGGTTCTATTAAAAGATTACGTGGACTATCTCCGGTAAGACGGTGAATTATCATTTCCGGGGGAAGTATTTGTAAAATATCTACTACCAAATTGACATATTCATCTTGGCTTAAAAAAGGAAAGGGAGTATGCTGATAAGTTTTAGCTAAAGGGGTATCATGCATTAAGTGAAGTAAATGTATTTTTAAGCCTTGTAAAGGCAGTTTAGCTACTTCTTGAGCAGTTTTCATCATATCATCTTTACTTTCCCCTGGTAACCCCAGAATAATATGGGCACAAGTTTCTATTCCAACCTGCTGCAATTTTTCAAGTGCTGATAGAAAGGTGTTATAGTTATATTGCAGGTTCATTTCTTGAGCTGTATTCTCGTGTATGGTCTGTAAACCTAATTCTACCCACATATAAGTCTGTTGATTTATGTTACTAAGCAGCTTTACTACCGCATCATTAACACAATCAGGTCTAGTGGCAATTGCTATCCCGACAACATCAGACTGATTCAGAGCCTCAATATAAAGCGTTTCCAGTACTCCTACCGGGGCATAAGTATTGGAAAAGGCTTGAAAATAGGCAATATATTTCCCCGCTGTCCATTTCCGGTGCATTACAGTTTTTACTTTTTCAAATTGTTTACTTATCGAATCTTTGCTATCACCAGCAAAATCCCCCGAACCGCTGCTACTGCAAAATCGGCATCCCCCTTTAGCCAGAGTGCCATCACGATTAGGACAAGTAAAACCTGCGTCTAACGATATCTTAAATACTTTCTGTCCAAATTTATTTTTTAAATGGTAATTTAAGTTATGATACCTTTTCCCTCCCCAGTAAGAGGGTTCTATAAGTTTCGTATTCACAGCACACCTGCCTATTGTTTTTTTCTGTGAGTATATTATCATATTTATTAAATGAAACTAATTAATAAAGGAGTATTTTTTTAATGAGTAAACGTCAGCAATATTTAATCGTTATTGCAATAGTAATTATAGTATATACTTTTGGTTTTTATATAGCTAATAATCAGGAACCGCTTGATATTGTATATCCTAATGAAAATACGATTTTAAGTAGTGATGACTTTTTAGTTGATTTTGCTGAGGGACAAGTTAATGTTGGTTGTACCCAATGGAATGACGCTATGCAAGTAATTCCCCAAGGAAAAACTTTAGGTATGAGTACTATTTATAAACCTGAAAAATTCGATGTCTTATTAACTTTTACTGAACATGAAAACATCTTATGCAAGCTTCATATTACTGATACCCATGTTGCAACTAATCGTAATGTTAAAGTTAATGACTCATTTTCTAAGGTAGTCGAGGCATACGGAGAAAATTATGCTTATGTAGCCAAAAAAGGCGAAAAAGATAATTTCGATATAGCTTATGGCGCTGAACATACTGATTGTATATTTTTTCAAATCCGTGACAATCAAATTTGCCCCGCAATTCGCCAAAAAAATCACGT
>CAZYLY010000033.1:0-14688 GCA_964648825.1 uncultured Syntrophomonadaceae bacterium
GAGGAGAGTATGTGGGTATTGTGTGGTCTAAGAGGAGCACTTACCTAATCGCCGCCATATTAGGTTTGGTGGTTCTAACGGTAAGTCTATTCTTCGCCCTGCAAAAACCAGTTACTGTGGCAGTTGATGGAAAGGTAATCACTAGTAAGGTTTTCTTTTCCGGTACGGTAAAAGATGTTTTAGCAAAGAACCATGTTGTATTGGCAGATAAGGATGAGGTTAATCCATCCTTAGAAACAGTAATAAAAAAGGATTCCCAAATAGTTGTAACCCGTGCCTTTAAGGTTAAGGTTATAGCTGACGGAACAACTAAGGAGGTTATTTCTACTCCCATTTCAGTAAAAGAGGCTATAGATTTAGCCGGTTTTACTTTGGGTGAAAAGGATATAGTACAAACGGCTCCCACGGAAAAAACTATGCCTAACCAAGAAATTGAGGTTATTAGGGTAACAGAGGAAGAACTTAAGCAGGAAGAAAGTATTCCCTATCCTACTCATAAAACGCTGGATGATACTTTAGAAAAAGGTTTGACTAAAACTATTGCTAAAGGTCAAAACGGTTTAGCCTTAAATACCTTAGTAGTTACTTATTATAATGGCGAAGAAGTAAAAAGGGAAGTTATTAATAGTGAAGTAATAACTGAACCGACAACTCGAGTAATAGCTATGGGTAATATAACTTCGGTCTCCCGCGGAGGACAAAGGCTTGATTTTAGGGAGGCTTTATATGTAGAGGCTTCGGCTTATACTTATACAGGTAATAGAACGGCTACTGGCAAAAACCCTGAGGTAGGAATGGTCGCAGTTGACCCATCGGTAATCCCTATGGGCAGCAGATTATATATCGAAGGGTATGGCTATGCAGTTGCTGCAGATACCGGCGGTTCAATTAAAGGCAATAGGGTTGATTTATTTATGGAAGAGCGTTCTCAATGCTTAAGTTGGGGACGTAGAACCGTAAAACTATATGTTCTCCAATAAAAATGTTCTCCAATAAAAAATTTTAAAAAACAAAAATAGTTAAACCTTCCACTTTAAGTGGGAGGTTTTTTTTTACCACCTTTTCCCTCGGTTTAAATACGAAGAATAAGAAAAAATTATATTAGATAAAGAAAAGGAGGTGAAAAATGATGAGGAAGAATTTAGTATTAATTTTGGTAGTAACTATGGTATTTTCTATTTTTGCTTTTGGTTGTCAAGGTACTGCTAAGCGCCCCCTTAATCCTAACCAACCTAATAATGTAGCCCCTGATAGAACTGATATGACTACTCCTGGTACTGACCAAACGACTTTAACTGATAGTGAAGCGCGTAGTTTGGCCAAGAAATTAGCTGATGAGGCGCAAAAGGTTAAAGGTGTAAGACGAGCATCAGTAGTAGTAAGTGATAATACTGCTAATCTTGGCAATCCAAATTCGAACCGTAATAATGTCGGAAATGTAGCTCCTAATGGTAATACTAGTATGGATACTGGTATTAGAGATAGTGTAGGAACTCCAAATAATGGGGTGGTAGGGCCTAATAATGGCATGGTTGGCACTCCTAACAACTTAGGTAATAACAGCGTGGGTAATAACAACTTAGGTAATAATAATCTTAATGGTTTGGTAGTAATGGTAGGGTTGGAACTAGATAATATGAATAATGCCGGTAATATGGATAATATCCAAAGAGAAGTAGCTAGTCGCTTAAAAGCTGCTGATAAACGGGTAAATCAAGTCTATATTACTACAGATGCTAGTTTAATGGAAAGAATAGATAATGTTGCAGATAATATTACGAATGGCAGAACGATGAGTGCTCTTACAAATGATGTTGAAGATATATTCCGTAGTTTAACTGCACAAGGTCCGGCTTTTTAATTAAGCAAAAGTCCCGGGCTCATAGGCCCGGGCTTTTTATTATTAGTATAAATTAATATAGGAAGTGATATTATGTTTAAAAAAATGGGCTATATTTTTTTAATAATAATGATATTTTCCATGTTCTTAGGTGGATGTCAAAAGGCTAATCAACAGCAAAAGCCCCTCATTCCCAAGGGGAAACAAGATAATGTGTTAGAAATTTCTAATAGTGAGCAAAGAATAATGGCTAGTAAAATATCTAATTTGAGTGAAGAGGTGGAGGGAGTTAATCGGGCTGCAGTTATAATTACCCGGTCTAAAATTATTGATAAAAATTTTATTAAAAAAGCCCAAAAAGAAAAACAGAAAGGTGATAAGCAGAATATAGCATTACCGGATGGGGGCCTTATCGTAATTATTGGCGCAGGCGTTAATGAAAAGATGCATGAAGACAGCGACGAATGGGGCAAGGTTCATGACGAGTTAATTAATAAGGTTAAATCAGCCGATATTAGCATCTCTCAAGTATATGCAACGATTGATCCTGAAATTGTAGGGAAAATCGATAATATAGCAGCAGCCACTCTGCAAGGGGAATCAGTTAGTAAACATGAAGATGAGATTAAGGATATTATATCTGAAATTAAAAAATAGGTGCGATTATTAATATATAGTATAATAGGCATAAAATAAAAAGTGGGGTAAAAGAACTTGAAAACCACTTCTATATCTATTTTACGAGAGTTACTTAACCGCTATGAGTTATATCCTAAGAAAAAATGGGGGCAGAATTTTCTCGTTGATGCCAATATTGTGGATAAAATTATTATGACTGCTCAAATAGAT
The DNA here is from genome assembly GCA_964648825.1 of uncultured Syntrophomonadaceae bacterium. GTDB lineage: Bacteria > Bacillota > Syntrophomonadia > Syntrophomonadales > Syntrophomonadaceae > JAAYRQ01. Next base: position 2,690 of record CAZYLY010000033.1, read on the forward strand.
GAAAATGACTATGTGGTCGAAATAGGTCCTGGATTAGGGGCCTTAACTAAAGCTTTGGCTAAAAAAGCTAAAGGGGTTTTATCTATCGATATTGATAATAGTTTAGAAGAACCGCTAAATGAGGTGCTTAAAGGTTGTGTCAATAGTAAGCGTCTTTTTGCGGATGTTTTAAAAGTTAATGTGGAAGAAGAGTTACGGCGGGCTTTTGATTTACCAATAGTTCCAGTTTATAAGGTATGTGCTAATATCCCCTATAACATAACAACTCCGATAATTTTCAGTTTGCTGGAAGGTAACACTAATATGGTTAGGGCTACTTTAATGATGCAAAAGGAAGTAGCGGCAAGAATATTAGCTAAGCCAAATAATAAAGATTATGGCTTACTAACCTTGATGATAGCTTACTATGCAGAAACGGAATTAGGGTTAGATGTTTCTAGGAATTGTTTTTTTCCTAAGCCAGAGGTTGATTCTAGTGTAATTAACCTTATTCCTTACCATAAGCCGGTAATAGAGGTAGATAATGAATTTATTTTTAAGGAGTTTGTAAAAGCGGCTTTTCAAAAAAGACGTAAAACTTTATTAAATATCTGTAGTGATTATTTTAAGATTGAAAAGAGTATAGCTAATAGCTTATTAGAGAAACTGGAAATTAACCCCTTACATAGACCGGAAAATTTAACCTTAGAGGAATTTGCCGTAATCGCCAATATTTTTAGTACGCGAAGATAATATATTTTTATAAAAATTTAATTATATAGTTGACATAGGGAACGATTTTTTATATACTAATTAAATTATCCTTGACACACTTACCTTTTTAGTATAAGATTAGTATGATTACTGGAAAAGAAGGTGATTGCGTGAGTGTTCCCAGGGCTATATCGGATATTAAAAAAGACTTAGAATCCTTTGTAGGAAGCAAAATAAGGCTTAAGGCTAATCGGGGAAGAAACCGTATTATAGAAAGAGAAGGGGTACTTGAATCTATTTACCCTAATTTATTTGTAGTCAAACTAAATGAGAGAAAAATAGAAAGACGAGTATCATATACCTATGCCGATGTTCTTACCGAAACAGTTGAATTGTTTGTTTATGACCATCAAGATTTAGAAATTAGAATTGCTTCAGCTAATAGTTAATATTTTATATTATAAGCATAAAAGCTGCATTAATCGTGTAGCTTTTTTTCTTTTTCTGCCTGCTGTTTAATCATACTTAAATCTTTTTATTAATATAGTTTAATAGTAGATTTAGGCAGGAGTGTGGTATTATGACCCAGGCATATTCCATTTGGGCTCCAGTAGTAATCGGAAGACTAAAATCTCCGCGGTGTATAACCGGAGAAAGAATTTATGCGATTGAAGATATTTATAAAGCTAGTGAAGATGTGAAAGTAAAAGTTAAAAATTGCCGGGTGGAACCCCAAGGAAGGTTGATTGAAGTCCGCCTTAAGGTTGAGGTGCTATGTTTGATGGAAGATTTATCCGGTAGTATGCATTTAATTATTAAAGAAGAAATGCTTAAGGAAAAGGTACCTTTAAGCGATTTCGATAGTTTTATTGAAAAGGGTAGTGATATTAAATATATAACTAATATCCTTAAGGTTAATGCTTATGCTAGTCTGGAGGAAAAAAGTTTGCAGGTAGCAATATTTATTGATGTAGCTATTATGGCAGCTTGTGAGCAAGTAATTAATTTGTCTTTAGCTGAAGAAGTTGCTCCGGTTATTGACTTACTACCAGATGTTTTGGCTGAATTAAAAGCGGAAATTAAGCAGATGGCTAGCGAGAAGGAGGAACTGAAGCGGCAGGTCTTTTTCTATGAACGGGATATTATAAGTTTAAAAAAGGGGCTAAAAAAGGCAGAAAATAAAAATGCCTCCCTTAATAAGGAAATAGAGGCCTATCATAATGCGGTAGAGCAATTAAAAGGGGCCTTACAAGATAAAGAATGGCGGCTTAACCGTTATGAAAATGTTTATTATAATTATAGTTATGATGATACAAGTAAAGATGAAGATGATATGGCACATAATTTAGGCAGCCGCATCAAAAGGATGTTTATGAGCAATTAGATTAGGGTAGTTAACTAAATATCTATCTGGCGCATATATTTTATTAATAACTTTAACAGATAGGTAAGTGTTATAAGTATGAGAATTTTATTCGTTAATACTGCTCCTATTATTAAATACGGGATAGGGCAGGCTTTTTCCGACTTGGGACATGAAGTTAGCTTTGTGTTTCTCGACCAAGAAGATTCAATCTTACCCCATATTCGTAGCTTTAATCCTGATTTTGTATTTAATGATGGGGGGATTAACCGCCAGCATAAAATATTTCCATATCTGCAAGATTACCGGATACCCCACGTTTATTGGGCTATTGAAGACCCAGTTGATTTTACTAATTTATCCTTACCTTATGCAGCTCAATCCGCACTGGTATTTACTCCCTGCCAAGAAATGATTTTTGACTATAGCTTACATGGTTATGATGCTCATTTATTAATGTTTGCTTGCCATCCTTTTTTTCACCGCAGTGTACCACCTGACCCGCGCTTTAATCATGATATAATATTTGCCGGAAATAATTATGATTACCATGATGTACGTATGCGAGGGGTCAACGATATTTTACGTGCTTTAGTAGATAATAATTATGACATTAAGATTTATGGTAACGAATGGTGGCTGGATACTTCGAAGGCTTACCATATTAGTCCTTATCATTATGGGGGTTATATGGCTAATGAGGATTTACCGGCTGCTTGTGCTACGGCTAAAATAATTATCGGGCTGCATTCGGTAGATACTTCCCTAACTATGATGAGTATGAGAACTTTTGAAGTATTAGGTGCAGGCGGTTTTTATCTTACTCAATGGACTCCGGCTATAGAACATCATTTCCAGAATCATCATCATTTAGTGTGGAGTAAATCCTCGGTGGAAACTTTTGAGCTGGTGAATTGGTATTTAGACCACCCGGAAGAAAGGCAAAAGATAGCGCGCCAGGGGCAGCAGGAGGTTTACGAAAAGCATACCTACCATCAGCGGGTTAATAGTATATTACACCTTCTTCCTACTCCTGCGACAACTTATCATATCCCTTATCCGGTGCAAGATAATGTTATTGCTACCAGGGGGGTTGTTAAAGTAGGCAGGAAAAAAGTGACTATTAGTCTATAATAGGTACCTATTTTTAATACTTTTCATATGGTTAATAAGAGGGGAATTTTATAGATAAAACTAGGAGGTGTATTTATGAAAAAGAGTGACCGTGAAGAACCAATGTTAAGGATAAATACTAAGAAATTTAGTGCCATACCCCTAAAAGATATTAAAAGGGAGAGTATAGTTATTACTACGGCTAAGAAGAGTAGTGTGCCAGGTAGGCGTGAAGGGTGAGGGTGCTAGGGCTGTAGGGGAGGGGCTCTACCCTTCCGTGTTATAGGGACGGGGGTTTTGACACACACTCCAGATATGAGGAATTATTTTATATGTATTTTAAAACGGGACTATTGTTTATATAAAACGTAGCCCCGTTTTTATGTTTTTAGTAGGTAAAATAAGCACCTAATACTAGTACTTTGCATACCATAATGCAGCAGTTAGTTTAAATATAACTAGTGTTAGGGGGATACTTTAATGTCAAATATTAGTTGTATTCTATACCCGCCTACTTTGGATTACCATTATCTCGTACAACGTCCGCAGCAACTGATGAAAAACTTTTCCGAGCTAGATATTCCTTCTTATTACCTTAACAATCCTAGTCCGCAAAATGATGTAGGTTCAGGTGTAGAAAAGTTGAATGAAAATTTTTATCTGTTTAATCATGTTGATCCAGCGCCTTACCTTAAAAATCTCCAGCCGGTAGTTTATTATACTTCGGCAGCCCAAACTGACCTAATTAGGCAGTATAATCCCGCCTTAGTTGTTTTCGATAGTGTAGATGAACCTAGTGAAGAATTCGAAGCCTGGCGACCTTTTTACGATAAAGCGGTAAAAAGTGCCGATATCGTATTAACTACTTCGGATAAATTATTCGAATTAGCGTCTTCAATTAATTCGAACTGTTATTTAATTCCTAATGGATGTGACTATGAACACTTTTCTAATCGTATTCATGCCCGACCCGCAGAAATTGCCAACTTGACTGGTCCCATAATAGGATATATCGGGGTAGTGGCAACTTGGGTGGATGTAGAATTAATCGCGAGAGTAGCCGATAGTTATCCCGAGTGTAATGTCGTTGTAGTAGGACCCCTGTATAATGTTAGTGATGTGCCTAAAAGGGCTAATATCCATTGGTTAGGTTTTAAAAACTATGAACAATTACCTGCCTTCGCCCAAAGTTTTGATGTAGGGCTAGTGCCATTTAGGGTATCAAGTATGACCGATGCCGTTAATCCGATTAAGATGTGGGAGTATATGGCAACCGGGATACCGATAGTTACGACCGAAATGCCCGAAGCTAGAAAATATGAGGATTTAGTATATGTATCTGCTACTATAGATGAATTTATTATTAATGTGGGTCGTGCTATAGCAGAAAATTCCCCAGATATAAGAGAACGGCGCATACAATTAGCCCAGGATAACTCTTGGAAAGTTAGAGCTACACACATCCTGCAGTTAATCGAAGAATGTCTGGCCGTACGAGGTATTGCCAGAGTTGACTTGCCAGAAGTTTTAGATGTGGGCACCCCGCTGCCTTATCATGTTCCTACCCAGATAGTAACTAGTCAGGCCAACAGTTATAAGGTTAGCTCAACGCCGTCTTCTCGGGCTTATACTAATCGAAATATTAAGATAGGGCGAAAAGTAGCTTTTAGGATAACTAATTCCCCAGTGGCAAGAAGAACTATATCCGCCCGAGGAAGCAGACCTACTCAGCGTTATTATCAGGGCCATATTAAAGTATTACGTTGTCGTACCTTTAGAATTTTTACGGCGCGTTGTGCCAGATAAAGCCATGGCTAATAAAGTTCTAATCGGTTGTCCCGTAAGGAATCGGGCTTGGATATTACCCCGTTATTTACAAGCCTTAAAAAACTTAGATTATAACCAGCATAATTTAGAATACTGCTTTGTAGTAAATGATTCTATAGATAACACTTTAGAAATTTTACAAGAATTTCGGCATGAAGTTCCTGGCCCGGTGAAAATCATTACTTGTAATTTACACGGTAATAATGAGCATAGGCGGGGATACTACAGTTTTTTCCACTTAGCTATATTAAGAAATATTCTACTGGAGGAATTTTTAAAAACCGAGTGCAGTTACCTCTTATCCGTAGAAACCTTAAAAATTCTTGTAGATACGGACGCTGATATAGTATCAGTCTTAGTTTGTAATGGGCATGAAATCGGGGATGCTAGTGTTTACAACATTTTAAGACGCAAAGCTAATGGCAGGTATGAGCATATTAGGCAGTTTCCCCGCTATGAAGTGTTTGAAGTAGATTGTACCGGGGCAGCTTATTTAATCAAAAAGGAAGTAATCGGGAAATACGGGGTAAGATATTCGGCATCTAGGGGTTCCGAGGATATAGGCTTTTGTGAAAATGCTAAAGCAAAAGGCAGAAAAATCTATTGTAATCCATTAGTAGAAGCCCACCATGAAATGATAGAAAAATATTAATAAAAATGTTAGTAAGGTAATCACACTTTAGTTACAGCTTTCATAGTATATCCTAGAAATTTGCCTAACAAGTTTCTAAATACCTGTTCAAAATAAACAGGTTAAGAGAGATAAAAAAGGAGGGAAAGTGCGTGAATCAGGTTGGTTTAAAATGTGAGTTTCCGGAAGGTTGTATGTTGGATTTATGGGCTAAGGTCATAAAAGCAAAGTATATCGCTAAACAAGTTAAAGTCTTAGATACGGTATTTTGCGTACCAGATGATCAGGTTGGAGGAAAAGTTGCTTGTGTCGAGGATATTAAGGTAAAGGTGATTCAGTCGTACGAAGATTTATGTTTTAACAAGGTTAAAATATTTATCGACTTTGAAGTAATACTTTTCGTTATTGTGGATGGAGAATTCCAGATTATTACGGTTACGGACCGCTATGAACAAAATATTGACTTAGACGAATTCGACCCCCCATTAACAGTAGAAGAATTCAGAGATGAGATTGAACAATCCGAGATCATCCTAAGAAATTGGGCTTTTGATTTTGAAATCAGAGGAAATTGCGAAGACCCCAGTAACCCGTGCAACTTAACTAGCCCTATTGCCGGAACCTGCATAGGCTTAAGAGTATTTGTTGATATTACCGATAAATTAGGCAAGATGCATGATGTATTAGTATATGGTGAAATTGAACCCGAAGACTTCATGATAAAATAAGCGCTAAGCTGCATCTTTTAATCGCCCGGTTATAAATGCCGGGCGCTTTATTTTAATAATGCTTTAAAGGGAGGTGGATTTACATTTGGCTACTGTGAAAATTGATCGTAAACAAAAGAATATTATGCGGGAAAGAATCGAAGACGTGTTGCAAATGCAAAAAGATATAGATACGAAGATAAGCTCTTACGCAGCGGCAACCGAGCCGCTGGAGTATCAAAAATTCTGGCAGGAGCTGCAAACTAGAAACCAAGATACTATTAGGAAAGTATCGCGCTATATGATTGCCAAATGTAACCGTTGAATATAAAAAGTCAATAGGGAGAGGTTCTCCCTATTATTATTTGTAACCAAACCTGGCGGACTTTAATACTATTAAAAATAGAGAGGTATTTAATAAACCAAAGGGGAAAATATGAAAAAGTTAGGCTTAGCACTTGGAGGCGGCGGATTAAAAGGTTTAGCCCATATCGGAGTATTACAAGTATTGCACGAGAATAAAATCCCGATTGCCTATATATCCGGCACTAGCATCGGTAGTATAATCGCTAGCTTATATGCGGTGGGGATGTCTCCGTACGAAATGGAGAGAATCGCCTTAAACCTTAAGGTTTCAGATTATATAGATTATAACTTATGCGGATTGTTAAAATATATATGTTCATTATATATTCCCGGGATCAAAGCTCCCTTAAATGGCCTTATAAAAGGCAATAAGCTTGAGAGATTGATGTGCAAACTTACCCGCGGCAAAAATATTGCTAATGTAAGAAAGCCCTTAGCTATAATCGCTTGTGATATAGATACAGGCCGGGAGTTGATTTTTTCCAACCAAGATATAATTCCTAGTGAGAGCCAAACGCTAATTACCGAGGCCAAATTAAGCCAGGCGACTAGAGCTAGTACCTCTATACCAGTTACCTTTGTGCCGTTTAATTTTGAGCAGATGCAAATAGTAGATGGGGGAGTACGCGAAATAGTACCGGTAGGAGTGCAATGCTCAATGGGTGCCGAATATATATTAGCCGTAAATCTAGGGCAAGAAATATATGATAAACCAGTAGCAGGAATACCCCAAATCATCAACCGCACCTTAAGTATACTAGTTTTCGAAACTTCTAAAGAAGCCCAGGAATTACTAGCTGATATGATTATATTTCCGGGAATCACCGGGGTTAATTTAACAGATGTAGAACGGGCGGCAGAAATAATCCGTGCTGGGCGGCGGGCTATGAAAGAAAATATTGCGGTTTTAAAAGCAGCTTTAAGTAGTTAGAAAGTAACAGAAATATACTTTACTACATATAATACTCACAAAGCACTTAATCGCCGTAATTCATCACAGGCGGGGAGGGGGTAAGAATGGCTACTGATAAATTCGAACACGCAACATTCTACTTGACACGCGACCAAGTCGAAGCAATCAAAAAACAGGCTAGAGAAGAGCAAATATCCCGCAGCGCCTTAGTCAGAATGATAATAAGGGAATACCTAGCTCGTATTGAGGAAGGGAATAAATAGAGAAGTTGAATAGATGGGGAGTTAAACGGTGAAAGGCCACCTTTTGTATGCAGGTGGTCTTTTTCAATATCTATCTCGAATATGTTTTATATGATTAAACTGTTAAGGGCTAGTGGTATAATATCAATATAATATAAAATAGGTATTTAGGAGATTAGGTATTAGTGATTGGGAGCGTGAGGTATCATGGCTAAAGGGTTAGAGATGATAGTAGATAATGATTTGCAAAAGGTTATAGATGAAATTAGGTGTGGTTTAACCAATATATTCCAGGATAGTTTGAAAGAAATAATTTTATACGGGTCTTATGCTACGGGACGAAACGATGATGATTCGGATTTGGATATTATGGTTTTAGTTGACATGGATGAAGATGAAATAAAAATGAAACAAGACAAAATATTAGATGTAGCAGTAGACATTAGCATTCGCTACGAAATAGTATTATCAATTGTGGAAAATAACCATGACTATTTTTATGAATGGGTTGAGGCTTTGCCTTTCTTTGCCAACGTAGATAATGAGGGGATTAGGATATATGGAGAATAAAAATAAAGCGCTTTCACCCATGAACACCTTACTTTTATCTATTCGCAATAGATTTTTCAATAAACAACTCGATTTTCGGGTGCGGCTATTCAATGTGCTGGCTATGGGAGGCACAGTCATCAGCTTAGCTATGGCGCTGGTGGGCATTGGGACAGGATACGGAACAAGACTTGCTCACCGATCGAGCGGGAATAATCAATTGCATAAGAAATATGATGGCGGCGAAAAGGACAATTATGGAACTTTCGCCGTTTTTTATTTTGCCCGGTATTAAAATATGAGTTAGAGGAAGGGAATAAATAGATAAATTAATAGAGGGAGTTGATCGAGAAGGGAGTTCCCCAGAATGCTGATGGTTTTTAAAAATACTTATAAATTTATATCGTATATGGTATAATAAAACCATGAAATGAGTATGGGAAGATAGGAACAATTTATGAAGTGGACCATTGATTTTTACGAAACGATAGATGGCAAAGATCCAGTATCGGACTTTCTTGATAGTTTGCCGCGTAAGCATAAAGCCAAAGCTTTTTGGGAATTAGATTTATTAGCGGAAAAGGGTAATGAGCTTAAGGAGCCTTACGTTAAACATATTGAGGGGGAACTATGGGAATTAAGAATAAAATTTGCTCGTGATATTTCAAGGATATTTTATTTTATTCCAACTGAAACTAAAATTGTACTACTTCATGGGTTTATAAAGAAAACTAATAGAACCCCTGCTAATGAAATTCAAATAGCTAAAAAGAGATGTTTAGATTACCAAAGGAGGCATTTATAATGAATTTTGAAGAGTATAAACAAAAAGCTTTTTTAGAAGACCCTATGCTTTATGAGGAATATAAAGCATTAGAACCGGAATATGAGATTATAAGACAAATTCTTAAGGCACGCAAAGAATTAAACCTTACCCAGAAAGAACTAGCCGAAAAAATAGGAATTCAGCAAAGCAATATTAGCAGGCTTGAAAGCGGTGATTATAATCCATCTTTAGATTTTCTTAAAAAAGTTGCCAAGGGGTTAGGAAAGGAACTTCATATTGAATTTAGATAAGCTTCTTGCTGTTCACTCTTTCTATTTGCCAATAATTCCAGAAGAGCATCTTCTTTGCAACTGGTTCGGTAAGGCGCAGTCTATATCGGGAATGGGCTCTGATGTGCCCATTTTTAAATTCCTCTGGATTAGAGAACTGATTCATCATATTATAACATAAGATAATCATATTTATAAGGCGGCATTATTAAATGGGTGAACATAATAATATTTAGCTGCGAATTATAGCCTTTTAAGCTTGCCTAATTACCATAGCCATTCTGGCTAAGCCCTCCATCATTATTTTTGTCGGGCAAGCTAAATTCATACGTTCAAAGCCGTCCCCTTCTTCTCCAAAAAGGTACCCTCCATCAAAGAATACTTCCGCTTCCAGATGCAAGAGTTTTTCTAGTCTATCTTTATGCACGCCAAGTTTTCTGAAATCTAACCACTGCAAGTAAGTTCCTTCTAGGTCGAAAACTTTAATCTGGGGTATTTGTTCCCCGAGAAAGCTTTTGAGTTCTAAATGGTTAAAATAGATTAGTTCGATTAGCTGTTCTAACCATCTTTCACCTTCGGTATAAGCAATTTCACAAGCTTTATAACCTAAGATGTTTAAGGAAAAGGAACCGTTAGAGGCTATTTCTTGGGCATATCTTTTACGAATTTCCTTATTAGGTATGATAATATTGGAAACTTGCATCCCTGCCAGGTTAAAGGTTTTGCTTGGTGCAGTACAGACAATCATATTATCAGCTAATTCAGGTGACAAATTAGCAAAAACCGTATGTTTATAACCGGGCATAATTAAGTCAAAATGGATCTCATCAGAAACGATTAGTAGCCCATGGCGTAGGCAGATTTCACCTACCCTTGCCAACTCCTCCGGTGTCCAGACGCGCCCTACGGGATTATGGGGGCTACAAAAAAGGAGGATTTTATTTTTAGGGTCACTGGCTTTTCGTTCTAAATCATCATAGTCGATAAGGTAGTTAGTACCGGTAAAAATCAGGGTGTTTTTAACTAAGGTACGCTGGTTTCTTTCAGCGGCTGCGTAAAATGGGTAATAAACGGGGGGCTGAATTATAACCCCATCCCCCGGTTTAGTAAAGGCTTTTACGGCTAGGAAAAAAGCATTGACTACCCCGGGAGTTCCAATTATCCAATCTTTTTGAATTTTCCAGTCATGTCTTTTTTCCATCCAGCCGCATACAGCATTAAGGTAATCATTAGTCGGCTGTGTGTAACCTAAAACGGATGAATCTAAATATTCTTTTAAGCCCGCAATTATTTCAGGGGGATTTTTCAGTTCCATATCGGCAACGGAAAAGGGAACTATTCCGGCAGAAACATTAGGATTTAAGCTTAGCATCTGCTCCCATTTGCTGGAGCCGGTATTTCGGCGATCCATAAAGGTTTCAAAATCATATTTTATACTTTTACCCATCTTTCTTCTCTCCTTATTTAAATGTGGCCAAGCCTAGGCCCCATTGCTTAAAACTACTTTATATCCAAGTTCATCAATCATTTGCAAATTCTCCTTTTTGTTTTATTTACAATAGCCCATAAGGGTTTCCTTGAATGGCAAAAAAGCAATATAGCTTAATATTGCAAGGATAAAACAATAAAAAAATAATGGCAAGCAATTTTTGTGCGATAAGGTCCATAAATGTAAGGATACACCAGTAATTTCTTCTGGATGCTTTTATTGCTTTTGAATAAACAAAGTAATTAAATTGACTAAAAAATGGTTTTGTTTTAAAATAAAACTTGCGCGGGAATAGCTCAGTGGTAGAGCACCGGCTTCCCAAGCCGGGTGCCGCGGGTTCGACCCCCGTTTCCCGCTCCAAAAGAAAAAGGTGAGCGTAGCGAACATAAAATCAGTGTCCTGGTGAGGGCTCCATTAGCGAGTGTGAGCTAAGCGAACTTATTTTTAGATACATATTAAAAATTTATATCATATATATTTCAACTAAAGGAAAGGAGAATATATACCTATGAGGAAACATATTAAAACTATTATTAAGCCTAATCTTAAAAGAGGTAATGATATTAATTGTAGAGAATGTGCGACATCTTGCCAATCTGCTTGTAAGACCTCCTGTACAGTTGGCAACCAAGTGTGTAAGAACTAATTTTGTATATTACGGGGCGTGAGACCGCCCCTTTTTGTGTTGGTTAAGAGGAGGATAATATCGTAGTGTATTTTTTGGCCGGATACGATTTTGAAGCTAATCTTCATTTATATAATTGGCAAGATTTAAATATTCTACTAGATGTTAATAGTGGCGCAGTTCATATATTAGATGAAGTGGCCTATGATTTAGTAGAAAATATGATTACATATAGAGGCGATTTTTACCGGGCTATGGAAATCGCCTTACAGAAGTTCAGTAAAGAAGAGGTGAAGACGGCTACTGAGGAACTGCTAGATGTCTACTATGATAATGCGCTTTTTTCTGAACCGGAGGATATTTTTGTCGACATGACCCAGATGAAGGTTAAAGCTTTATGCTTAAATATAGCTCATGCTTGTAAT
>CAZYLY010000034.1:0-11915 GCA_964648825.1 uncultured Syntrophomonadaceae bacterium
CGCTAGTAACCATTAATGGTGCAGATAATAAAAGTTTGATTGACAATTTCCCTTTACATTGGGCATTATTAGGGGTGGGGAAGATTATGGAATATGTGGGGGAGTAGTGGGCTTATGATATTTAACAAATCAATCATAGGTATTGATATTGGCAGTATTAAAACTAAGCTGGTGCAGGTGAAATATTTTAGAGGAAAATATCAATTAGTTGATTTTATTTCTATAGCTACCCCGCCAGAGGCAGTGGAAAACGGATTTATTATTCAGCCGGAACTTTTAGGGGAAAAGCTGGGGGAAGTAATAAGAAAACATAATTTACAAGGTGCAAAAGTCATAGCGGCAGTATCTGGTTCCCAAATATATATTAAAAATATTATTTTGCCTAAATTGAAATTAAAAGAATTACGCCAAGCTGCTTATTATGAAGCAGCTAAATTTCTGCCTATACCGTTGGATGAAGCTATAATCGACGTATTCCCGCTGCAAAATATAGATACAGAGGAAGGGGTTAAAACGCAGCTGTTTTTTGCTGCCACCCGCAAAAGGCAAGTAAGTAATCTGGAAGAATGTTTAGAGATAGCTGGGCTTAACATCAAGGCTATAGATTTAGAACCCTTAGCCCTAAATCGTATTTTAATCGAACCGAAAAACTATGCGGCTAAAGGGATTATTAATATAGGAGCTAATCGCTCATGTTTTTATGTATTTGAGGGGGACAACTTATTATTCCACCGCCCTTTTACTATGGATGATGAATTACACTTCGATGATGGAAAGGCTAATGATGATTATAAAAAGGAGTTATACCTCGAAGTCTTACGCTCTATAGAGTATTTTGATATTCAATTTCAATATATACCAGGGGTCTTATTACTATGTGGTTACTGTTCTCAATTAACTGAATTAAAGGATTGGTTAAATGAAAAGCTTAAGATTCCTATTGAGATTGGGCGGCTTAATGAGAATATTATCCGCATAAATCATCTAAGTGAGGAAGAACAGATGCTAATACAATATGAATTCTTAACTGCCATAGGGTTAGCAATTAGGGAGGGAGCCTAATGAAAAGCAAGCAGATTTTAATAAATTTATCTACGCAACCGCGCCCTGATAATTCTTGGCTGCTTAAAAGTTTGCTGTTAGCAGCTATATTAATAATCGTACTGGGCGGGGGGATGGGTTTTTTCTATAATCAGGCTTTAAATTCATTCCGTTATCAAGAGGCTATTTATAATGAACTCCATTCGAATAAAAATGAATATGTAAAAATGCAGCAAGCTATAGAAAAACAGGAGGCAGTAGAGCGGGCTTATAATACCAAAGTAAGACATGTAACGGAAAAGACTAAGGAGTCTTACCGTTTAAGCACTGCTTTTAGCATAATTGAACATGCGGTTACCCCTAATACTCAAATTATTAATCTTAAAATTAATAGTAATAAGGTTATTCTAACTGGTCTAGCGGATGATTATACCGAGGTAGCACAAGTACTAGCTGCTTTGCGAAGTAGTACCCTGCTAACTAACACGGGGCTAATTTCTAATCAGAATGTAATGGAAAGCGGCAAAGTATTATTTGAAATTGAAACTGTTTGGGAGGCGGCTAGTAGATGCAATTAAGCAGGCGAGAAGGGGTTTTGGCTATAACGTTTGCGGTATTTTTAATAATATATTGTTTTTATTTATACTTATATAATCCCTTAATAGTTAAAACTGGTAACTTAATAGAGGAAAATAACGAATTAATTATGATAAGCCTGGTAATCGATAAAGCAGAAAGTAGAAAAGACAGTGATAATGAAGATAGACCAAGGCAAGCTTTTGCAAAGTTTAATGAGAAACTGCCTGAAGGGCCATATTTACCGGAAACTATTAAATTTATTGAGGAACTTAGCAAGGAAAATAATCTTGAATTACTGATGACGCAATATGGACTAGGTGAGGAAATATTTAATAATAAGGGGGCCGGGGAATGTCAGGAATGTTTATTTGAAATTGACGTTATGGGGTCTTATCTTGATTTAACTAAGTTTATACGCGGGATAGAAAATGCGATCAGGCTCTATAATATCGAATCTATTTCGATGACTATGGAGCAGATGACAGCAACTAATTTCGAATTAATGGGGGAAGCTTCGGTTTATAATCCCCAAGCTATAATTATGAAAGTAATTTTTAAGAGCTATTACGATAATATTAGTTGGGAAGTAACCGAGGAGATAAAAGTAATAACCCACGATAATGTAACTCCTAGTAATCCTTTTATAGCCAAAGAATACTAGGAGCTGCTAATTTTATCCCCTATCAACTATCAACTTGTGCCGCCGCTCTTACTCCATCAATAGTTAATACCTTCATAAAGAATACCTTCTTAAGTTCGATTGACGCTGGGGTGTCTTGATTTTCAAATAGGATTTCTTTTTCCTTCCATACATTAATCCCCTCCACAGGGTATAAGGAAAAATGTTTCATCACTTCGGGATGAGGTTTACCCGCGCGAACTGCCGGTACTAGGCTAAATGCCTGTTTGGCACATCAGCCGCCTCCTGCGGTGACAGTTTTCATATAAACAAGAACATCTTCACCGGTGCGTTTAATGTGTTCTATGGCATCATTACTTATCTTAAACATATTAATCACCTCTTTATATTATTCTAGCATACCCCATATGGGTATAGCAACTAAAATTGTTGAATAGTTAGTAAATAATTGTTACTTAAGCAGGTGAAACTATGATATATGTCGAATGAATTTTAATTGGCTAAGGGATTTTAGCGGACAAAAAATTATTAGGAGGTAATGGGTAGGTATGAATTTTAAAAAGTTCGGGGTCTTGTTATTAACTTTAATGTTAGTAACGGTGTTAGCAGTCGGTTGTGGTAATAAAGATAACCAACAAAAAGGTGAAGTCCCCAATGGTGATGATGAATTTTTAGTTGGCTTTATCTATATTGGCGAACCGGGGGATGCTGGTTTTACCTATGCTCATGATATAGGTCGTCAGTATATGGTTGACAAGTTACCTAATGTTAAGACTAAAGTTTTTGAAAATGTACAGGAAGGCAGTGCTGATGTAGAAAGAAGTCTGGAACAGTTAGCCCAAGATGGTTGTAAGGTAATCATTGCTAATAGTTTCGGTTTTGGTGATGCAGTACACGAGGTAGCTAAAAGGTATCCAGATAAAGTTTTCTTGCATTGTTCGGGTTTAGAAACGGCTGATAATGTTGGAACTTACTTTGGACGGATTTATCAAGCCAGATATCTTAGCGGCATGGTGGCTGGCGCTATGACCGAGAATAATAATATCGGTTATGTAGCGGCTTATACTATTCCCGAAGTAGTGCGCGGAATTAATGCTTTTACTTTAGGGGCGCAAGCAGTTAACCCTGATGTGAAGGTTACTGTAGTTAAGACTAATACTTGGTATGACCCTAATGTGGAAAAACAAGCTGCGATCAGCCTTTTAGAAGCTGGTTGTGATGTAATCGCTCAACACCAAGATACGCCGTCAGCTCAAATTGCGGCTGAAGAAGCGGGAAAATATTCGATAGGCTATAACTCTGATATGAGTAAATTTGCTCCTAATGCCCATTTAACTTCACCTGTTTGGAACTGGGGTCCATATTATGTGAAAGTAGTTCAAGAAGTTATGAATGGTACTTGGAAATCAACTGCTTACTGGGGTGGCTTAGATGAAGATATAATTGACTTGGCTCCGATTTCTGACCAGGTACCGGCTGATATTGTAGCCCAAGTTGAAGCTAAAAAACAAGCTATGGCTAATAAAGAGTGGGATGTATTCTACGGTCCGATAGCTGACCAAGCCGGTAATATAAAGGTTAAAGAGGGCGGAAAAATGACGGATGAAGAAATGCTCAGCTTTAACTGGTTCGTAAAAGGTGTAGAAGGCAAAGTTGATTAAGATTTAAAACATAAGATGCTGTTAAATAGCTAAAAGCTTTAGGGCGGCTTCGTGCCGCCCTTTAAGTTGGAGGGAGTATTTTGAAACGGATTCCAATAATAGAAATGGTTAATATTAGCAAGAGATTTCCTGGAGTTGTAGCCAATGATCAGATTAATTTTCGCGTTTATCCGGGAGAAATACATGCCTTATTAGGTGAAAATGGTGCGGGTAAATCTACTTTGATGAGTATATTAGCTGGTTTATATCGTCCCGATAGCGGTTATGTCAAGGTGCATAGAGAACCGATTAATCTTAAATCCCCCCGTAATGCTTTAGAGGCGGGGATTGGTATGATTTATCAGCATTTTCGTCTAGTGAAGAATTTTACGGTAGCGGAAAATATTATTTTAGGGGCCCCCGATGCTAGTTTGCGAATTAAAAAGCAGCAAGTCGAACAGGAAGTTAAGGAATTATCGGAAAAGTACGGGTTAGGAGTTAACCCCGCTGCCAAAATTAATCAACTATCTTTAGGGGAACAACAACGAGTTGAAATTCTTAAAATGCTTTACCGGGGTTGTGAAGTCCTTATCATGGATGAACCTACTACTGTTTTAACTCCTAGTGAAGTTACTGATTTATTTAATATTTTGCGCTTGATGAGTGAACAAGGTAAAGCAGTAGTTTTGATTACCCATAAATCACACGAAGTTATGGAAATCGCCGATTATGTGACAATTTTAAGACGCGGTAAAGTAGTAGGGGAAGACCGCAAAGATAATCTTAACGAAATAATGATGACTAATATGATGGTAGCCCGGGAAGTAGAACATATTAAAATTGACCGTAATCAATCCCCAGGTGAAGAAGTTCTAGCCGTTGAAAACCTTAGTGTGCGTAGTTCGCAAGGTTATATGGCGGTAAAAGGGGTTAATCTTAATCTTAACCAGGGCGAAATTCTTGCTATTGCGGGTGTGGCCGGTAATGGGCAGAAGGAATTAGTGGAGGCGATGGCGGGATTAATTAAACCAGTAGAAGGTTCTATTAAAATTGATAATCAAGATATTAGTGAAACCAGTGTAAGTGAACGCTTAGCTTTAGGGATTAATTTAGTGCCGGAAGATAGGCTGGGTACAGGTTTAGTACCTAATTTGAATGTGAAAGATAATGCCATTTTGAGAAACTTTGCGGATAAGAAATTTTCGAAATTTGGCTTTTTAAATCATAAGAAAATTAGTAATTATACAAAAGAATTAGTGAGAGATTATAATATATTTTTATCCAGCATTAACCACCCGATTAATTATATGTCGGGGGGGAATTTGCAAAAGTTATTATTAGGCAGGGAAATTAGTCAAAAACCACGGGTTTTGTTAGCTGCCTATCCGGTTAGGGGCTTAGACGTGGCAGCGGCAGAATCTGTTTTTAATATATTTTTAGAGCAAAGGAATAAAGGTACTGCAGTCTTATTAGTTTTAGAAGATTTAGATGATATTTTTCGCCTAGCTGACCGCGTGGCAGTTATGTATGACGGCTATATTAAAGCTATATTGGATATTAATGATGTAGATATTGAAACTATAGGTGCTCTGATGTTAGGGGCCGAAAATGCAGAGGTGGCAAATGGTTAATATAAGATTAGTTAAAAGGGAACGTGAATCACTGCGGGCCAAAATATTAGTACCTATTTTATCAATAATTCTAGCTCTAATTTGCGGATGGTTTTTCTTATATTTAGGGGGTTATTCTCCTTATGAAATTTATATGAACATGTATCAAAAAGCTTTAGGCAGCAGGTATGCTATATCTGAAACTATTGTAAAAGCAATTCCTTTAATGATAGCGGGATTAGGGGTTTCCTTAGCTTTTAGAATGAATTTATGGAATATAGGTGCTGAAGGGCAGTTATACATGGGAGCCTTTGCGGCGAGCTGGGTAGCTTTAAGTTGGGGCGACTTAAATATGTTCCCCTTGCTGACTTTAATGTTATTAGCCAGTTTTATAGCCGGAGCCTTATGGGCGTTAATCCCCGGTTTGCTTAAAGCGTATTGGACAGTTAATGAAACTATTACTACGCTTATGCTTAATTATGTGGCGATTTTTTGGGTGCAGTTTTTAGTTTATGGTCCCTGGAAAGATCCCAAAAGCTTGGGATTTCCTTTAAGCCCGCGTTTTTCTGCTAATGCCTATTTACCGACCATCGGTGATAGCAGGGTACATATAGGTTTATTAGTAGCTTTATTAATCGCTATAATTTTTTATATTATTTTGAAATATAGTCGTTTTGGTTATGAAATTAGGGTTATCGGGCAAAGTCAGGCTGCGGCTAAGTATACGGGCATCAATGTAGTGAAAAATATCTTGTTAGTTATGTTGATTAGCGGGGGAATAGCTGGTATTACTGGCATGATTGAAGTTTCAGGAATTACGCATCGTCTGCAGGAGGGGATTTCTCCGGGGTATGGATTTACCGCTATTATCGTAGCTTGGTTGGCGAGACTTAATCCTTTGGCTATAGTATTAGTCGCTTTCTTATTAGGGGCTTTGCTGGTAGGGGGATTCGGTGTTCAAAGCATCGGTATACCTTTTTCAACAGTATCAGTCTTACAAGGTGCGATTCTATTTTTCTTACTGGCGGGAGAAATCTTCTTGAAGTACCGCTTGGAAATTAAAAAAGGGGGCGATAAATAGTGACTACTACAGCTTTTTTAGCCTTACTCGCCGCTACTATAGTAGCAGGAACCCCTATTTTACTTGCGGCTACTGGTGAATTAATGGCAGAAAAATCGGGCATCTTAAACTTAGGTGTAGAAGGTATGATGTTAGTCGGAGCAGTTTCCGGTTTTATTTTAACGGTCAATACCGGCTCTCTATGGTGGGGATTATTCGGGGCGATGGTCGGGGGCGGCTCTTTAAGTCTTATTCATGCTTTTATTACGGTAACTTTACGGGGTAATCAAGTAGTAAGCGGGCTGGCGTTGACTATATTCGGTACCGGATTAAGCGGTTTTCTGGGTAAAGCATACCAGGGTATGCCGCTGGGCACCTCCTTTAGACCCGTGCATTTACCGGTATTAGCTGATATTCCGGTCATAGGGACGCTTCTTTTTCGCCATGATGTTTTAGTATATATGAGCATTATTATTGCCATTATTTTATGGTTTATTTTATATAAAACTAAATGGGGTTTAGTTATAAGAGCAGTAGGAGAAAATCCTGCCGCCGCTGATGCGGTAGGCATAAGTGTGTCTAAGGTAAGGTATATGTGCACTGTAATAGGCGGTGTTTTAGCTGGACTGGCCGGGGCTTATTTATCCTTAGCTTATGCGCCGACTTGGCAGGAAAATATGACGGCGGGAAGAGGCTGGATAGCAGTAGCTTTAGTTATTTTCGCTATGTGGAATCCTTTAAGAGCCGTTTTAGGGGCCTATTTATTTGGCGGGGTCGAGGCCTTGACCTTTAGGATGCAAACCGCAGGCATTGAAGTGTCATCGATTATCTTAGCTATGATGCCATATGTTTTGACTATTGTAGTATTAGTTATAGTAACTATCTACCGTCGTCAAGATGCCGGAGCCCCCTCGGCCATGGGAACCGCCTACGACCGAGAAGAACGATGACCATGTCATGGGGACGGGGGTATTGACACAAATTATGGGGGCGAAGCCTACCGTAAAACTGGGGATATAACGAGAAGGAGGTATATAT
This sequence comes from uncultured Syntrophomonadaceae bacterium, assembly GCA_964648825.1. GTDB lineage: Bacteria > Bacillota > Syntrophomonadia > Syntrophomonadales > Syntrophomonadaceae > JAAYRQ01. The sequence goes on from CAZYLY010000034.1 coordinate 7,609, forward strand.
GCTTAAAAAAGAACTTTTAGCTGAAGTCTTAGATAACGCCTTACGCAGAGGCGGGGATTTTGCTGAAATATATATAGAAGAAAAACAAGCTAGTAACGTTTTTTGCGAAGATAACCGTATTGAAAAAATAAATAGCGGCCGGGAAAAAGGAGCCGGCATACGGGTAGTCAAAGACGGTAATACCGCTTATGTATATACAAATGATTTAACTAGGGAAGGTCTAATCAAAGCTGCCAACGTAGCCAGTCAAGCTATAAAAGGTGCTAGTAACGGAGTAGAACAGGAGATAAATTTAACTGCCAAAAAGCCGGAGTTTGAACTTAATTATAAAAGACTGCCTAATACGGTTAGTTTTAATGAAAAAATTGAACAAGTATTATTAGCTAATAAAGCGGCTCGGAGTGTAGGAGAAGAAATTCGCCAAGTAACAGTAGCGGCAGGAGATATTCATAAACAAGTACAAATCGCTAATAGTGACGGGGACTATGTAGAAGATGAACGAGTTCGAGTGCGATTAATCGCTAGTACGGTGGCTCTCCGTGACGGTCTAATTCAAACTGGCTATGAATCGGCTGGGGGAGCTGTCGGTTGGGAAATACTCGATAAGGTATCCTGCGAAGAATTAGGGGAAAAGGCAGCTAACTTATCGCTTAAAATGCTAGATGCTAAACCAGCCCCTGCCGGACGGATGCCGGTAGTTATGGCGGCAGAAGCGGGCGGTACTATGGTACATGAAGCTTGCGGTCATGGCCTCGAAGCTGATTTAGTACAAAAGGGCTTATCAGTATATAAAAGTAAAATGGGTGAAAAAGTAGCGGGTGATGAAGTTACAGTTATTGATGATGCTACTATGGGCAACAAATACGGCACTTATCGTTTTGATGATGAAGGGGTAGGGGGCCAGAAGACGATTTTAATCCAGGATGGTTATTTAACCGGATTTATGTATGACCGTTTAACTGCTAAAAAAGAGGGGGTTACCTCGACTGGCAACGGACGCCGGGAATCTTATCAACATAAACCGATACCTCGCATGAGCAACACATTTATCGCTTCCGGTTCTAGTAATCCCGAGGAAATAATAAAATCAACTGCCAAAGGACTTTTAGTTAAAAAAATGGGTGGGGGACAAGTTAATACTACGAATGGGGATTTTGTTTTCGAGGTGCAAGAGGGCTATATAATAGAAAATGGCGAAGTCAAGTATCCGGTTAGAGGAGCGACTTTATCTGGAAACGGCCCGACAGCCTTAATGGAGATAGATCGGGTAGGTAATGATATGGGGTTTGCCATCGGGACTTGTGGTAAAGATGGCCAAGGAGTACCAGTATCTGATGCTCAACCGACGATACGAATTAAGCAGCTTACGGTAGGCGGAACTGTTCACGATGAAGAAAACCTGGCCATCAAGCGGATAAGAAGGAAGTAGGTGAAGATTATTAAATTACAGCTTAAAAATGTAGCCGAACAAGTAATGAATATAGCTTATGATAAAGGGGTTAATGCCGAAGCTTTCCTGCTCCATGAGAAGGAATTAAGTATAGAAGTTAATAATAGTCAAGTGGAGACTTTAAAACAAGCTGAAGAAATAGGCTTGGGAGTACGGGTTATAAATGAGGGACGGTTAGGATTTGCTTATACTAGCGATTTATCTTCAGAAGCCGTCTTAGCTGTAGTAAATGATGCTATTAATATTTCCCAATACACTACTCCCGATGAAAATAATCTCTTACCTGCGGGGAAGTTTTCCTATCCGAGTATGCATTTTCTCTATGATGAAAGCTTTAACAAAATTACAGTGGAACACAAAATTAATCTAGCTTGTCAAATTGAACAAATAGCGAAGCAGTATGATAGGCGTATTAGTGTAATTGAAAGGGCTGGCTATGAGGATACTGAATTTTGCTCCTTAGTAATGAATACTAACGGCCTAGATGCTTACGCCCAGGGGAATTTTGGCGGTACGTATATATTTTTAGTCGCCGAAGAAAATGGTGAGGCGCAAAATGGTTTTTCTATGATGATAAAAAGAAGATTTGGCGAACTTAATCCCTTATTGGTAGGGGAAGAGGCAGCGCAAAGAGCAGTTAGAAGCCTGAATGCTAAAAATATTAGCTCGGCACAATTGCCCTGCATTATGGAACCTTATATAATGACGAAATTTATGAGCCTAATAGCTGCTATGATAGATGCGGAAGCAGTACAAAAAGGTAAATCGCTTTTTGCTGATAAAGAGGGTGAATTAGTGGCTTCATCCGTTTTTAACTTAGTTGATGATGGAACTTACCCCGATGGCATTGCTAGTTTTCCTTTCGATGGGGAAGGGGTAGCATCAAAATGTAATAGTGTTATTAAAAATGGAGTGTTGCAGGGCTTTCTATATGATACTTACACTGCCCAAAAATCTGGGAAAAAATCAACCGGCAATGCCGGCAGGGGATCATTTCGTAGCTTGCCCTCGGTGGGAACTACTAACTTTATATTAAACCCTGGGGAGCAAAATCCCGATAAATTAATATCAGCCATCGAAAAAGGCTTTTATATAACTGAAGTCATGGGAATGCATACAGCTAACCCGGTATCAGGCGACTTCTCCGTAGGAGCTGCAGGGATAATGATTGAAAAGGGACAACTTACTTACCCAGTAAGGGGTGTTACTATCGCCGGTAATCTAATCGACTTTTTACAAGACATCGAAGCCGTGGGCAATGATCTACGCTTTTTCGGCGGCAAGGGAGCCCCAACGGTCAGGCTAAAAGCGTTGAGCATTGGCGGGGAGTAACTTTGGGGTAATTTTGAATGCTTAATTTGGAATTTTGAATTGAGAAAAGGAGTGATATAGTGCCGTATAAGATACTTATAATTAATGGGCCTAATCTAAATATGTTGGGAACGAGGGAACCAGAAATTTACGGTGATACTACCCTTAAACAAATCGAGGACGAATTAACCCAATATGTCCAAGGAAAAAACCTCGAACTCAGCTTTTTTCAATCCAACCACGAAGGAGCAATCATCGACAAAATCCAGGCCACCTTGGATGATGCTTTAATCATTAATGCCGGGGCTTTTACCCATTATAGTATAGCTATCCATGATGCACTTAGGGCAGCCTCTATTCCTACCATTGAAGTACATATGAGCAACATTTATAAACGAGAAGAGTTTCGTCATAAATCATTAATTTCTCCCGTAGCCATAGGGGGAATATTCGGCTTAGGTAAAAATGGCTATAAACTAGCTATAGATGCAGTGCTAGACTACTTGGATAGTTAAGGCAGGTGTTATTAATCAATAAAAACCGTTTAGAGCAATTAAGAAAAAGGCTAAAACTGCTTAACACAGTAGCCTTATTAATAACAAAAGCGGAAAATGTTCGTTATATGTCGGGTTTTACTAGCGGCAGTGATGCCAAACTGCTCGTAAGTATGGATGAGGAATATATAATAACTGATTCCCGTTATACGGAACAAGTAGGAATTGAAGCACCTAAGTGGCAGTTAATAGAATCAAAACCAGGCCAGAGTGAGGAATGGTTAGATTTACTCAAAAAATTTGAGAAAGTGGGCTTCGAAAATTCCATCTCTTATAAAGAATTTATTGATTTGCAAAAAGAACTAGGCAATAAGCTAGTCGCTGCGGATAATATAATAGAAACACTACGAATGATTAAAGATGAAGAAGAACTTATAAATCTAAAAAAAGCGGCGCAAATTAGTGATGAAGTATTCCAAGACCTTAGTCAGCTTATAGAGCCGGGAATATCCGAAAGATATATCGCCAATCAGATAGTTTACCTTTTAAAGGTCCAAGGCTGTAGTAAAGAAGCCTTTGATACGATAGCGGTTGCAGGTGAAAATGCGGCTCTCCCTCATGGACAACCATCAGACTATATTTTACAAACCGGTGATATGTTAACTATGGATTATGGTGGTTTTTATCAGGGTTATGCGGGGGATATGACTAGAACCGCAGCGATAGGATATAGTACGGATAGGTTTAAAGATTATTATGAAAAAGTCTTAATGGCGCAAAAATTAGGGGTAAGTATGGTGAGAGCCGGAATAGCGGCAAAAGATATTGATTTAGCCGTTAGGAATAAATTAAATGAGTATGGTTTAGCTAAGTATTTTGCTCATGGCACTGGACATGGATTAGGATTAGAAATTCACGAAATTCCCTCCATTTCTCCGAAAAGTGATATAATATTACAGGAAAATATGGTAATTACGATAGAACCCGGAATTTATATTAAGGGGTGGGGAGGAATTCGTATAGAAGATACCGTAATAGTAAAAAAAGATGGC
>CAZYLY010000034.1:11925-14388 GCA_964648825.1 uncultured Syntrophomonadaceae bacterium
TGTGAAGTAATTACTAATTCTAATAAAGATTTGACTATATTTTAATGGAGGGATATTAATGATTTCTGTAAATGATTTTAAAACGGGTGTAAGTGTAGAATTAGATGGACAAGCTTTTATGGTGTTAGAATTTCAACATGTGAAACCAGGTAAAGGGGCGGCTTTTGTAAGAGCTAAATTAAGAAATATAAAAAACGGAGGCACTGTTGAAAAGACTTTCCGTGGGGGCGAAAAACTACCTAAAGCCCATTTAGATAGACGAGAAATGCAATATTTATATAATGATGGCGAAGGTTTTGTTTTCATGGATAATGAATCTTATGAACAAACAACTATTACAGCAGAAGCTATTGGTGAAGGGGTAAAATGGCTCCTAGAAAATATGAATATTCATGTGTTAGTTTTTAAAGATGCTATAATCGGGATAGATTTACCGAACTTCGTAGAATTAAAAGTAACCGAAACTGAACCGGGAGTTAAGGGTGATACAGCTACTGGAGCCAGTAAAAATGCCACTTTAGAAACTGGTGCGGTGGTACAGGTGCCTTTGTTTATTGAAGAAGGGGATGTATTAAGAATAGATACCCGTACGGGTGAATATATGGAAAGAGCATAATTAATATTTAGGTTTAATTCCTCCTATTTATACAAATAATAAGGATAGATAGTAAAAAGGAGGATTAGATAATGAAAGATATTTCGGAACGAGTAAGCTATTTACAAGGTTTAAGCGAAGGATTAAATATTAGTGCCGCCAGCCCCCAAGGTAAAATTATTTCTGGTATACTAGGGGTCTTGGAAGAAATCGCCGATGAAGTGGTAGCTATGCAATACGAACTGGATACCGTTCATGAATATGTGGAAAGCCTAGATGATGATTTATTTGATTTAGAGGAACTAATATTAGATGATGATGATGATGACTGTATAGAACTCGATTGTTTCCACTGTGGAGAAGAATTATATTTTGATACTAGCATATTAGAAGATGATGATGTAATCGAAATAATATGCCCTAAGTGTAATGAAGTCGTTTTTATCAATGACGGTTCTTTTGATTTTGAACATACGGAAATAGGTGTAGAAGAAAGCGGGTTTGTAAATCCGAACCCATCCTAGGTAGGATTTAAAATGAAAATGCCCCTGATATGATTATCTGGGGCATTTGTTCTACTTATATAAAATTACTCAACCGGGTCAAAATCTTCTTTGCCTACTCCGCATACGGGACAAACCCAATCTTCGGGTAATTCATCAAAAGATGTACCAGGTTCGATATCGCTCTCCGGGTCGCCATCGGCGGGATCATAAGTATAACCGCATACTTGACATTCATATTTTGTTTCATTATCTGCCATAATTACTACCCCTTTCTAATAAGAAGAATATTATTAGTTGTTATTTAAGGCTATTCTAACCGATTAATGGGTAAAATATCAATGATTTATGTTAATATATTTAGACAAGTATTTTAATGATAATTAAGTTATAAGGAGGCTATACTTATGGCATTTAAAATTACTGAAAAAGTTAGCTGGGTAGGCAAAGTTGATTGGGATTTGCTCACTTTTCACGGGGAAGAATACTCTACTCACAAAGGTTCTACCTATAATGCTTATCTTATACAAGATGAAAAAAATGTGTTAATAGATACGGTTTGGGGACCCTTTAAGGAAGAGTTTGTTGCCGAGCTTAAGAAGGTTATAGATTTAGAAAAAATCGATTATATTATTATGAATCATGCCGAACCTGATCATAGCGGCGCTTTACCCGAATTAATGAAGTTAATTCCTGATACTCCGATTTATTGTACCGCTAATGGGGTGAAATCTCTCAGAGGTCAATACCATCAAGATTGGGATTTTAGAACCATTAAAACGGGCGAAAAATTAAGTATAGGTGCCAATGAATTAATATTCATAGAAGCTCCTATGCTACACTGGCCTGATAGCATGTTTTGTTACTTAACGGGGGAAAATATCTTATTTTCTAATGATGCTTTTGGGCAACATTACGCTACGGAGCATATGTATAACGACTTGGTTGACCAGGCGGAACTATATTATGAATGTATTAAGTATTATGCTAATATCTTAACTCCTTTCAGCCGTTTAGTGACGAAAAAGATTCAAGATTTTGTGGCTCTGAACTTGCCGGTTGATTATATCTGTACAAGCCATGGGGTGATTTGGCGCGATAATCCCCTGCAGATTGTGGAGCAATATAGTAAATGGGCAGATAATTATCAGGAAAATCAGATTACTATTCTCTATGATACTATGTGGGATAGTACTAAAAAAATGGCGCAAGCGATTGCCGAGGGAATTAAGGCGGCTGATGCTAGCATTACCGTTAAGCTTTATCAGACTTCTAAACGGGATATTAATGATATTCTTACAGAAGTTTTCAAATCGAAAGCTATATTTTTAGGTTCGCCGACTATTAATAAGACGATTCTTTCAT
>CAZYLY010000035.1:0-1447 GCA_964648825.1 uncultured Syntrophomonadaceae bacterium
CTCAGTTATTAGCAGTCAATGGAATGTGGTTAATAATGTAATAGAAAATCCGGTGGAAGTAATTGCGGAGCTCTTAATGGGTGATTTTGTTATTGCCTTTGAGGTCGCAGCTATTTTATTATTAGTCGCCGCTATTGGGGCTATCATCATTGCGAAAGGAGCCGATGATAAACGATGATTACTTTTCAGCATTATTTATTGTTAAGCACTTTTATTTTCGGCATCGGCATTTATGGAATAATATCGAGGAGAAACGCCGTAGCTGTATTAATGTCGATAGAACTAATGCTTAATGCGGTCAATATTAATTTTATAGCGATTAGTAAATATGTAGTTACCGGAGAGGTAGTAGGGCAATTATTTGCCATTTTTGTCATAGTGGTAGCAGCTGCTGAAGTGGCAGTCGGCTTAGCGCTTATAATATCAATATTTAGGCAGAAGAAATCAGTTAATCTTAATGATTTCAATCTGCTGAAATGGTAAGGGGGTAGATGATTATGTTCGCGTGGAGTATTCAACATGCCTGGATAATTGCCCTATTACCATTCGTAGCCTTTGGGGTAATCGGACTGTTTTTGCATAAATGGCCTAAATTGTCTGCAGGACTTTCTATAATAAGTATTGCCGCATCCTTGGTAATGGCAATAATTATCGCCGGAGGTATGTTTATTGGTGGTGAAGCCTTAAGCTATGAAGCAGCGGTAAGATGGTTAAGTATGCCAGGGCTGCAGATTGATATGGGTATATTAATTGATGGGCTAACAGCCGTAATGCTGGTAGTAGTTACTCTGGTAGCCTTATTAGTGCAGATATATTCTATCGGGTATATGGATAAAGACCCGGGATTTGCCAGCTATTATGCTTATCAGTCTATATTTGCCGGTTCTATGTTAGGTTTAGTTTTAGCTAATAATTTCGGGCAAATTTTTGTCTTTTGGGAACTAGTCGGTCTAGCTTCTTATTTATTAATCGGATTTTGGTTTGGTAAAAATTCAGCTAGGGAAGCGGCTAAAAAAGCCTTTATTACCAATAGAGTTGGTGATTTCGGCTTTTTATTAGGAATTCTATTCTTACAAATCATATTTGGTACCTTGAATTTTGGCGGTTTAGCTGGAGAAATTGCCGGATATGCTAACACTGGTTTGTTAATAGTAATTTCATTATTATTATTAGCCGGACCCATTGGTAAATCAGCGCAATTTCCTTTACATGTATGGTTGCCTGATGCCATGGAAGGTCCTACACCAGTTAGTGCCTTAATTCATGCGGCTACTATGGTTGCGGCTGGGGTTTATTTAATCGCTAGAGCATTTTTCATTTTCAGCTCTACCCCGGAAGCGATGCTAGTCATTGCTATAGTGGGCGGTTTTACGGCACTATTTGCTGCCACGATTGCTATAGTGCAAAACGATATAAAACGTATTTTAGCCTTTTCGACTTTGAGCCA
>CAZYLY010000035.1:1457-2023 GCA_964648825.1 uncultured Syntrophomonadaceae bacterium
TTACGGTTACGGATATGGTTATGGCTATGGGTATCGGGGCTATGACAGCTGGAATGTTTCACCTAATGACCCATGCCTTTTTTAAAGCCCTCTTATTCCTAGGTGCGGGGAGCGTTATTCACGCACTGCATGAAGAACAAGATATCTGGAAAATGGGTAATTTGAGCAAGAAAATGCCGATTACTACTTGGACTTTTGTTATCGGGGCTTTAGCTTTAAGTGGTATTCCGCCTTTATCGGGATTCTGGAGTAAGGATGAAATTTTATTAGGGGCTTTTGCTGGTGGCTATACAGGTCTATATCTTTTAGGTACACTGGTTGCCTTTATGACTGCTTTTTATATGTTCCGGCTAATTTTTGTAGCCTTCTTTGGCTCTAACCAAGGGGGGGTTAATGCTCACGAATCACCTAAGGTGATGACTATACCATTAATAGTTTTAGCTTTTATGGCGATTGTAGCTGGCTTTATCGGTTCTCCTTTAATGGACAACCGTTTTGGACAATTAGTTACTTTTGCCGGAGCGGTGCATTATGACCCTAGCGTTAGTGTTATGGTAGTTTCCGCC
>CAZYLY010000035.1:2033-7735 GCA_964648825.1 uncultured Syntrophomonadaceae bacterium
ATTATCTTGGCTTGGCTAGTTTATCAAAAACAAGTTATTAGTGCCCAAGCGATTAAGGAGAGATTTAATAATATTTATACCCTGCTTTACAATAAGTATTATATTGATGAAATCTACGCCTGGTTAATTAAGATTTTCGTTGATGGAACGGCGAAGGTTTTCTTCTGGTTTGATATTTATGTTGTAAATGGATTAGTAAATGGCTTAGCCATTTTAGCAGGAAATACTGGTAAGTTACTCCGTTATACCGAAAATGGACAAGTACAAACTTATGCAGTATATATGATAGCTGGTGTAATCGTAATGTTAGCGGCCGTATTATTATGCGGTGTAGCTATATTACTGTAAGGGGGTGACTATAGATGGCTAATTTTCCTGTATTATCTGTAACTTTATTCTTACCAGTAGTGGCGGCAATTATTATTATGTTAATACCCCGTTCTCAAGAAAAATCGATAAAAATGATAGCAGCTGTAGCTACATTAGTTAGCTTGCTATTGTCGATATTTGTTTTAGTCAGCTATAACCCTGCGGCTTCTGGTCTGCAGTTTGTAGAAAGAATACCGTGGACGGCTGATTTAGGGGTAACTTATGCTTTAGGAGTAGATGGTATAAGTATACCGATGCTTTTATTAACTACTTTAATTGGCTTTAGCGCTGTTTTTGCTTCTTGGCAAATTAGAGAGCGAGTTAAGGAATTTTTCGTTTTATTACTAATTTTAATAACTGGGGTTATGGGAACTTTCCTTACTACGGACTTATTTATCTTCTTCCTTTTCTATGAGGTAGTGGTTATCCCCATTTATTTAATGGTGATTATGTGGGGAAGCAGTAAAAGGGTTACGAAAGAATACGCCGGTATGAAGTTAACTATTTATTTATTAATTGGTAGTGCGTTTCTTCTCATCGGACTAATTATGTTATTTGTACAATCTTATTTAGTTAATGGAACTCCGACTATGGATATATTTGAGCTAGCGACTATGCAATTTTCGATTGGATTCCAGATCCTGGTCTTTGCTCTAATGGCTTTTGGTTTTGGAACCTTACTATCTATGTTTCCCTTCCATGCCTGGTCACCAGACGGATATGCTGGTGCTCCCACAGCCGTAAGTATGATTCATGCGGGAGTATTGAAAAAAATTGGCGGCTACGGACTAATCCGTATCGGCTTATTCCTATTGCCGGCTGGTGCTAAGGTGATTGCGCCTATAATAGCTGTTCTCGCTATAGGTAATATTGTTTACGCCGCCTTCATTTGTTTAAGTCAGAAAGATTTAAAATATATAGTAGGATACTCTAGTGTCAGTCACATGGGTTATGTATTAATCGGTATTGCGGCTCTAAATATAATTAGCATAAATGGGGCTATTATCATGATGTTTGCCCATGGAGTAATGGCAGCTTTATTCTTTGCTATGATTGGTAATCTGTATGAAAAAAGCCATACCCGTAACATTGATGATTTTGGCGGCTTAGCTCACCAGATGCCTAAGCTGGCTACTGGATTTATGCTAGCGGGGCTAGCCTCATTAGGCTTACCTGGTTTAGTAAACTTTATTGGTGAATTTACTATATTCGTCGGCGCTTTTAGCACTTATAAGGTACTGACGATAATTGGAGTGTCGGGAATCATTTTTACGGCTCTTTATATTTTAAGAACCTTAGGTACTATTTTATTCGGTCCCAGACGGGAAGAATGGGACCATTTGCAAGATTTACAAGGGGTGGAAATGGTGCCTTTGTTAGTTTTGGGAGCGGCTATTATTTTAGGGGGCATGTTTCCCTTTGTATTAATGGATTTAATAAATAATGGAGTAGGACCCTTAATAGCACAGATTGGTTCTATTCAGATTGGAGGGCTTTTCTAATGGATATTACTCTCTTATCAACTGAAATTCTTATAGCTGTGCTAGGTTTATTAGGAATTGTATTAGCGTTGACTTTACCGGAAAAAGGGAAAACGGTAATAGGGACCTTCATTGTCATAGCACTAGTAGCCATTTTAGTAAATGCTATTTATGCTTACGGATGGGAAACGCCTTTATTTAACGGTGTATATGTAATCGACAATTTCGGTAGCTTCTTTAAGATATTATTTATAGCAGCAGCTATTTTAGTTATGTTAAGTGCGAAAGGTTATATCGACAAGGTAGGTAATCGGAGTGCCGAATTCTATGCGTTTATGGTCTTAGCTTTGCTCGGTATGATTATTATGGCATGTGCTAATGAATTGATGACTCTTTATATCGGTTTGGAATTGATGACAGTTAGCTTTTATATATTAACTGCTTATCTTCTAAATGATGAGCTTTCTGCCGAAGCAGGTCTTAAGTATCTGATTTTAGGAGCTATATCTTCAGCTGTTTTATTATTTGGTATGAGCCTAGTATACGCAGTTTCGGGGACCACGATTATTAGCGAAATTGCTGCTAATTTAAGGTTAGAACCAGTTTTAATCACAGGTATTATTTTACTAATAGCTGGATTTGGGTTTAAGATTTCCTTAATTCCATTTCATATGTGGGCACCCGATATTTATCAAGGTGCACCTACACCTGTTACGGCCTTTTTAGCTGTAGCTTCGAAGGCGGCTGGTTTCGCTGCTTTATTCAGGGTATTTGTAATTGGTTTACCTATAGCTCAGTTTAATTGGGGCTTTATAATGGCATTATTAGCCGCCTTAACTATAATTGCGGGTAATCTAATTGCTTTAAAACAAACTAATATTAAAAGACTGTTAGCCTATTCGAGTATTGCGCAAGCTGGCTATATATTAGTCGGTCTCATTGCTTTTAACTCGTATGGATTAAAAGGTGTTCTCTTTTATGCCCTGCTCTATGTATTCTCTAATCTGGGAGCATTTGCCGTGGCAACCTCGGTGGAATTAGTGTATGGTAATACTGAGATTGAGGCTTTTAACGGCTTAGGCAAACGTTCACCGGTAATGGCGGCGATTATGATGGTGTGTTTATTATCATTAGCTGGCATTCCGCCTTTAGCTGGATTTGTAGGCAAATTTTATTTATTTGCGGGAGCTATTCAAGCGGGATACTTGTGGTTAGCCTTTATCGGCTTAATTATGAGTATGGTATCAGTCTATTATTATCTAAACGTAGCTAAAGCGATGTATATAGGTGAGGCGGAAGATGATAGTCCTATTAAGATTGGGGTTTCAGCTCAGCTAGCTTTATGGGTTTGTTTGGCTGGAACTATATTAATTGGGGTTTATCCGGCCCCTTTAACTAAATTAGTTCAATCAGCCTTAAGTTTATTCTTCTAGTTTTTTTAGCTTGTTAATGGAGAGGATGATGCAACGTGGTATTCGCTTTTCGTGAGTTACAAGGTGGTTATGACATTCCTATGCGGGTTATAGGGGCTAATATCCCTTACGAGTGGCTAATTTATATAATTATGTTACTGCCGATAGGCTTTTTCTTATACGGGGCTTATCAAAGAATTAAAATATGGCAATTAGCTAAAGGGGAAGTACACCGCAGTGACCACTTAGGAAAAAGATTTATTTCATTTTTAACTTATACTTTTGCCCATACCAGGGTAATTAGAAAACCTTTAGCCGGGTGGATGCATTTTCTACTATTTTGGGGATTTATAGCCTTATTTATGGCTACGGCCGCTTTTTCTATGTGGGACAAAATAGGTTTTCCTCCTATGGTAGGCAATGTTTATATTTATTTCTCTGGTATAGTAGACATTTTAGGATTTTTAGCTATTATCGGCATAATTGCTTTAGCTATAGTCAGATATGTAGTTAAGCCAGATCGTCTTAATGATAATAACCCTCTAGACGGATGGATATTATTATTAATAGGTACAATATTAGTTACTGGTTATTTTATCGAAGGTTTAAGAATTGCAGCTCAAATTAAACTAGCAACATCTATAGCGCAAATTTCTTATGAACAAATGGCTTCCCCGGTAGGGTGGGTTTTTGCTATGATGTTTTCGGGAATTAACCTGGAAAGCATATTAGTATGGCATAGAATTTCCTGGTGGTTCCATATGGCGATATCGTTCCTATTTATAGGCATGATTCCGCAAACGAAACTATGGCATATATTTACCAGTATGTTTAACTACTTCTTCCGCGACTTTACTAAAGGAGCGGTAAGAATGGTAGAAAACATTGAAGAAGCTGAAACTTTTGGGGTAGAGAACATCGAAGATTTTGCCTGGAAGGACTTATTAGACTTAGATGCTTGCAGTCGTTGCGGTCGTTGTCAGGAGAATTGCCCTGCTTATAATACGGGTAAAGCGCTTAATCCTAAATTAACCTTGATACAGGCGATGAAACATCATTTAGACGAAAAAGCCCCCTATTTATTGGCGGCTAAGAATCTGCCCGCAGATGAAGCATTAGCTATGACTGATGAAGCAAATGACCAAGTTAGTCCTATGGAGCAAAGCTTACTATATGATGTAGTAACTACTGAAGTCATATGGGATTGTACTAACTGTGGCGCTTGTATGGAGCATTGTCCATTTTTCATCGAGCATATTCCTAAAATCGTAGAAATGCGCCGTAACCTAGTTATGTGGCAAGGGGATATGCCCGCAGAAGCTCAAAGTGCTTTTACTAATATGGAAAGAAACTATAACCCTTGGGGTGTTGGCTGGGCTTCTAGAGCCGACTGGCTGCAAGAAAGAAATGTACGAGATAAGGTTAATCTATTAGGTGAAGATGGGGCTGAATTTGAATATCTATTATATGCTGGCTGTGCGGTAAGCTTTGATGACAGGTATAAACGTGTAGGTGAAGCTCTTATTAATCTTCTTCACGAAGCCGGAGTAAAATTCGGTTATCTGGGCACGGAAGAAATGTGTTGCGGAGATTCAGCGCGCCGCTTGGGTAATGAATATCTATTCCAAACCTTAGCCGGGCAAAATATCGAAACTTTTAATAATTATGGAGTTAGAAAAATAATTACTGTATGTCCGCACGGGTATAATACGATTAAGAATGAATACCCGCAAATGAATGGTAATTATGAAGTATATCATTATACTGAAATCCTGGCTAAGCTAGTTGCCGAAGGTAAAATTAAACCGCAGAAAGCAGCGGTAAATGTAAGTTATCACGACTCCTGTTTCTTAGGACGGCATAATGGCATTTATATGCCCCCTAGAGAAGTTATAATGGCGGCCGGTGCAAACATTACTGAAATCGAAAAATCGAAAGAATACGGTTTCTGTTGTGGTGCTGGTGGTGGACGCATGTGGCTGGAAGAAGAGGTGAAGGACGGTTTTAAACGCATCAATCAGACTAGAACTGATCAGCTTCTGGAGCCTAAACCGGAAGTAATTATAACTAACTGCCCCTTCTGTCTAACTATGATAAATGACGGGGTCAAAGAAGGCGGCGATGAAGTAACGAAAGTTATGGATGTAGCTGAATTATTGTGGGATAGGGTAAAGCAATAAAATATTTTAACAACTAATTATGATACAATTAATGCACAAGTGATAGGGAATAGGCCTATTGCTTGTGCATTATTTAGGTATACCCTGCTTCAAGATAATATGACTTTATTTCCTTTCCATAAGTTCTAATCTTTCCCCATCAGGCCCACTAAAGAATATTATTTTATTGCCCATTATAGTTTGGCGCGGAGATTCGGTAAATTCCACTCCCATAGTTTTTAATTGCGCCATTTTGTTATTAAGGTTATCAACTACAAAAG
>CAZYLY010000035.1:7745-14250 GCA_964648825.1 uncultured Syntrophomonadaceae bacterium
CCGGGATAGAATCATTTTTGAATTGCAGTAATTCAAGGGTAATATTATCTGCAGTTAAGTTTTGAATATTAAGCTCTGGGGTAGAATGGAAGTCGCCTTTTACAAGGTCAAAGGCATCACAATAAAAGTTAGTCGATATGTCTAAGTTTTTTACTGCTAATCCTATATGGTGCATATTTACTGCCTCCTTTTGATTCTTTTATTTAAAAAAAGTATAACATTGATTGCGGAATTATTCAGCTTTATAAAGGATTTTTCCAAAAGTTTATTAATAGGATAAATTTTCTGATAAGTTTTTTACCCAAGGAGTGTCAAAATAAAGTATAATATTACGTGAATGTGCCGATATATTATAGTTACAACTGGAAGTAAGGACATACTACATATAATAAGGGAGGGCGTTTAATGAGAATTAAAAAGGGTATAGTATTTTTATTGGTATTGGCGATGATGGCAACTTTTGCAGTAGGTTGCGGTGATTCTAACCAACCTGGTAATGATGGAGAGGCTCCAGACCAAGGTAAGGTAGAAACTCAATTTCTAAATATTGCTACTGGTGGAACTGCAGGAACTTATTTCCCCTTAGGCGGAGCTATTATGGAAATCCTTAATAAGGATATCGAAGGTATGAATGCTAGTGCGGCTGCTACTGGTGCTTCAGTAGCTAATACTAACCAGCTAAATACCGGGGAAGCTGATTTAGCTTTTATTCAAAACGATATTTCTTTCTATGCAGTAACAGGTACTGAAATGTTTACTGACAATAAGATTGATAGTTTAAGAGCTATTTCTACTATTTATCCCGAAACTTGCCAATTAGTTACCTTAGATAAATACGGAGTTAAGTCAGTTGCTGATTTAAAAGGCAAGAAAGTAGCTGTAGGTGACAAGGGTAGCGGCGTTGAAGCTAATGCCAGACAAATTCTAAATGCTTATGGCATTACTTATAATGATATTAAAGTCCAATATTTATCTTTTGCGGAAGCAGCTAATGGTTTAAAAGATGGCAATATTGATGCGGCCTTTATTACGGCTGGATTCCCTACCGCAGCCATTCAAGATATTTCCGCCCAACATAATGTAGTTTTAATTTCTATTGATGATGCGATTAGGGATGCCTTGATTGCGGAATATCCTTTCTATACGAAAATGACTATCCCAGCCGGTGCTTATCCTAAGCAAGATGCTGATGTTGAAGCTATAGCAGTTAAGGCTATGTTAGTAGTAACAGATAAAATGTCTGATGATACCGCCTATGCAATTACTAAGGCTATTTATAGCAACTTAGATAGATTAGGTCTGGCACATCCAGTAGGAAAAACTATTACTAAAGAGGCGGCTAAAGAAGGAATGTCTATTCCTTTACATCCCGGTGCAGAAAGATATTTTAACGAGTAAGGCAGATGAAGCCGGATGATAAATAGGTATGCAAACTGCTATAAAATATTTATAGGCGGTTTTATCCTAATTTTATGTAGCAGCTTTTTATTATATAAGTTTCCGGTGTTGCTCTTAAGTGATGTTAAACGTGATACTAATTTGGCATTACCGATGTGGAAACAGACTGGCTTTACGCTAGAATATACTCATTCAGTTAATAAAAGTCAGGTGCAAGAGCATTTTGTTTTTGCACCTGATAATCAGATTGTCCTTACTTCCACTAATTTTCAATCCCTTGGAGTAGGCACTCCTTTTTTGCCGGAGGAAGGTACCCTAATTAATAATGAGGGGGTATTTTCTTTAACCGACATTAATAGGCGATTAGATTTTTTAACTATAGGATTTATGCCTATTGCCAAACAATTTATTATTGTAGATGATAATGTTTATTGGCTGGAAGATTATTTTGAATCAGGCGCATTTATTAACGTATCTTATAAAAAAATGGTTCCACTTCAATTCATAGTACAGGAGTGGCTAGGCGGAAAGAAGGTTTTATATGAATAATCACTCTCCAGATGTAACACATGATGAAGTAAATATCGATGAATTTATGGCAAAATATGATACTGAGTCGGATTTTCGCCGTTTTGATGGCTTGTTCAAATGGGTGGTAGCTATAATTGCTATAAGTTTTTCTTTATTCCAAGTCTATACTGGTTTAATGGGTAGTTTAGATGCCCATCTGCAACGAGCCGTGCATCTTTCCTTTGCTATGGCTTTAGTATATCTTTTATATCCCACTCGAAAATCATGGTCACGTAAGCATTTGCATCCTCTTGATGCTTTTTTAGCTATTGTTGCAACTGCGCTACCTTTATATATAGTGATTTTTTATCAAGATTTAGTATTACGCTCCGGTATGGCTACGGTAACTGATGTTATTGTAGGTGTTATAGGGGTTTTAATGGTTTTAGAAGCAGCCCGCCGGGTAGTAGGCTGGCCGATTGTTATTATTGCAGTTTTATTTTTGGCTTATGCTTTATTAGGCCCTCATATTCCGGGGGTATTTGCCCACCGGGGGGTTACTATTAAGCAGTTAGCGGCTCATTTATATTTTACTACTGAAGGTGTTTTTGGGATACCCTTAGGAGTTTCGGCTACTTTTATATTTTTATTTATTTTATTTGCCGCCTATTTGGAGAAAACCGGGTTAGGCAAATTTTTTATTGATTTAGCTAATGCGATTGCTGGCTGGGCTAGGGGTGGTCCGGCCAAGGTGGCAGTTTTATCTAGTGCTTTAATGGGTACTGTTTCGGGAAGTTCGGTTGCTAATGTGGCGGGGACGGGAAGTCTAACTATTCCTATGATGAAAAAGCTAGGTTATAAGCCGGAATTTGCTGGTGGGGTAGAAGCGGCTGCTTCAACAGGGGGACAACTTATGCCTCCGATAATGGGGGCTGCGGCCTTTTTAATGGCTGAATTTGTGGGTATTCCTTATATTGAAGTAGCGAAAGCGGCTATTATACCGGCATTATTATATTTTTCCGGTGTCATGCTCGTCGTTCATTTAGAAGCTAAAAAAGAGGGGTTAGAGGGAATGTCGCGCGATCAATTACCTAATATTAAAAGGGTTATAATCGAACGGGGACATTTAGCTATTCCTCTTATTGCAGTAGTTTACCTTTTGGTGGTTGGATATACCCCGATGCGGGCGGCCTTATGGGCTATCGGTTTAACTATCATTTCTGCCATGTTAAGAGCTTCTACTCGGATAAGTTTTCGCGATGTTATTGCAGGTTTGGAAGATGGTGCCAGGTCAGCCTTGGGGGTAATTATAGCTTGTGCTACGGCCGGCATAATTATCGGAGTTGTTACTAAAACCGGTTTGGGCTTGAAGCTAGGTTCAGTATTAATTGATATGGCGCGGGGCTTTTTGTTACCTACCTTATTCTTTACCATGATTACTTCCCTGTTATTAGGTATGGGAGTACCGACTACGGCTAATTATGTTATTACTTCTACTATAGCGGCGCCGATTATCCTGCAGCTAGGGGTACCGGCTTTGGCAGCCCATATGTTTGCCTTCTATTTTGGGATTATTGCTGATGTTACGCCCCCGGTTGCCTTGGCGGCGTTTGCCGGCGCCGGCATAGCGCGAAGTAACCCCCTAATGACGGGGGTAAGTGCCTTTAAGTTAGCGATTGCCGCTTTTATAATCCCTTATATTTTTGTTATGTCACCTTCGATGTTGATGATAGATACTACTTTCGTGCAAGTATTGACTATTATTGCTACTTCAGTATTAGGGATGACGGGTGTCGCTGCGGCTGTATCGGGATATTTTGTAGATACTACTAAATGGTATGAGCGGATTATTTTTTTCGCTGGCGGTATACTCATGATTGATCCTAATTTGATGACTGATGTAGTTGGTTTAGCATTATTAACTGTAGCATTTGTTATCCAAAAGTTAAGGGTTAGAGCACAAGTAGGATAAAGGATTGAATTTTTTGCGGGGATTTTTAAAAAATAGGAATTCCCGATTTTTATTTTCTGTACTTTTTTGGCATACTAGTATAAGGATTTTTAAATTAAAATATTAGGAGGATTTTTGATGGCGCAAATTAAACAGAGAAATGAGATAGATGAAAAATATAAGTGGCAGTTAGAAAACATTTATCCTGATGAGAGGTTGTGGGAAAGTGATTATGCCGCCGTTAAAGAGATGATAAAGGATATTGAAGCTAAAAAAGGAACTTTAGGCAGTTCGGCACCTAGTTTACTGGCGGCATTAAAACTAAGTGATGAGTTAGGGATTATAACCGAAAAGCTATATGTTTATGCACGAATGAGGCGGGATGAAGATAATAGGAAAAATGAATATCAAGTCTTGTACGATAAAGCGGAAAATCTTACGGTTCAAGTAAATAGCGCGACTTCATATATTGTGCCGGAGATTATTAATATAGATGAAGCCTTATTAAAAGGCTATGTGGCGGAAAATAATGAACTAGCTGTTTATGAGCATTTTTTAAGCGAAATATTAAGACAGAAACAGCATATTTTATCACCGGAAGAGGAACTAATATTAGCGCGAGCTGCTGACATAGCTTATGCTTCTTCTAATATTTTTTCTATGCTTAATAATGCCGATATTAAATTTCCGGTTATTAAGGATGAAGATGGCAATGAAGTGGAACTTACTAAAGGCAGATATGGACGTTTTATGGAAAGTGATAATCGTGAAGTACGTAAAAATGCGTATCAGGCGATGTATAGTTCCTACGGCAAGCTTATTAATACTATCGGAATGACTTTAAGCTCCAGTGTGAAAAAGGATATTTTTTATGCGAACACACGTAAATATAATTCGGCACTGGAAGCAGCCTTAGACCAGGATAATGTTAGTGTTGAAGTCTATGAGCGCTTAATTGAGACGGTGCATAAAAATCTGGATAAGATGTATAAGTATATGGAAATAAGGAAGAAGTTATTAGGTGTAGATGAACTGCATATGTACGATATTTATGTACCTTTAATTAAGGATGTGAAAATGGATATTCCTTATGAGGAGGGCAAAAGGCTTGTTATTGAGGGGCTATGTCCTTTAGGTACTGAATATGTAACCACTTTAAAAACAGGTTTAGAATCGGGCTGGATAGATGTGTATGAGAATGAAGGTAAGACTAGCGGGGCTTATTCATGGGGCAGCTATGGAACTAATCCTTATATTTTGCTTAATTATGATAATAAATTAGATGATGCTTTTACCCTAGCCCATGAATTAGGTCATTCCCTGCATTCTTATTACTCTAATGCTACTCAACCCTATGTTTATAGCCAATATAGCATATTTGTAGCGGAAGTAGCTTCTACGGTAAATGAATCATTGCTCATTGATTATATGATAAATAAAGCTAAAGATGATAAAGAAAAGGCTTATTTAATTAACCATTATCTAGAACAATTCCGCGGCACCGTTTATCGTCAAACGATGTTTGCCGAATTCGAAAAGCTTATCCACGAAGAAGTGGAAAAAGGTGGGGCTTTAACTCCCGAAAGTATAGGCAGTATTTATAGCGGCTTAAATAGATTATATTTTGGTGAGGAAGTAGTCTTAGACGAAGAAATCGCACGGGAATGGGCACGAATTCCGCATTTTTATTCTGCCTTTTATGTTTACAAATATGCGACTGGATTTACTGCAGCTACGGCCTTAAAAGAACAAATACTTAAGGAAGGTGAACCAGCAGTTAAACGTTATATTGATTTTCTAAAGGCTGGAAGTTCAGATTATCCCTTAAATGTGTTAAAAAAGGCGGGGGTGGATTTAACTAAACCTGAACCGGTACAAGAAGCTTTAGATTATTTCGGACAGTTAGTAGATGAATTAGAAAAATTAGTCTAGTGTCATGGGGACGGGGGTTTTGACACACCCTTTCCAAGGACATTTTATTGTTGCTTGGTGTAGTTATTAATGTTTTTTATGGTCTTCTGGGACTAGATAGATTTTAAAAAAGGAAAGATGAGGAATTGTTATGAGTAAAGTTGTAATTGTAGGAGGAGTAGCGGCCGGTGCAAGTACAGCCGCGCGTTTGAGAAGATTAGACGAAAATATTGAGATTATAATGTTAGAGCGGGGCGAAGATATTTCTTTTGCTAACTGTGGTCTGCCTTATTATATTAATGGGGTTATTGCCGAGCGAGAAGGGCTTTTGGTGCAGACCCCGGTAGCCATGTCCAAAAGATTTAATATTGATGTAAGAAACTTTAGCGAAGCACGGGAAATTCTTCGCGATACTAAAGAAGTCAGGATTACTAATCTAATAAAGGGCGAAACCTATCTAGAGGGATATGATTATTTAGTATTATGCCCGGGAGCTGCTCCTTTTGTACCGCCGGTAAGGGGTATTGACAAGCAAAATGTGTTTAAAATCAGGAATATTCCCGATACGGATAAGATTAAGGATTATATCGAAAATCGCCGAATCTCTAAAGCAGTTGTTCTCGGTGGGGGTTTTATCGGGATGGAAATGTTGGAAGTACTCTATGAACTGGGGATTAAGACTAGCCTAATAGAAGCCGCACCACAGGTTATGGGTGGTTTAGATATGGAAATGAG
>CAZYLY010000036.1:0-10411 GCA_964648825.1 uncultured Syntrophomonadaceae bacterium
TAAAAAATCAACTCTGCTTTCCACTATATGCCTGTGCAAAGGAAATAGTTAGGAAATATAAGCCGATTTTAGATGAGTATGATTTGACCTACACTCAATATATTACAATGATGGTTATGTGGGAAAAAAAGGAGTTAAACGTAAAAGAACTAGGAGAGCATATCTATTTAGATTCTGGAACACTAACACCCGTATTAAAAAAGCTTGAAGCAAAAGAATATATTAATAGAACACGTTCTAAAAACGATGAAAGAAACCTTATAGTAGCACTAACTAAAAAAGGAGAAAAGCTAAGAGAACAGGCTCTAAAAATACCAGTTCAAGTAGCTCAATGCATAAACTTAGATTTAGAAGATATCATTACTCTCCGCAAGCTACTGAATAAAATGTTAGTTGAAAATAAATGATTTATGTAAATTTAGTTAAATAAAACATATAACAAAAAATACTTATCACATGATTTATGTCGATAAGTATTTTTATTTACCATTAAGGAATTAAGTTGTAAAAAGTTCTAAATCTTGTAATATGCTAAATTATACTGTATAATATTATCGTGGTAATCACCATGTGCTATTATTTTGAGTTACATACTTAGATATAAATAAGATATAATAAATTGAAAAAGTTAATTAAAAAGAAAATATATTAATAAACTAACGAATTTTTTATCATAAAAGGAAGGTATAAAAATGCTAAAAACATGTCCTTATTCTAAACTCTGCGGAGGTTGTACTTATCAAGGAGTAGAATACAGCGAGCAATTAAAGGAAAAACAAATATATGTAAATAAATTATTAAGTCAATATGGCAAGGTTGAAGATATTATACCAGCTGAAAATCCATACTATTACAGAAACAAGGTACATGCTAGCTTTAGACTGTCCAAAGGAAATGTTTTAGCAGGCACATATCAAGCTAATAGTCATAAGCTTGTGCCTATAGAGAGCTGTCAAATTGAAAATCAAACAGCTGGAGCAATAGTTCAATCGATAAAAGGTTTAATCCAGTCATTTAAGCTACAGGTTTATGATGAGAATACCGGAAGGGGACTTTTTAGACATGTATTAGTTCGTACTGCACATAAAACTGGTCAGGTCTTAGTAACATTAGTATTAGGAGATGTAATTTTTCCATCAAAAAATAATTTTACAAAGGCACTCCTTAAGCTGCACCCTGAAATTACAACTATTGTGATGAATATCAACAATAAAAAAACTAGCATGATCTTAGGAGAAAGAGAAATAATCCTTTATGGAAAAGGCTACATAGAAGACATACTTTGCGGAAAGAAATTTAGAATTTCACCAAAATCCTTCTATCAGGTTAATCCAATACAAACAGAAATATTGTACAACAAAGCAATAGAATTCGCAAAGCTTACAGGAAAAGAGCGTGTAATTGATGCCTACTGTGGAATTGGCACCATAGGAATAATTGCCAGTGACAAAGCAAAAGAAATTATAGGAGTAGAGCTTTCAAAGGATGCCTTCAAGGACGCAATAACTAACGCTAAAGCTAATAATGTTAAAAATATAATGGCAGATGTTATATCTAAAGTATATGGGGGTGAATAAAGTGGAAATCTTAAAAGTTCGGAAATTAATTAAAAGTTATCCTACGGGAATTTTTGTCTTAAATATTAATGATTTTACAGTGGAACAGGGTAGTATTACTGGCCTAGTTGGTCCTAATGGGGCCGGAAAAACTACTTTGCTTAAATTAATCGTCAGATTACTATTTCCTGCAGATGGACAAATAAGTCTTATGGAACAGCCTCTTAATGAACAACTAATTATTAATAATATTTCATATATGCCGGGGGAAAAAAGCTTCTATGAAAATATGACGGTCAAGCAAATGTTGGCATTTGCCGCTCGTAGTGTACCCCATTGGAGTATAGATAAAGCCAAATCCTTATTAGAAAGATTCCCCCTAAAAACTGATAAGAAAATTAGCACTTTATCTTATGGAGAGAAAACCCAATTATCAGCCATATTAACCTTTGCTAAAGACGTACCCTTACTAATATTAGATGAGCCCACCTCTGGACTTGACCCGGTAATGCAGGAACGGATGCTTAGTTTAATTAGAGAAGCAAGCCCGGATAAAACTATAATATTTTCCTCCCACCAATTAAATGAAGTTGAAGAAACAGCTGATACTATCGCTATTATTAAGGCGGGGCAAATAATTATTAAGGATAATATTGATGATTTAAAAGCTAATTTATTTATCTTAGTTGCGGATGATAGTTTCAATCCTCAAAACTTAGATATAATAGCTAAACATCGCCAAGGTGAAAATAACATTTATATAGGCAGGAAAGATCAGCCGTTTATAGAGGGTTCCTACCCCAGCTTAGAAGTTAATTTAAAAGATATTTTCCTCAATGTTATCGAAGGGGAGGTTAAAGTATGAGCCTACTGTTGAAAGAATTAAGAGAGCTGCGTTTCCGGTTAATAGTGATGATTATATTAGTAGTGGGGTTAGGTATTTTTGTTTTAGGCTTTTATGATTTTTTTATTAAGGCTATTGATATTAATCAGATTAGTGCAACTATGGAGAATTCCATCATGTCTAATTATATTAATCCAGAATTATTAGCCAAGCAGCTTACTGTATTAGTAAATAATATCGATTATTATGTGTGGTCACAATGGTTTGGCAAAAACTTTATGCAATTAATTCTATTAGGGGTTATTTTATTCGGCTTTTCCACTTTTGCCCGGGAAAGAGAGCATAATACTAATAATTTCCTTTTGGCCAATTTTACTCGTAAGCAAGTATTTTCCGCTAAAATTTATGCTGGTCTTATTTCCTTAGTGATTTTTCTAATTATCGGAAGTATGCTGCCCGTAATTATAGGAGCAATTAAATCTTTTGATTTTAGTCTGGGCTTAGCAATAAAATATTTAGTACAAATATTACCCCCGGCTTTATTTCTATATGCTTTAATTATTCTGTTTTCCGTCCTGGCGAAAGAAGTTATAAAACCTATAATTTTTGGAATTATAAGCATCATTTTGTTAAGCCTGACAGGAAAAATTGAAGGCTTAAAGATTTTTTATTTCTTCCGTTATTTAACTGGTAGCGACATTTTTCTTCATAACCAAATAAGCTATGCGGCAGTTGTAGTATTTATTCTTTTGACTATTTTAATTTTACAGCTAAGCTATAAAATATATAAAAACCAAAATTTTTAGGAGGTTTTAGACATGATAATTGTAACTACAGATAATTTACCTGGATATGAAATTAAGGAAGTTTTAGGATTAGCACGAGGCAGCTGTATTAAGGCTAAACATGTCGGTAAAGATATCGGGGCTTTACTCAAATCTCTAGTCGGCGGAGAACTAACTGGTTATAGTGAATTATTAGAGGAAGCCCGGGAAGAAGCCTTAGGGCGCATGATTAAACAAGCTGAAACTATGGAGGCTGATGCAGTTATTAGTTTAAGATTTTCTAGTGCTCAAATCATGAGCGGGGCTGCTGAATTTTTAGTATACGGCACCGCAGTAAAATTGCAAAAGCTTAAATATGGGTAAGTATCATCTGTAAAACATCTAGTGATTTTAAGGCTTCCCCTTTTAGTTGCAAAGTATGGTCATTAAGGCTGACTATTTGCAAGCCCCTTAATTCTTCTTGCTGATTAAGTTTAGCTAGTTGCAGAGGTCTTGCCATTTGAATTTCGATGAACTTACCTTTACGTTTTAGGCTTTTTATTTCTTTATTTTTTGCTATAACTTTTAATTCTGCTATATGCAGGAAGTTTTCTACCGATTGGGGCAGTTGCCCGAACCGGTCTAATAATTCTTCCTTAATCGCATCAATTTCAGCTTGTTCCGTAGCTAAAAGCATTCTTCTATAGATGCGCATTTTAGTCCCCGAATCGGGGATATAACTATCAGGAATATAATAATCAACATCAACATCAACCGAAGTTTCAAAAGCAGGCTTTTTCACTACCCCCCTTAAGCGGGCCGTTTCTTCCTCTAAAAGTCGGCAGTACAAATCAAAGCCTACTGCATATATATAGCCATGTTGTTCAGAACCTAATATATTACCGGCTCCCCGAATTTCTAAGTCCCGTTGGGCAATTTTTATCCCTGAGCCTAATTCGCTAAATTCCCGAATAGCATTAAGCCGTTTTTGCGCGCTTTCATTTAAGACCCGTTCCGGGCGGTAAGTTAGGTAGGCGTAAGCTACTCGGTTAGAGCGCCCTACTCGGCCGCGTAATTGGTATAGTTGTGCTAAGCCCATTTTATCTGCTTCATCAATAATAATCGTATTAACATTAGGCATATCTAAGCCTGATTCGATAATAGTCGTACATAATAAAATGTGTAAATCACCCTTAATAAAGCTCATTAAAGTCGGGGCTAACTCATCTTCTTTCATGCGCCCATGGCCTACTCCAATTTTCAAATTAGGAAAGAGTGCTTCCAAGTTCTCCTTTATCTTATAAATATCCTCGATACGGTTATGGACGAAAAATACTTGTCCGCCTCGTTCGATTTCAGCCGTAATCGCCTCATAAACGATTTCCTCATTATATTCCATTACATAGGTAGTAATCGGATAGCGTTCCGGCGGGGGTGTATCAATTACGCTTAAGTCCCGCAGTCCAGTTAAAGACATATGCAGGGTACGGGGAATCGGTGTAGCTGAAAGACTAACTACATCGACTAATTCTTTTATCGCTTTAATCTTTTCTTTTTGAGCCACTCCGAAACGATGCTCCTCATCGATGATAAGTAAGCCTAAATCACGAAACTTAATATCTTTAGATAATAAACGATGGGTACCTACGACTAAGTCAGTAACCCCTTTTTCTAAATCAGCAATAATTCTTTTTTGTTCTTTAGCGCTTCTAAACCGGCTCAAACATTCAATAATAGCCGGATAACCTTCAAACCGGTCTTTAAATGACTGATAATGTTGTTCGGCCAAAACAGTGGTCGGTACTAACAAGGCTACTTGCTTACCTTCCATAACGGCTTTAAAAGCGGCTCGCATAGCTACTTCGGTTTTGCCGTAACCGACATCACCGCATACTAATCTATCCATGGGTTTTCTTAATTCCATATCGCCTTTTACATCGGTAATCGCTTTCAGTTGATCCGGGGTTTCCTGATAAGGAAAAGTTTCCTCAAACTGATTTTGCCACGGGGTATCAGGTGCAAAAGCGTATCCTTCCATAGCTTCGCGGCTGGCATATAATTTTAATAGATTTTCGGCTAACTCCTGGATAGATTCAGAAACCTTTTTCTTAGTTCGTTCCCAATCACTGCCGCCTAACTTGCTTAAACGAGGCGATTTCTCTTCTGAGGAACTATATTTATATAAAACATCTAATTTTTCTAGAGGCAAATATAACCGGTCAGTTCCCGCATATTCTAATAAAACGTATTCCCGGGTTACCCCTTCAGTTTCTACCGAAGTAACCCCCCTAAAAATCCCAATACCGTAATTTTCGTGTACTACGTAATCCCCCATTTTTAAATCTTCCACTAATAAGCGTTCTGCTTCATCCGGCTTTTTCTTCTTTTTAGTAGTCGGCCTGCGTCCTTGTAAGTCAACTTCAGTTATAATCGCCGTTTGTAAAGTGGTACTGACAAAGCCTCTATCCAGGCTATGTTCTAAAAACTCAATGCCGGTAATATGACGGTCACTTAATTCTTTTTTTAATTGTTCCCGCGCTGCCCTAGCCGCAAATGCTAATTTAACTGTATAATTTTTACTTTGCCATTCTTTCAAACGGCTATAAAATACTTCATAATTGGCATAAAAAGGCTCCATTTCTTGTTGGGTAATATGCTCCATCAACTTAATAGTTACTTGGGGAATATTGCCGGGGAAAAAAGAATGATAAATAGTGGCTGGTTTATCTATGTATTCTTTTAGCATTTCCCTGGTTAAAAGCGGAATATCAGGAATCACCTTTTCAGCTTTTTTGGCTTCTTTAACTGCCTCTTTAAAACGTTTTATACTTTTATCATAATTAGCATAAAAATCACGTGGTTCATCAAAAAATATTACTCGGCTAGTATCTAAATAATCAAAAAGGGTAGCAGTTAATTCTGGGGAATAAAGCTCGTCTGCGGGAGTAATATTTAATTCCCTAGTTTTTTTACCGGATCTCTGGTTATCAATATTAAAAAATCGCATTGATTCAATAAAATCGCCGAAAAATTCAATCCGTACCGCCGTTTTTTCATTCACCGGATATATATCTATTAAGCCGCCCCGAACAGCAAATTCACCAGGGCTAGTAACTGTATTAACCCGATTATATCCGCATTTTATTAAACCTTGTAAAAGAAAGCTTTGTTGATATTCTCCATCTTGCACTAAGGTAAAACTATTATTTTTAAGTTCCCCCGGTGGCATGATTAGATGCATGAATGCAGAAGGTGTCGCAATAACAATCCCCTTTTTACGGGGATTATGAATGCACTCGAATAAAGTTAATATGCGCTTAACTTCTAAGGAGGATAAGTTATCTTTTAAAAAGACTAGCTCCCGCCCCAAGAACATAAATACTTTATCTTGATCTATAAATGCTTCTAAATCCCGAGCTAAATCATAAGCTTTTTCCTCACTGGGAACTAGGCATAACATTTTACCGCTATTATGCCGATAAAATTCACTAATTATATAGCTTTTAGCTGTACCGGATAAACCGGTTAAAAGCACATTATCTGGGGATTTTAAAATTAAATTAGCCTGGTTAATAATATCCAAAAAACACCCTCCCACGAAAAGTGTGAGGGGTTAGGGGTTAGGCGTGAGGGGGAAAATCCCTACCCCTCACTCCTCACGCCTCGCTCCTCACAAACTTAGTTATACCAAATATGATTCCTTATCTCATTATCCGAATTATCTAATCCCAGTTCCTTAGAGCACTCCTCACAAGTCCCCTTTAGCGCCACAACCCCTTCAATATTTTCCGTACCTTCAATTTCAGTAGTATTAAAAATTACATCACAATATTCACAAATATGATACATTTTCATTTGCTTACTCCTTATCAGGTAGTCTATGACTATTTTTCCGCAAATTAAAACGAATCATACATAATTAATGAGCTTAAAAATTAACTTTACACACCTAATTTATCCTTTTATTCTGTCTAATTATACTCATTCATGGCTTTATCTATGCCATATTTTACCCAAGATTCAATCGCATCAGCTGCTTTTAAAATCATATCCTCTATAAGCGGCTTTTCATCGGGGCTAAATTTGCCTAAGACCCATTCGATAGTTTCATCAGGCGGACGACCTATTCCTCCCCTGATTCGCGGAAATTCTTTACTTGATAATCGTTCCACAATAGAAGTCATACCTTTATGTCCACCAGTTCCCCCATTCACCCTTATCCGCAACTTACCCGTTTCAATATCCATATCGTCATATACCACCAGTAAATCGTTTAAGTCTAATTTATAAAAACTTACTAATGGTTGTACCGTTTTACCGCTTAGATTCATATAAGTTAGGGGTTTTACCAGTAATACCTTTTCAGCCCCTATACGAATATGTCCAATTATAGCATCATATTTACTTTCTTCCTTTTCAATCCGATGTCTTCTGGCTAATTCTTCTACTACCATAAAGCCTATATTATGCCTAGTACCACTATATTTTCGGCCTGGATTACCTAAACCTACTACTATTTTCATAATACCCTCTCTTTTATAATAATAAAGAAAAGGGAAACTACTGTCTCCCTATCTTAATTATTATATACTATTTTTACCCATTTAAAGCGTAAAAAACTATTCTCCCGCTGGTGTTCCATCAGCAGCATTTCCAGTATCGGTTTCCCCAGTCCCAGTATCTTCATCATCAGTAGTTGCTTTACTCGGAGCTAGAACAGTTACGATTACCGCCTCTAAGTCACTTAAGAAGGTTACCCCATTTATTTGTTCCAGGTCAGATACAGCTACATTAGAGCCTATAGCTAAATCAGAAATATCAATCGTAATATTATCCGGTAAATCCTTCGGTAAACATTCTACTTCAATCTCTTTAAGCCCGAATTGTACAATGCCGCCTTCCTTAGCAGCAGCTTCTTCGCCAATTACGTGTACAGGAACTACACTAGTAAATTTTTCCGTCATGCTAATAGTCATAAAATCAATATGAGTAATTTTCCCCGTTATAGGATGTTTTTGTATTTCCCTAACCACTGACATAAATGGTTTAGCTTCCCCATCTAAGTTTAAGGAAAAAATCCCTCTTATCCCATAAGAATTAAATACTTTCTGCGCATCCCGCGCCCCTATAGTTATAGGTATAGGGTTTTGCTCTTTTCCATATACAATCCCAGGTATATTTTCATTCTTCTTTAGCGTGTTCAAATATGATTTAGATGCTAATTCCCTCTTTTGGCAAGCTAGTGTTGGGGCTTCTACTGCCATATTAATCACTCCTTTATGTATTCGTTAGCATTATGGCTTATTATTTTCATTCTATGATTATACTACATTATTAATAAATGTCCAAAAACGGTGTCTGATCCTTACCCCTCAAACAGCTTGCTTACCGATAAATCTTCGTGAATACGCAGTATAGCTTCGCCGATTAGGGGGGCTATTGATAAGATTTTCATATTAGGCAGAGTTTTGCTCTCTGGTAAAGGAATCGTATTAGTAATAATTATTTCTTTAAAAGGTGCCTTAGCTAATCTATCAATCGCCGGGCCTGAAAATACCGGATGGGTACAGCAGCCGTATACTTCCAAAGCACCCTTGTCCATCATAACTTCAGCCGCAGCACATAGAGTACCGGCCGTATCTATAATATCATCTATAATGACAACTGATTTCCCTTTAACATCTCCAATTACATTCATAACTTCAGCAACATTAGGCGCAGGTCGTCTTTTATCTACTATCGCTAAAGGGGCTATTAATTTGTCTGCTAAATCTCTAGCCCTGGTAACGCCGCCCACGTCGGGAGATAAGACTACCGCATGGTCAAGCTTTTTACTATTAAGATATTCCCCAATAGTAGGTACTCCGGGGAGGTGGTCTACCGGTATATCAAAAAATCCTTGGATTTGATTAGCATGTAAATCTACCGCGACTACCCTTTGAGCACCCGCCTGGTAAATGAGATTAGCAACTAATTTAGCCGTAATAGGATCTCTGGCCCTGGTTTTTCTATCTTGTCTGCCATATCCGTAATAAGGAATAACTGCATTGATACGCGCTGCTGAAGCGCGGCGAAAAGCATCAATCATTACTAATAATTCCATTAAGTTTTCATTTACTGGAGTACAAGTAGGCTGAACTACAAATACATCTACCCCGCGCACACTTTCATCAATAGCACAATTAATTTCCCCATCAGAAAAACGAGTAACTTTAGCATCACCTACAGGCATATCTAAATATTGTGCAATTTCTGCAGCTAAACAAGGATTTGCATTACCGGTAAAAAGCTTCATTCTCCATCTAGATGCCTTCATTACATTACAACCTCCCACTTATTTGCCATTATGCTTGCTATCAGCCCAATTTTCTATAATCTTTTGGTTACTTCTTTCTACGGCTAAAGCTTTAGGGGGCACATCTTTAGTTATAGTTGAACCTGCGCCTGTAACAGCTTTTTCACCGACTCTTACTGGAGCTACTAAGTTGGTATTACTTCCTATAAATACCCCATCTTCAAGTATAGTTTCGAATTTATTATGTCCATCGTAATTACATGTAATAGTACCTGCACCTACATTGACATTTTCACCTAACTTTGCATCACCTATATAACTAAGATGAGGAATTTTACTTCCCGAGCCGATGAAAGACTTTTTGATTTCTACAAAATCCCCTATTTTCACATGGTCGTGTAAAACGGCCTCCGGTCTTAAATAGGCAAAGGGCCCTATGTTACAATAATCACCTATAGCAGCCTGTTTAATACGGCTACTTTCTATAATAACATAATCTCCTATAGTGGAATCATTAATATAGCTGCTCGGGCCTATTTCACATTGGCACCCTATAGTAGTAGAACCTTGTATGATGGTGAGAGGTAAAATTATAGTATCCTTATCTATAGTAACTTCATTATCAATAAAAGTCGAAGACGGGTCTATAATTGTAACCCCGCTGCGCATTAATTCATTATTTTTGCGTTGATACATTATCTTTTGAGCGGCAGATAGTTGAATACGGTCATTAATACCGTGTATATCATCACTGGAGACAGTTAACAGTACTTCTACCTTTTTATTTTCCTGTTGCAAGATTTCTAAAACATCAGTTAGATAGTATTCCCCTTGGGCATTACCAGTATTAATCTTATCTAAAGCAGCCCATGCATGACCGGCTTGAAAACAATAAATGCCGGAATTGATTTCTGTAATAAGTTTTTCTTCCTGGGTAGCATCTTTTTCTTCT
>CAZYLY010000036.1:10421-14182 GCA_964648825.1 uncultured Syntrophomonadaceae bacterium
AGCAAAATTATTATCAGCACTTCTAACAATACGCCCATAACCTTGGGGAGGGTTAATCGCGGTAGATAAAATAGTAGCTTGAGCTTGTTTTTGTTGATGGAAATTTATAAGGCTGCGGATAGTATCTGCTTGTAATAAAGGTATATCCCCAGCTAACACTAATAAATCCTTATCGGTACTAATTTGGCCCCTGGCTTGAAGCAGCGCATGACCAGTTCCTAGCTGTTCTTCTTGGACGACGAATTTTACGGCGTGATTTTCTAGTACCTCCATAACCTTTTCGCGTCCATGTCCTACTACAACAATTATGTCTTGGATACCAGCTTGTTTTACTGCATTAATTACATGAAGTATAATAGGTTTTCCACTAACTTTATGAACCACCTTAGGCAAATCTGAGCCCATCCTAACTCCCTTACCTGCAGCTAGTATAACGGCTGAATAACTCACCTGACTAATCCACCTTCTTTTAAATAAAATAGTTATATTTTCAATATATGTTATTCCATGATGAAAGTTATTTCATCAACGTAATTATAACCTTAAATTCGTCAAGAATAAAATTTATGTAGGAAATTTCTACAAAACTACATCGCCTAAATACTTCTGGGCTAACTCCAGGTCACTAGGCTTATCCACATCCACCCCTACTTCAGCGTAGGGTGAAATTATAGCTTTACCGCTAATATTCGTTACTGCCGCAAACCTTTTCTCGGCATTATATATCGTAAGACGACCAAGTAAATATTGTCCGACTAGCCTTAGCCCGAATAGCTGCGCAATAGCTAAAGGGTTTTTACGCCTGGCGACTAGTTGTTTCGCAATTTTCACCATATCATTAATACGTGAAGATCTGACTAGAAATAAATTGCCCCCCGTATAAGTCCCCTCTTTTAATTTCACATAAGTGCGGTCTACATGGGGAAACTTCATTTCGTTAATTTCTTTAGATGTAAGCGGGTAATAAAAGTCAGCATCATCAGTTCGGGAGCGGCTTAGAAAATCTTCTATAGCTTCAGCAGTAATGAAAGGAATATCAGTAGGTAATACGAGTACTTTTTCGGTTATATCATTTTTAGTTTTTAAAAAATTAACCCCGTTAATGAAGCTATCTACCGCATTCTCTCCCCCATCGGTAAGATAAAGGTTTTCTTCCTTAGCAAATAAATTTCGTAAAGCTTCGATAGGACCACTTATAACGATATTTCTAATTAAAGGTGATTTGCGCAAGGCTTTATAAACATAAAAGATCATGGGGTACTTACCAATTAATATAAGAGCTTCGCTATCATAAGGAGCCAGCTTTCTAAGGTCACTACTAATTTCGCCGCCCGCTAAAATTATAGCATCATAACGTAAAGTTGCATTTTCATTAATCATTAACGGATAAACCCTCCATCTTAATAGATTCAATCATACTACTTTCTGCATTTTCGATATGTTTACCCGCCAGCTTTCTGGATAGCTTCACATCTCTAGCTTGAAGTGCTTCTACAATGCTGCGGTGTTCATCTAAAGAAGCTTTCATCCGCCCCGGATAAGCCAAAGAGGTAGCTCGAAAACGTTGTATTTGTTCCCTTAAATTATTAATTATATTAGTTAGGCGTTCATTACGGCTAGCTTTATAAATAGCTTCATGAAATTTAGTATCTACTAATACGACTTTATCTATATCCTCATTAGTTATAGCTTCAGCTTTTTGCACTAAAAGACGTTCCATTTCCTCTAGTTCCTCATTAGTAATTCTTTCCGCCGCTAAGGCTGCCGCTAAAGCTTCCAGAGCCGAGCGAATTTCAAATACATCTGCAATGTCTTTAAAGGTAAGATCAGCCACATAGGCACCTTTACGGGGAACCATAACAATAAAGCCCTCAATTTCCAACTTACGCAGCGCTTCCCGCACCGGGGTTCTGGAAACTCCTAAGTCTTCGGCTAGCTGGATTTCCATAAGGCGTTCCCGCGGCTTAAGTGTTCCATTAATAATAGCTTCCCTAATGGCTTCTAATACTAATTCCCTTAAGGGCTTGTATGAATCTAAGTTGACCGGCATTAGCTTTTTATGGTTTTGCATCTATTCACCCCTAACATATGATGAAACTTTAAATACTTCTTGATAATTGGCTGAAAAATAATTATATGCATCTTCGAGGATGTCCAAATCATTAAACCAACCCCACACCGTAGGACCGCTTCCTGACATTACTGCGCTTAAGGCTCCCCGGTTTTTTAACTTCTGCTTAATTTGCCTGATTTCAGGATACTTTTTTATACTTACGGTTTCTAATACATTAACCATATATTTATTCAAGCTACAAACCTCATATTCCTGCCAAGCTTTAATAAAAGCATCTAAATCAGGTGTCTTCACCACTTGTTCTAAACTAAAGCCGGCAAAGATTTCCCTGGTTGATACTTGAAAATCAGGTTTAACTAATAAGAAATGCAGCTTTTTTAAATTAGATAGAGGAGTTAGTAGCTCGCCGCGCCCCCTAGCTATCGCGGTTGAAGCAGGGGATAAGCAAAAAGGAACATCCGAACCTAACTCCAAAGCTAAGTCCCCTAAAATGCCGGTTCCTAAATTAAAATTATACAGGCGATTAAGCCCTAATAAAACTGCAGCTGCATCAGTGCTTCCCCCAGCCAGTCCAGCCCCTACAGGTATATTTTTCTCAATATATATTTTTACTCCCGCCTTATCATTAAATTTAGCTAATATTAACTTAGCCGCCTTCCATGCTAAATTAGTTGCATCGGTAGGAATTAAATTGCTATTAGAAGTTAATGATATGCCCTTAGCTTTTTCTAAAGTAATTTTATCGCTTAGGGAGACTTGATGCATAACGGTTTCTAGCTCATGATAGCCATCACTGCGTTTACCTTTAATATCTAAAGTTAAATTAATTTTAGCCGGGGCTTCAACAACGATTTTATTCATAAATGTTCCCCTTACAAATATTATTACTTCTATATTCTATACCTTTTATAATAATAAAAAAAGGGAACGGTAAAACCGTTCCACATAAGGGGGAAAGAGGAAATATAAAAGCTTATTTAGTAGTCACATCATACTTTACACCCTTAGGTAGCAATTCTAAGCATTTTAGGCTAACTTTAGCTTCCCGGGGATTATCCATAGATAAGCCTTTATCCGAGGAAGATACCATACATAGCGGGGGAAAAAGCACACACCACCAATTATTACCGGCACCCTCGCCGATAATAATCCTTACCGCTTGATAATCCCCGGCCGGAAAGACTAGATTTCCATAAGATTTAGTGGGAAAGGCATATTTGCCTATCCTAACTTCTACAGGGTAATCATAACCATAAGTGGTGACAACTTTTTCGGCTACCTTTTCTATCACCGAAATGTTTTCTTCCGCTAATACGAGTGCTTCATTAATGTCTTTAGTATTACTAAACTCTTTTCT
Organism: uncultured Syntrophomonadaceae bacterium; assembly: GCA_964648825.1. GTDB lineage: Bacteria > Bacillota > Syntrophomonadia > Syntrophomonadales > Syntrophomonadaceae > JAAYRQ01. Next base: position 13,853 of record CAZYLY010000036.1, read on the forward strand.
CATATATTTTACTACTTCATCTTTCACTTCCAGCTTCAAAGCCTGATCGGTAGGGCTATCACTATTGGCTAATACATGCAGCCTTAGTACACTGTCATTAATAGCAACATTCTGTGCACTTTTCACTTGAGTACCTATAAATGTAATTCCGATAATTAGAATAATGACTAATAATTTTTTCATAACTTACTTCCCTCCTGTACTAAAAATTATTGCCTTAATTTTTCTTTTTATACAGGAGTTTTGCGACAGAAAAGGGCTCTCGATTGTCGCATTATATAAATGATGCGCAGTAACAAATTCAACACAGATTTACACTGATTGGTTATG
>CAZYLY010000037.1:0-14134 GCA_964648825.1 uncultured Syntrophomonadaceae bacterium
GTTGTGATATATGAACTAATCCTTCCTTGCCGGAGGTACCCAAAACACCAGGAATAATTTCCACAAAAGCCCCAAAATCCATAATTCGTTTTACAGTACCCATGTAGATTTTGCCTACTTCTACTTCGGCTACAATAGCTTCAATCAGATGACGAGCTTTTTCTCCAGCTTCTTGATCAGTAGCTAAAATAAATAAGGAACCATCATCTTCAATGTCAATCTTACATCCAGTTTCATCAACAATCTTATGAATAGTTTTACCGCCAGGCCCTATAACTTCTCTAATTTTATCGGGATTAATTTGCATTCTTATCATTTGCGGAGCATAAGGTGAAAGATCTTGATTAGGTTTATCTATGGCTTCCATCATTTTGCCTAAAATAAATAATCTTCCTTCATGGGCTTGGGCTAAAGCTTTTTCTATTATTTCCCGATTTACTCCGGTAATTTTAATATCCATCTGTAAAGCGGTAAGTCCTTGAGCCGTTCCGGTTACTTTAAAATCCATATCTCCTAAAGCATCTTCGATACCTTGAATATCACTTAAGATTGCAAATGATTCGCCTTCTTTAACTAAGCCCATAGCAATGCCAGATACGGGTGCTTTAATGGGAACCCCAGCGTGCATTAGTGATAAGGTGCTGCCGCATACACTCGCCATAGAACTGGAACCATTAGATTCTAATACATCAGATACTACCCTTATAGTATAAGGGAAAGTTTCATTATCAGGGATTACTGGTATTAATGCTCTTTCTGCTAAAGCACCATGTCCTATTTCCCGACGCCCCGGACCGCGCATAGGTCTAGTTTCACCTACACTGAAGGGGGGGAAATTATAATGGTGGATATATCTTTTCGATTCCTCTACCCCTAATCCATCTAATATCTGCTCTTCACTCATAGAACCTAAAGTCGTAACCGATAATACTTGGGTTTGTCCCCGGGTAAATAGTCCGGTACCATGTGGTCTAGGCAAATAGCCTACTTCACAAGTTACTTTCCTAATTTCATCCAGGCTTCTGCCGTCAACCCTATCCCCGTGTTCAATAATCATTTTACGTACAGTTTCTTCTAATACTTTATCGAGTACGGCTTGAACCTGTTTACCATCATCAGGGTATATTTCCGCAAAATGTTCTCTAGTCAGCTGGTCTACTGCTTCCATCTGTCCTTCGCGGGCTTTTTTGTCCGCATTTCTAACGGCTTCTTCCATTTTAGGAGTTACAAATTCCCTTACAGAAGCTTCTAGTTCTTCATTTACTTCGGGCAGAATAACTTCGGATTTAGTAGGATTAATTGCAGCAATAATAGTTTCTTGGAAAGCGCATATTTTTTTAATCTCATCATGAGCATAAAAAATAGCATCAATGACTTGCGCTTCGGGAATTTCGTTAATACCGCCTTCAACCATCATAATAGCATCCTTACTACCAGCGACAGTAATATGCATTTGGGTCTTAGTCATTTCTTCAACGGTAGGATTAATTATAAATTTTCCGTCAATTAAGCCGACTACTACCCCAGCCACAGGACCATTAAAAGGAATATCGGAAACGCCTAATGCTACCGAAGCACCAGTAATAGCAGTTACATCAGGAGCATTATCTTTTTCCACAGATAAAATGGTAGCAACGATATGAACATCATTACGAAAACCTTCCGGGAATAAGGGGCGCATAGGTCTGTCAATTAACCTCGCACTTAAAGTCGCAAGCTCTGTAGGTCTGCCTTCTCTTTTAATAAAGCCTCCCGGAATTTTCCCTACAGCATATTGTCTTTCTTCAAAATCAACTGTCAAAGGAAAAAAGTCAATACCTTCACGGGGTAGTTTGGAGGCAGTCGCAGTAACTAAAACTACAGTCTCACCATAACGCATTACTGCAGCTCCATTAGCTTGTTTAGCTACTTTACCTACTTCAACTATTAATTTTCTTCCGCCAATTTCGGTTTCAAATAAATGCACTTAATAGTAATCCTCCTTTATAGTATTTTTCCTAAAATTAAAGAGCGGCAGCATCCGCTCTTATCTTCTTAAACCTAATCTGGTTACTATGCTTCTATATCTTTCAAAATCATTATCTTTAAGGTAATCTAATAAAGCTCTTCTTTGCCCAACCATCTTAAGTAATCCCCGACGGGAATGATGGTCTTTTTTGTTACTTTTAAGATGTTCATTTAGATAATTAATTCTTTCCGTAAGAATAGCAATTTGCACTTCGGGAGAACCAGTATCATTTTCATGAATCTGAAAGCCTTTAATAAGCTCTTGCTTTCTTTCTTGGCTTAATGACATATATTTCACCTCCTCACTAATAATCGCCGCCAACCCAGAAAAACGTCGGTGACTTCGCTAACCCGAGTAGACGGTTCTACGGTAAACCATGCCTTTTTAGCAGGCTTACCTTCTTATAATTAACAACTAGATCAAAGACCTTGCCGCTCTTTGCATTAAACCCCATCACTAATGGGAATCCAAGGTAATTTTAGCATAGCTAAATAAAAAAGTAAATGTTAAGACTAGTAAGCAGATGCAATTTTATAAGCCTTATTCCTATCTTGACTAATCTGGTTTACTAAATCATCTATATTATTAAACTTCATTTCACCTCTTATTTTATCCAAAAATAAAATAGTTAAGCTTTCATTATAAATATCCTTATTAAAATCTATGATATGTACTTCAATAGTAACTGGATGATCATCGTGAAAAGTAGGTTTCCTGCCTATGTTAACTACACAATTATAAGTTACCCCTTTATATATGGATTTAGCAGCATATACTCCCACATCAGGAATTAATATTTCCTCATCAATTTCTAGATTAGCAGTCGGAAAACCGATTTTTTTACCTCGTTCTTCACCGTGAATAATCTTCCCGGTAATAGAAAAGGGATAACCTAAAAACTTATTAGCTTCTCCTACATTACCATTTTCAAGAGCTTCCCTAATCAGGGTACTGGAAACAACTTCGTGGTTAACTTCTACCGGCAAAATTACGCTGACCTTAAAACCATATTTATCACCTAGTTCTTTTAGTAAATCGGGGGTGCCTTTGCCTTTATGTCCGAAGGAGTAATTAAAACCTACAAAAACATGTTTAGCATTTAGCTTAGCTACTATTATTTTTTGTACAAATTCCTCTGGTTCCCACTTAGATATTGCTTGGTTAAAGGAATTATATATTAATAATTGAATACCTGCCTTTTCTAATAATTTAGCTTGTTCTATAGAATCGGTAAGTAATTTGGGTGCTTTACCCGGGTTAATTATTTTATTAGGATGAGGTTCAAAAATAAAAGAGGCGGCTATCCCCTGGTTAAGATTAGCTTCGAAAACTGCCTCTTGCAGTAATTTTTGGTGTCCTAGGTGTACCCCATCAAAATTTCCTAAGGCTAAAAAAATAGGTTTACCGTTAGTTTGAAAATTATCTATTTCTCTGATTATCTCCATTTAAGTACTCCCTTAAAAATTAAAAACTCTAACTGGTTTAATAATTGAAGACATATTATTTTTACTAACTTGAGCAACAGCAAGAAATTGTTTATTTTCATCATAAATTCTAATATTCCCTAAAGCTATTTCAGTGTTTACATTAATATTATTACCATTTTTTATAGCTAAACTTTCGTGATTATCTTTTAGATAATATATGGGCCAATGGCGCAGAGGGAAATCAACGGCTAACAATCTTTTAATATCTTCTGGATTAGATAAGACCTCTTCTAAAGGGGTGCTGTCATCTAAAGTAAAAATACCCGACCTAGTTCGAATTAGTGCGGATAGGAAACCTCCAGTGCCTAGTTTATCTCCAATATCATGGCATAATGTTCTAATATAAGTTCCTTTGGAGCAAGAAACCTGCAGTTTTATTTGGGGTAGTTTATCAGTTAAATCTATTTGTAAAATATCAATTGCATAAATTTGTGCCTGGCGCGGCTCTCTTTCTACTATAATACCCTTACGAGCTAACTCGTATAATTTTTGCCCCTGATAATGTACGGCAGAATACATAGGCGGAATTTGTTCAATTTCTCCTAGCATACCTTTTATGGCAGTGATTATTTGTTCTTCATTTATTGAACTTATATCTTTATATATCACATTACCCCATATATCTTGGGTATCGGATACCCCCCCTAAAGTCAGGGTCGCCAAGTATTCCTTACTTTCATCTTCTATATAAGGAATAACCTTAGTTGCTTGTCCGATGGCTATAGGTAATACTCCAGTTACCATAGGATCAAGAGTACCCAAATGGCCGATTTTAGTTTTGCGGGGTAATATGCGTTTTAAATTGCGGATAACATCGTAAGAAGTCATAGCAGGTGGTTTATAAACTACTAAAAAGCCATCCATTAAAACACCATTTTTTCAACATACTTAACTACCGTATTACATACGGTAGTAATATCGCCCTCAAGGCTAGCCCCAGCCGCCTGTTTATGGCCTCCGCCGCCAAAGTTTCCCGCTATTTCAGCGACATTAATATCCCGTTTGGAACGCAACCCTATTTTTATTAAGCCTGGTTTTATTTCGCGAAATAATAAGCCTACTTCCACGCCGTCAATCATGCGCGTATAATTAATTATTCCTTCTGGATGTAAACCATGGGCATCTATTGCTTCAATTTCCGCGTAAGGTAATAACATCCAGGCAATTTTACCATTGGCACTAATATTAAAATTCTTCAGAGCTTTACCTAACAGTAATACTTCTTTAATCGGTTTTGATTCAAAAAGATTAATTCTGGCTTTTTCTAAATCAACCCCTTTTTCTAGTAATGCTGCCGTTATCATATGGGTTTTGCTGTTAGTTTGTGTATATTTAAAACTGCCAGTATCCATAACAATACCAGCATAAAGGGCATTAGCCATTTCTTCATCTATAGATATATTCATGGTTAGTAATAATTCGTAAATAATCTGAGCCGTAGCAGCGGCCTTTATATCTACATAATTGTAATGCCCAAACATAGAATTACTTTCATGATGATCGATATTAATAATAGTCGCATTCCGGTTTAACTGTTCTGCAATTTTCTTATCAATTCTTTCTTCATCACTGCAATCTAAAAATATAATATTTTTCATTTTTTCTGCGGGAGGAAGAAAGTTATTTATTTTTTCTATGTGAGATAAATATTGATAAATGTCAGGGGTATCATCACTAAGAAACATGTTCACTTTTTTATTTAGCGATATTAAACCCATATATAGCCCCAAAATTGAACCTATACAATCACCGTCAGGAATTAAGTGACCAATAATCAAAAATTCATCATTATCTTTAAGTTGCTCTGCAATCTCGATCAAGCTATTCATGCGGCTCTTTTCCCCCGCTTATTTCTTCTAATAATGAAGATATTTTAATCCCATGTTCAATAGATTTATCTAAACGCAAATCTAATTCCGGTGCATGTCTTATATCTAGTTGTTTGGCTAGTTCACTACGCAAATAGCCTTTAGCCTTTTGAATAACCTTAATCGTTTCTTGTTGTTCTTGTTCATCGCCAATTACACTGACATTGATGCGAGCATGACTTAAATCATTAGTAATATCCACCCTAGTTATAGTAACAGTAGATAAATTAATTCTGGGATCTTTTAAAGTTAATACTATCTGAGATAATAAGCGTTTAACTTCCTCCGCCATTCTTTCCTGTCGGCGCTGGCTCATAATAATACCTCCTATACTACTGAACTTTTTATAGTTCCCTGGGAATTTCCTCCATAGTAAAGGCCTCAATAACATCTCCGTCTTTAATATCGTTGAAATCCTTAATGCCTATACCACATTCATAATTTTCTTGTACTTCCTTAACATCATCCTTAAATCTTTTAAGGGAAGAAAGATTGCCTTCATAAATAATTACACCATCTCTTAAAACTCGAATATTAGCATTTCTTTGCATTTTTCCGTCTATTACATAAGAGCCGCCTATAGTTCCGGCATTAGGAACTTTAAATGTAGCTCTAACTTCTGCCCGCCCGATATACTTTTCCTTATATTCGGGGTCAAGAAGCCCTACCATAGCTTTCTTCACATCATCAATAGCTTCGTAAATTACCCGATATAGACGTACATCTATATCTTCTTGTTCGGCACTTTTACGGGCATTAATATCTGGTCTGACATTAAAGCCAATAATGATAGCATTAGATGCTGTAGCTAGCATAACATCAGTCTCGGTTACAGCCCCTACCGCGGAGTGAATAACACTTACTTTAACTTCATCAGTTGATAAGCGCAGTAAAGATTGTGCTAAAGCTTCAATCGAGCCTTGTACATCACCTTTTATAATTAGGTTTAACTCCTTAACTCCGGCATCCTGCATTTGTTTAAAGAAATCATCCAGTGATACTTTACTGCTTCTTTTTTGTTCTTCCAGTTTTCTTTCGCTTTCTCTTAAGCTAAGTACCTCTTTAGCTACCTTTTCATCACAAGCTTGTACTTTAATTCCGGCTTCCGGCACATCAGACCAGCCCATAATTTCTACCGGCATTGATGGCAGAGCTACATCTACTCTTCTTCCTTTATAATCACTCATAGCCCTAATTTTACATAAACTATTGCCGCAAATTAAATAATCCCCTATCTTAAGGGTTCCCTTTAATACTAAAACAGTTGCTACTGGTCCCCGACCTTTATCAAGTTCCCCTTCAATTACTACCCCTTCGGCAGCTCTATTTGGGTTAGCCTTAATTTCTTTCATTTCCGCTACTAATAAGACCATTTCTAAAAGTGTGTCTATATTGTCTCCTGTTTTAGCTGAAACGGGAACAAAAATTATGTCTCCGCCCCATTCCTCAGGAACAATACCATATTCGGTTAATTGCTGCATTACCTTATCAGGATTAGCAGTAGGTTTATCAACTTTATTAACTGCAACTAAGAAGGGAACTCCCGCCGCTTTTATATGGTTAATTGCTTCTACTGTTTGCGGCATAACCCCATCATCAGCAGCAATTACTAATATTACAATATCAGTTAAGTTAGCACCCCTAGCCCTCATAGCCGTAAACGCTTCATGGCCGGGTGTATCTATGAAAGTAATTTTATTACCCTTTACCGTCACCTGGTAGGCTCCTATATGTTGAGTAATTCCGCCAGCTTCCCCTGCAGCTACTTCGGCACTTCTAATTCTATCTAATAAAGAAGTTTTCCCATGGTCAACGTGTCCCATAACAGTTACTATAGGTGGTCTTAACACCATGGATTTGTCATCATCAATAATTTCTTCTAAAAGTTTCTCTTCTTCAGATATTTCCCGTTCAACTTTAACTTCATACAGACTAGCTAAAATTTCAGCTGTTTCGTAGTCTATATCCTGATTAACCGTAGCTAAAGTGCCTAACTCCATCAGCTTTTTCACTATTTCAGCCGGACTTTTAATTAGCATTTCCGCAAATTCTCTTACGGTTATGCTATCGCCGATAGCGATTATTTCTGGTGTTTCTGCTATTACTTCTTCTTTTTTACGCTTATGTTTCGATTTCCTTACTTGTCGGCTATAATCTTTTTTAGGTACATTCTTATCTGGAGTCTTTTTTGTTTTACCTGGTTTACCCGGCTTAGCACCGCCCCGATTAATGTCTACCACCTTGGAATTTTCGCCCCTAGTTTGGGGGGTTATGTTTGTAGCTGCTGTAGTTCTTGGTTTGCTACCAGGACGAAAACTGCTATCCTGAGGCTTGTTATCCCTATTTCCAGCAGGTCTATTGGGTTGACTACGCATTCTTTGATCATCTTTACCTTGAATTGCAGGCTTGTTATCCCTATTTCCAGCAGGAGTAGGTCTATTTTGTTGATTACGCATTCTTTGGTCATCTTGACCTTGATTAGAAGGCCTATGATCTGCCCTATTAGGATTTATTTTTCTGCTATTATCAGGAGAAGGTTTTAAGGGGTCAGAAATATTTCGATTTTTATCCTGATGGTGAGGTTGTCTTCCCTTTTCTACAGAAGGCCGATTATCAGTTGGTTGTTTTGATTTTTCAGGTTTAGCTATTTTACTATCCTTGTTAGTATTATCAAGTTGTTTTTTAACCCAGTTTACTTGTGATTCTTCCATAGTGCTCATATGGTTTTTAACATCTAGCCCTAAATCTTGTAAAATATTCACCATATCCTTACTTTGTTTTCCTAATTCTTTTGCTAATTCATGTACTCTTATTTTGGCCATTCAACCACCCCCATAGTTTCTATTTTACCTTCTGTTTCACCAATAGCAGCCAATAAAGCAGTCGCCATCTTTTCATCATTAATGGTTATCGCTACTCGATAAGCCTTACCTACACTTGTACCTAAATCATATTTATTTCCTAATATAGCCCAAGGTATATTAACCTTCCGGGAAATATTAATTAACATATCTTTCGAGTTTTCCGCTATATCATCGCTTAGTAACAGTAAAGAGGCTTTGCGCTTAATTAAACTTGCTTTTGCTGCATCAGTTCCAGCCGAAACCTTGCCTGCCTTTTGGGCGAATCCCAACATACTGTATATTTTTTTCAAATTATCACGCACCTTAAATACTAGGCGTTACTGCCTCAATTTGTCGTTTAATATTTTCGATTAGTTCCTCAGATAAATCTTGTTCTAAAGCCTTTTGAATTCTTTTGCCCTTTATTGATTGGTTAAAGCATTCTACACTGGGGCAAATATATGCTCCTCTACCCGGTTTTTTACCGGTAGTATCTAACTGCAGAACATTTTCGGCATTACGCACTATTCTAATTAATTCTTTTTTATTTTTCATTTCCCGGCATCCCACACACATTCTTTGGGGTACCTTGCGGGCTTTAGTCATCACTTTCACCATCTTCTAATTCTTCCAGTTGACTTTCGCTTTTGATATCTACTTTCCAGCCTGTCAGTTTAGCAGCTAATCTCGCATTTTGCCCCTCTTTACCTATAGCTAAGGATAGTTGATAATCGGGCACAACCACCCGCGCGGTTTTTTCTTCCTCATCAACGTAAACTGCTAAAACTTTGGAGGGACTTAAAGCATTAGCAATATATCTTTCAATACTTTTATCAAATTTAATTATATCAATTTTTTCGCCACCTAGTTCAGCAACAATATTCTGCACTCTTAAACCTTTAGGACCTACACAAGCTCCTACTGAATCTATTTTTTCATCTAGTGAATGAACAGCTATTTTAGAGCGAAATCCGGCTTCCCTCGCTAATGATTTAATTTCTACTACTCCCTCAAATATTTCTGGTACTTCTAGTTCAAATAGGCGTCTTAAAAAATAAGGATGAGAGCGAGATAAATATATGTTAGGTCCCTTAGGAGTATTTTTCACTTCATTAATATATGCTTTTAATCTTTGCCCCATCTCGTATCTTTCTGAAGGAACTTGATCGCTAGGCAACATAATTCCTTCCGTTCTTCCTAAGCTAATATAGACATTTTTGCCCTCAACCCTTTGAATGGTTCCGGTAACTATTTCCCCTTCACGCTCCAAAAATTCCTCATAGATTAAACTTCTTTCAGCTTCTCTAAGCTTTTGAATGACAACTTGTTTAGCAGTTTGAGCTGCTATGCGTCCAAAATTAGCCGGAGTAGCTTCAACATAAACTAAATCTCCAAGATTACAATCTGGATATAGTTCCTTAGCTTCTTCGGCATCAATTTCCAAGCGGTCATCTTCGACTTTTTCCACAATGTTTTTCTGTGAAAAAACTCTGACCTCACCAGTTATATCATTAAATTCAACACTTACATTTTGGGAAGTGCCAAAATTTTTCTTATAGGCAGTATTGAGAGCAGATTTTATAGCATCAATTAAGGCTGCTTTTGGAATCCCCCGCTCTTTTTCTATCTCATTTAAAGCCATAATTAAATCGTTAGCCATTGTGCCTCCTCCTAATTATAATCTGAATGTAATCTTAGACTCGTGATTACATCCCATTGTATTTGATAATTATCCGTATCATTTGCAACCGCTATTATATCATCATTAACCTCAGTTAATACTCCTATAATTTTCTTGGGTCCCGGATAAGATTTTAAAGTTTGTACTCTTACCTGCTGACTAATAAACCTGGCGGGATTTTTGTCTTTTTTGATAATTCTATCCAGTCCTGGAGATGATACTTCCAAGTGATCATAGTATATATTATTTTCATCTATTATATTTTTTACTAATTTCGTAATGTCAGTACAAAGTTTTAAATCTACTCCATCATTATGATCAATAAAAATTCGCAAGATGCGATTTTTATTCTCCATGCGATATTCTATATCTACTAGTTCTACATTATTGTTATTCAGTCGGTCTTCTATCAATCCTTCTAGCTCTTTAATGTAGTTATCAGCCATTATTTTCACCCCCCGAAAATTTTTATGGGTGTCTTCACAATAGAAAAAGTGGGTGCGCACCCACTTTAATACCATAAATATTGGTTAGCTTAGTAGAAGTATAACACATTGAAATAACTTTATTCAAGCGACATTGAATAAATGCTGTATTATTTATTGGGAACTAACCAAACAGGCTAATTTGGGTACATTCGGGCAGGCCTTTAAAACAGTTATATTTCCTCAAAACATCCATAGCAGTTTTATTTAAATGGGTTCTTTGTTGAAAATCTTCTACTGATACAAATTCTCCGCCTTTAACTGCCTCCGCAATACCAGAAGCCGCATTAGTTCCCACACTAGGCAAAGCTGAGAAAGGTAATGTTAAGCCATTATTGTTGATTACAAATTTATCAGCCCTAGATTTTAAAATATCAACCGGATAAAAATTAAAACCTCGCGCATACATTTCTAAAGCCAGTTCTAAAATCGGAATTAATTTTTTATCCTTGGGGCTGGCATTATAACCTTGGATCTCAATAGCTTTTAAGCGGTTATTTATTGCATCATAACCAGCTAAAATAGTATCTGCTTCAAAGTCTTCCGCCCTGATACTAAAGAAACTAGCATAAAAAGCTAAAGGATAATAGACTTTGAAAAAGGCTATTCTATATGCCATAGTAACATATGCTACCGCATGGGCTTTAGGAAACATATACTGAATTTTATTACAAGATTCAATATACCAATCGGGAATCTGATGTTCCCTCATAAGGATTTCATTTTCCTTTTCCAGCTTACTGCCTTTTCTTACTCTTTCCATTATTTTAAAAGCTTGTTTTTTATCTATACCTTTAGAAATTAAAAAAATCATAATATCGTCTCTAGTACAAATAACTTCATTTAATTTAGCTATATTATGGGCTATTATTTTTTGGGCATTATTAAGCCATACATCTGTACCGTGGGATAGTCCGCTAATGCGAACTAATTCAGCAAAGGTAGTAGGCCGAGTTGCTTCTAGCATTTGTCTAACAAACTTAGTTCCGAATTCAGGAATGCCAAATGTACCTATACTAGAATCAATATCTTCCGGTTTTATGCCTAATGGTGCTACGGAAGAAAATAATTTCATCGTTTCTACTTCACTTAGACTGATACTGGCCGCATTTACACCAGTCAAGTCTTCCAGTTCTTTTATCACGGATGGATCATCATGTCCTAAAATATCTAATTTAACTAACTGGTCTTCAATCGCATGGTATTCAAAATGAGTAGTAATAACTCCTGATTCTTTTTTATCTGCTGGATGCTGCAGGGGAGTAAACTCGCAAATATTTCTATCGTGGGGTACCACAATTAAGCCCCCCGGGTGTTGCCCGGTAGTTTTCCTTACTCCGGCAATCCCTTTAACTAATCTATTTATTTCTGAATTTTTTACTATCTGCCCTTTCTCATCAATATAATTTTTAACGAACCCAAAAGCAGATTTTTCCGCAATGGTAGAAATAGTACCAGCCCTAAAAACATTATCCTTCCCAAATAATTCTTCTACATATTGATGAGCTTGACTTTGATACAAACCAGAGAAATTCAAGTCAATATCCGGTACTTTATCCCCTTCAAATCCTAAAAATGTTTCAAAAGGAATATCAAATCCATCTTTTATAAAATCAGCACCGCAAACACATAATTTATCAGGTAAATCAGCTCCACAGCCGATTAATTCATCTGCAGAAAATATAGAACTTTTACAATGGGGACATATATAATGAGGGGGCAAAGGATTCACTTCTGTAATACCAGTAAAATAAGCTACTAAAGAAGAGCCTACCGAACCCCTGGAACCTACTAAATAGCCGTCTTCGTTAGACTTTTTCACTAATTTATGGGCAATAAGATATAAGACACTAAATCCATGCTTAGTAATAGAATCAAGTTCTCGCTTCACCCTAGCCTCAACTATTTCCGGCAAATCCTCTCCATACTTAGCATAAGCATTATTCCAAGTTAAATTAGTAATTTCCTCTTCAGCACCTTCAATTTTAGGCGGATAAAAACCATCTGGTACCGGTTTTATATTTTCTATTCGGTTAGTAATTAAAAGCGGATTATCTATTACTACCTTTTGCGCATTTTCAAGTCCCAAATACTCGAATTCAGCCAACATTTCTTCAGTAGTTCTAAAATATAAAGGCAAATCTGCTTCCGCATCGGCATAACCTTGTCCGGCTTGAATTATGCGCCTGTATATTTCATGTTCGGGGTCAAGAAAATGCACATCACCAGTAGCTACTACCGGAATATTTAAATTTTCACCTAGTTCTAGTATGTATTTATTAATGTCTTCTAAAGCTTTTCTATTTTCCACCCTGCCTTCCCTAATTAAAAAATCATTATTATCTAATGGCTGTATTTCCAAATAATCATAAAAAGCCGCAATTTGTTCAATTTCTTCTGGGGAAGCATTATTAATTATAGCAGTATATAGTTCCCCCGCCTCACAAGCCGAGCCTAGTAGAATGCCTTTTCTATGCTCGGATAATAATTGGCGGGTTATCTTAGGATGCCGGTAGTAATAATCTAAATAAGAATAGCTTACTAGGTCATACAAGTTTTTTAGCCCTTCCACATTTTGGGCTAATAAAATGATGTGATAAGGTTTTTCCTTCTTATTATCATTAACCAAATAAGCTTCCACCCCATAAATAACCTTAATTTTATGTTTTTTAGCTGCTTTATAAGCATCGGGAAAAGCTTGAATACATCCATGGTCGGTAATAGCAATAGCGGGATGATTCCACATAGCAGCCCGTTCGATTACTTCGTTTATTTCCGTTAATCCATCCATAGCGCTCATTTTAGTATGCAAATGCAATTCCACCCTCTTTTGCGGGCTATTATCTAAGCGTTTTATTTTTTGGCTAGGTAAATAGGCATTAAGATATAGTACTACTTCCCGGGCAAAATTATCATATCTAACGCTTCCTTGCGCCTTTATCCAGTCACCAACCTTAATTTCATCTTCCTCCAGGTTATCAATAAAACTTTTTATTAATAGGGAATCTGAATAATCAGTTAAATAATAAGATACAATATAGCGTTTATCTTTAAGCTGGTTAATCTCCTTATGCCAAATTTCGCCCTCTACGACAACTGTCTTTAGACCTTCAACTACTTCATTTATTTTGGTTATTTCAGCATTAGTTTTAATACTACTAGATTTCTCTTTTTTCTTAGGTTTGTTTTTAATATAGTTATTTTCATTAGCAGGTACACTATTTTCTATTAAAACTAATTGCTTATTAGGTATTAATAAATCAGCTTCCTTGCGTTTAGTCCCCTTATTCGTCCAGATAGCTTTTACTGCTGCTCTTAGGAAATAATTATCCCAGAGCCAATCAGCTACTTTAGTGCATATGTTATTATCCATAAGATAATCAAAAGTATGCTGGCTACCAGTCTTTAAATCCAGCCGTGATTTACCCGCTTGCCATTCTATAGAATTAACATATTCCGGGTCAGGAAAGAAAGAGGATGATAATTCATCCTGATATAAAGCAATTATTTCTTTTAATAAATGGGGATTATTAGTTGAAGGTACAATTTCTATTTCATTTAAAAAATTTAGATTTCTTAATAATTTATTTTTCACCCGATTAATTTCTGCTACTGAAATAGGTGCTGGGGCATTAATATGTAATCGCCATGATGAGCTGCTATTGAATACTTCCAGTTTTATTATTTTGGTATTGAGCCATTTATCTGGACAATTTTCATTAGTTATACTATAAAAGAAAGTATTGAAATCCTTCACATTAA
>CAZYLY010000038.1:0-6228 GCA_964648825.1 uncultured Syntrophomonadaceae bacterium
TCCTTTGGACTACGAATTTTTAATTATTAATTTTTAATTCCTAATGATGGAAGGGAAGCCGAAGCTTCCCCACATACATTAATAATTAACCATTAAGAATTTACAATTAAACATTATCTATTACTCTACTGGGTCGAAAAGTTCCTTAGGGGCACCGCATACCGGACACTCATCGGGTGGTTCCGGTCCTTCGTGGATGTAATTACATACCCGGCACTTCCACTTATTATAGCGTTTTTCCCCGGATTCATCCCGGCCTAAGCCTTGTAGAGTATCACGTGTATCGACTTCGCTGCCCATGATTATTTCACCTTTTAAGACCCCGTCTTTAATATAACTGCGCTTATAGTAATTATTCTTAGGATCCCTTACCTCTACTATGCGGCATTCACCTTCTGCCCAATTAACTTCACCTACTGAGAATATATCAGTATCGAAAGCTTTTAATAAGGTAGATAAAACTGGCTGTTGATATTCTAACCAATCACCCGTTACAGTAGAAGCCGCAATTTTACCCATTTCCATAGAAACAGGCCATAAGCCGATTACTCTTTCGCCAAATTGAGCAACATCACCCACCGCTAAAACATCAGGTACGCTAGTTCTCATTTTCTCATCTACAACGATACCTTGTTTTACATCTATACCCGCGGCTGCTGCTAGTTCAGTATTAGGTTTTACCCCAGTTGATAGTAATACTAGGTCAGCTTCAATAACTGTGCCATTATTTAACTTAACTCCAGTTACCTTAACATCACCTGTAATTTCTTCAGTTGCTACATCTAAATGTAGTTTTACCCCTTTAGCTTCCATTAACTCTTGCAGCTTCTGGGAAAAATCTGCATCCAACTGTCTAGGCATAATGCGATTGCTAAATTCGACTACGGAAACTTCGATTCCTAGGCTCACCATTTCCCATACTGCTTCTAAGCCTAAGACACCACCGCCGACGACTACCGCCTTTTTAGTGTTTTTAAAAGCAGCTTTAATTTCTAAGGCATCCGCCATATTTCTCAAGCTATATACCCCCGCCTTATCTGCACCAGTAATAGGCGGTATATTGCTTCGAGCCCCAGTAGCTATAATCAACTTATCATAAGCGAATTCTTGACTATCTTCGGTAGTAATGTTTTTTGCCTTAGTATCAATATTATTTACTTTACAAGAAGTAATTACCTTAATGTCTTTTTCTTCATACCATTCCTTAGAACGGATATATAGCCTGTCATCACTTAAGTCTTCACTTAATAAATCCGATAACATCGGCCTATAGTAAGGAAGAAAACCTTCTTCGGTAAGCATAGTAATAAGCCCGGTAGTATCACGCTTACGAATATTTTCGGCTGCTGATAAAGCCGCGATACCTCCACCGATAATTACATAGTTATTCTTAGTATCATTATAATACTCATCTTCTAAGCCTAGTTTTTCAAAATTATCTTTACCTACTCCACAAGCAGGACATACCTCCGGCGGTTCTGCTCCTTCGTGGATATAACCACAGACTACACATTTCCACTGGGTTTGTGAAGCATCTAAAGCTTTTTCCATTACTTTTTTGCCTACATCCATACCCAAAGTAAAGGCTTTTTCTAATTCTACTTCCGAGGGCTTAAAGTTCACTTTAAAGCCCGGCATTACATTCATACGTAAGGCTTTAAGACGACTTTCGATAGCCGGTACGGCTTCCCCGCTCCAGCCATAAGCTCCAAAAGCTAAAGCTACTTTCTCCGCATGGACTATGGGTGATAGCCTAATTAGTAGCTGCCAGACAGGGGGCAGAGCATCACCATTAATCGTTGGTGAACCTACTAGTAAACCATCAGCTTCGTCAATAGCTTGTACTACTTCATCTAAGTCAGCATAAACTAAATCAAATACTTTCACTTCAAAAGTACCAGCCGTTTCCAGACCTTCTTGCAAGGCTTGGGCCAAGGATTCGGTATAACCATAAGCACTAACATAGGCTATGACTATTTCCTGCACATCTTTTTTCTTGGGCAGACCTTCTTCGGCCCACTCCCGGTAAAGATTAATATAATAAGGAAGATTAGTACGTAAAATGGGCCCATGTCCCGTAGCAATCATTTCATAATCTAAATCCTTAATTTTATCCAGGGCTTCTAAGACATACTTTTTAAAGGGACCCATAATCATATCAAAATAATACTTGTAAGCATCATAGAAATCCCCGCCGATAATATCATTAAAAAGGCGCTCATCAGAATAATGACAGCCAAAGGCATCACAGGTAAATAAAATCTTATCCTCTTCTAGATAAGCAAACTGAGAATCTGGCCAATGTAAAAAGGGCGCACTAATAAAGCGCAAATTTTTATCGCCTAAGCTTAAAATATCTTGGTCATTAGTCTCGATAGCAGTGAACTTCGTATTAGTAATTGCATCTAAAAACTTAATTGCTGTCGGGCTGCCTACTACCGTTAACCCTGGAATCTTTTCTAACAATTTAGCCACCGAACCAGCATGATCAGGCTCAGTATGATTCATGATTAAATAATCAATATCTTTTAAATCCACAACTTCTTCTAAGTTCTTAATGTACTCATCAAAAAACTTATCTTTTACAGTTTCCATTAGGGCGGTTTTCTCACTACCTTTAATTAAATATGCATTGTAGCTAGTTCCGTTCTCAGTTACCATTACTATGTCAAATATCCTTAAGTCCGGATCTTGAACCCCCACCGAATAAATATTATCTTTTAATAATAAAGATGCCATAAAATACCCCCTTTATATTTACTTATATTAAATAATAGTTTAAATTCACATCAGTAACAATAGGTAAACTTAGATTTTTCTTAATTTCATCATCAGCCAAAGTATTTCTCTTACCTTTCTATCATAAAACACCATTTATTATTACATTAAAATTCAAAAGATACTTTTTAAAAAAATATTGACACCCTAATAATTTATTTGCATAATATTTAAAACAAGCATTTATCACTTAAAAACCTTAACAATGAACTATTCACGCCATTACTTTTCGATTGTCAACTATCCCATTCTCGTATATTACTATTCCCAATATTTATACTTAATATTAAAAAATTTTATTCTTATTTACGTTATTATGCAAAATAAGTAGTTATTCCCTTCTATCTGCATAAAATCTCCTCTCATTGCCTCTCAATCGCCTTTTCTTATTAGGGATATTATATTATCTTGAGCATATCTATCATTATAGATATTTTTAACAGAAGGGGGGAAGATTGATGGATTATAAGACAGTTATTGCTCAGTACAAGGACACTCAAGGGGGCATAATCGAGGCTTTTCATGCAGTACAAGCCGAGCTTAGTTATTTACCGGAAGAAGTTATTGCAGAAGCGGCCAAAGTTTTTGGTATGCCGGTGTCTGAAGCCTATGGGGTAGCAACATTTTATTCCATGTTCTCAACAGAACCTAGAGGGAAAAATATCATTCGCATTTGTGAAAGTGCTCCCTGTCACATAGCAGGAGCGCCAGACGTAATTGCGGCTCTAGAAAGAGAACTAGGTATCGAAATGGGTGAAAGTACACCTGATGGGCTTTTTGCTCTAGAATTTACCGAGTGTGTGGGACAATGTCAGGCAACACCCGTCATCACTATTAATGGTGAAGTGTTTTATGATGTTAGCCCTGCTAAAGTACCCGGTATATTAGCAAAATTTCAGAAATAGAAATCTTGGAAGGGGGTAGGAAAAGTGGCTGAAGAAATGCGCATTGTTATGCGTAATTATGGGAAGATCAATCCTTTAAATATTGATGAATACATAGCCCAAGAAGGTTATAAGGCTTTAGAAAAAGCTCGGGCTATGGGTAAGGAAGCATTAATTGCTGAAGTAAAAAACTCTAACCTGCGGGGTCGCGGGGGAGCCGGTTTTAATTGCGGTCAAAAATGGTCTTTTGCCTATCAAGCGAAATCGGAGCAAAAATATGTAGTTTGTAATGCTGATGAAGGGGAACCCGGCACATACAAAGACCGTTTAATTATGGAAAATGACCCGCAGAGTCTCATTGAAGGTATGGCGATTTGTGCTTATGCCATTGGGGCTACTAAGGGTTATATTTATTTACGGGGGGAATATCCCCATCTGGTTGAAACGCTTAATACCGCCATAAAACAAGCTGCCGACAAAGGCTTTCTGGCTAATTTTGATTTAGAAGTGAGAAGCGGTGCCGGTGCTTATGTATGCGGGGAAGAAACAGCTTTAATCGAATCTATCGAAGGCAAAAGAGGCGAACCTCGTTTTAAACCGCCTTATCCACCCGTAGAGGGGTTATGGAACCAACCTACTATCGTCAACAATGTAGAAACCTTCGCTAATATTCCGGTAATTGTAGATAAAGGTGCTGATTGGTATGCGGCTATTGGCGCACCTGCATATCCCGGAACCAAAGTATTTACTTTAACTGGAGATATTAATAACAAAACCTTCTTTGAAGTTCCTACTAATACTACTATTTATGAAATTATTTATAAATTCGGCGGCGGCATTCCCGGAGGCAAGAAGTTTAAAGCCGTACAAATCGGAGGAACTTCTGGAGCTTTTATCCCCGCTGAATTGCTTAATACCCCAGTAGCTTTCGACTCTATGAGCGATATCGGCGCAACTTTAGGTTCAGGTGCAGTTTTTGTACTAGATGAAACTAGGGATATTGTGGATGTAGTAACTCGTATCGCCGGCTTTTTTGAACATGAATCTTGTGGTAAATGTACCCCTTGTCGGGAAGGTACAGCCAGAATGTCAGATTTGATGTTTAAACTAAACGCAGGATTTGGCTCCTCTGATGATATTGCATTACTAGAAAGATTAGGACGAGTTATGTCTTATTCTTGCCTTTGCGGACTAGGTCAAGCGGCTCCTGCTCCGGTGTTAAGCACCATTGAGCATTTTAACGCCGACTATAATGCGAAATTAGTGTAGGAAAAGGAGGGAATGAAATGATTAATCTTACTATAGATGGGCTAAAAGTATCTGTTCCTAAAGGCTCCACCATCCTACAGGCAGCGTCAGAAGTCGGTATTAATATTCCCACTCTCTGTCATCATCCCGACCAATCGGTTAAGGCTAACTGTAGAGTATGTGTTTGTGAAGTTGAAGGAAGCAACCTTTTACAAGCTGCTTGTGCAGCCCCGGCTACTGAAGGAATGGTAGTTAAAACTAGAACCCCTAAAGTTGTTGAAGCTAGAAAGACTATTTTAGAACTTATTTTATCTAACCATCCTCAAGATTGCTTAAACTGTGCCAGAAACTTAAATTGTGAATTACAAACCTTGGCGGAAGAATACTTTATTAGAGAACTGCCTTTTGAATTAATGACCAAAGGCTATGAGCTAGATTATTCAACCCCTTCAATTGTCAGAGACCAAAATAAATGTATTATGTGCCGCCGCTGTATTGAAGCTTGTTCAGTTACTCAATCCGTATTTGCCCTAGGAGTAGAAAACCGCGGTTTTGAATCTATGGTAGTACCAACTTTAGGCAGAAACCTTTTAGACAGTCCTTGTGTATTATGCGGACAATGTATCCATGCATGCCCCGTAGGTGCAATTACTGAAAAAGAGCAATTAGACGAATTCTTTGCCGCTGTAGCTGATCCAGATAAAATAGTAGTAACCCAGATTGCTCCGGCAGTAAGATTAGCTATTGCTGAAGAATTAGGTATGAAACCTGGCGAAATATCTATGGACGTATTTGTCGCGGGACTTCGTCAAGTCGGCTTCGAATATGTATTACACACTAATTTTACGGCTGACTTAACTATTATGGAAGAAGGCCACGAATTATTACATCGGCTTAAAGAAGGTGGCACTCTGCCTATGTTTACTTCTTGCAGCCCTGGATGGATTAACTTCTGTGAAACCTTTTATCCAGATTTATTAGATAATTTATCTACTTGCAAATCACCACAGCAAATGTTTGGCTCCCTGGTTAAAACTTATTGGGCCGATAAAATGAATCTGCCTGCCGATAAGATTTATTCCGTTTCTATAATGCCTTGTACGGCTAAAAAGTACGAAGCTACCCGCCCCGAAATGCACGACAGCGGTTACCGCGATGTTGATTTAGTACTTACTACTCGCGAAATCGGCAGACTATTTAGAATGAGTGGTATCAACTTTAGAAAACTGCCCGGTTCTGGCTTAGATTCTTGGATGGGTGCTTATACTGGTGCGGCCGTAATATTTGGCGCTACTGGCGGAGTTATGGAAGCCGCCTT
>CAZYLY010000038.1:6238-8436 GCA_964648825.1 uncultured Syntrophomonadaceae bacterium
GTAGTTACCGAAACTGAATTAGAAGATGTAAACTTCACCGTCGCTCGTGGTATGGAAGGTATTAAAGAAGCAGCTGTTGACTTAAATGGTACTGAAGTTAGAGTAGCTATCGCCCATAGCTTAAGTAATGCCAGAAAGCTAATGGATCAAGTTAGAGCTGGAGAATCGCCCTATCACTTCATCGAAGTTATGGCCTGTCCCGGCGGATGTATCGGCGGCGGTGGTCAACCGATTACTAAGACTAACGCAGACCGTCAAGCTCGTATTGATGCCATCTACTTAGAAGATGAAAATTGTGCGATTAGAAAATCACACGATAATCCCGAAGTTAAGACTATTTACGCAGAATTTTTACAGGAGCCCTTAGGGCATAAATCCCATGAGTTATTGCATACTCATTATCAAGCGAAAAACAAAAAGTATTTATAAGAGCTAAATAATTTTTATGCCCTGATAATAAGGTGGAAAACTGAATTAAAGGGGTATCTTATTAAGAAAGGATTATTTAAAATGAAACGCATCGGTGTAGTAGGTATAGTAATCACAGACAACCTAGTTGTAACCCAAGTTAATGAAATAATAAGTGAACATAATGAAATTATAATTGGGCGGATGGGCATTCCTTATAAAGAAAAAGATATCGCCGTTATTTCGCTGATTGTAGATGGCAGTACCGATAGTATCGGTGCACTTACCGGCAAGCTTGGTAATGTAGCGGGCGTTAATGTAAAAAGCGCTCTTAATAGACCAATATAGATAAAAAATCACCCCTATAGCTGATAGAGGTGACGGTAAAACTATTTATTTACTATCGATTATTCTCTTACCCGTAAAATTAGGTCTGCGCTTTTCAGCAAAAGACATAGTCCCCTCCTTGAAATCATCCGAAGCCCATGCTAATACTTGATTAAGACTTTCTAATTCGGTCTGTTCATAAAAATCATTTTTCAGTGCAGCTCTAGCTAATTTTTTATTCATCCACACCGTATAAAGGGGTGCTTTTAACAGTTTCGCAGCCCATTTTTCCGCCTCTGCCAAAACTTCCTCTGTAGGTACGACTGTATTAACTAAGCCCAAGTTTAAAGCTTCAGTACTATCTAATACTTTACCAAACCATAATATTTCTAGGGCTTTGTGATAGCCGACTTTTTGCGTTAGGAAGTATGAGGCTCCACTATCGGGGGTAAATGCTATATTAATAAAGTTAAAACCAAACTTAGCCGTATCAGCTGCAATAATTAAATCACAAGCTAACATAGTCGCTACTGAAGCACCGGCTACAGCTCCATTAACAGCCGCAATCACTGGCTTATCCAGTTCATAAACTGCTTTAACTACTTCAGTTGACATATCATAAGTAGCTTTAGCATTAATCGGACTATCCATGGCTGCTAATACGGTTATATCCCCGCCTGCTGACCATCCCGGACCGGCTCCGGTAATAATTAATACCTGAATATCATTATTTTGAGCTACTTCCCGGCAAGCCTCCGGCACATCAAAGGTTAACTGCCGATTAACTGAATTAAGTTGTTTGGGGCGATTAAAGGTTAGAATGGCCATCCCATTTTCTTTCACTTCTAATGAACAAGTTTCCCAGTTTTTAATCACATTCCTTCTCCACCTTTACGTAAAATTAAGATGTTAATATTATAACATTAAAAGTTACTTAAGCAGATTATATAAATAAAAAAACTACTTGAAGCGCATTACAACCTAAACCCCTATCCCTAACAACATACCGCCTTGATAAACTACAAAACTGACTATCCAAGCTAAAGATAAAGTATAAGCAACTGTAAAGGCAGGCCATTTCCAGCCATTAGTTTCCCGTTTCATAATGGCAACTGTAGCCATACAAGGTACATAAATTAAAGTAAAGAGCATGAGCACATAAGCAGTTAAGGGAGTATAACCCGATTTCGTCCTAGTCATTTCCGCAAAGGTGCGAGCCTGTTCAGCATCTCCTTCTACTAAGGCATCGGTTTCTGCCATACTATATAAAGTCCCCATAGTACTTACGACTATTTCCTTCGCTGCAAATCCAGCTATTAAGGCTACACCTGTCCTCCAATCAAAACCTAAAGGAGCAATAGCAGGTGCAACAGCTTTACCTAAAGTGCCGGCATAACTATTTTCCATCTGTTCAGTTACTTTTGCATATGGCTGACCATTACTATCTACCATGGGGAAAGTAA
>CAZYLY010000038.1:8446-14051 GCA_964648825.1 uncultured Syntrophomonadaceae bacterium
AAGTAAAGAGGGCCCATATTACGATAGAAAATGCTAAAATTATCGTACCGGCTTTTTTCAAATATAGCCAGGCTCTTTCCCACATTTGCACTAAAACACTTTTAATTTTCGGCGATCTATAAACAGGCAGTTCCATAACAAATGGTTCAGATTCTCCTGGTACTAGCCAAGTTCTAAATACTTTTGCCATTACCAAAGCTAATACAATACCAATTATATAAATAGAAAATAAGATGTTACCTGCTATTTCCCGGGGGAAAAAGGCAGCAATCAAGAGCGTATAGACAGGCAATTTAGCCCCACAGCTCATCAAAGGTGTAATTAACATAGTTACTAATCTATCTTTTGGGTTTTCCAGTGTACGCGTAGCCATTATGGCCGGAATACTACATCCAAAACCAATCAGCATCGGTACAAAAGATTTACCATGCAGGCCGACCTTATGCATAATTTTATCCATTAGAAATGCGGCTCTGGACATATAGCCACTCGCTTCTAAAATAGCAATTCCTAAAAATAATAACAAAATAACTGGCAGAAATACTACTACTCCACCGACTCCGCCAATTATCCCATCAGCAATCAGCGAACTTAGCAAGCCCTCTGGAAGATTAGCAGCCGCAGCTTCAGCAGCTATGGCGACTAATTCTTCCAGCCATCCTATAATAGGATTACCTATAGCAAAGGTAAGTTGGAATAAAGCCCACATAATAAATAAAAATATGGGTAAGCCGGTAAAACGGTTGAGCAAAACTTTATCGATTTTCTCCGTCATAGATACCTTATCGAGCTTGACGGTTCTTACCGCTTCTTGGGTAACACCTCTAATATATGCATAGCGTCCTTCCGCAATCAGGTTTTCCAAATCATCATTTAAGTTAGTCCTAAAATAACTTTGCTCCGTATAAGCTTGCTTAAGCAATCCTTCAGTATTAGAAATTGATTTTACCTTTTCAATAACTTCCTTATCATTTTCTAATAATTTTATTGCCAGCCAACGATTCGGATATTTTACTGATACTTGATCTCCCTTAGCGGTAGATGTAGCTGCAACTTCTAAGCCGCTGCCAATGCTTTTTTCTAATCTAGTAATAGCTTCTTCAATTTCTAAACCATATCTTACCGATTTAGCTGAAACATTCCTATGCCCACCTTTAGTCATTAAATCTAATAGTTCATTAATACCTTCGCCTTTAGTCGCTACTACCCTTACTACCGGAATCCCTGTTAGTTGGGCCAGTAAATCATAATTAATATAAATTCCATTTGCTTCGGCATAATCAGCCATATTTACAGCTAAAACCATAGGTATCTCTAACTCTTTTAATTGCATAGCTAAATATAGATTACGCTCCAAATTAGACGCATCAACAACATTAACAATTAAATCTAATTCTTCTTCGATTAAGACATTTCTAGCTACTAATTCATCAGGTGAAAAAGCAGTTAAACCATAAGTACCTGGTAAATCAATTATTTTAACATTATAACCATTATGCTTAAGATAGCCCTCTTTCTTTTCCACGGTTACTCCAGGATAATTACCTACATGCTGCCTAGCTCCAGTCATAGAATTAAACAGCGTAGTTTTGCCAGAATTAGGATTACCAGCTAAAGCAATGGTAAGTTGTTTAGACTTCATTAGGAATTCCTCCCACATCCTTTATTAATACATTCTCCGCTTCTTTTTTGCGTAACGAAACATGACAGCCTTTTAATTTTATTTCAATTGGATCACCTAAGGGAGCATACCTTTCCATTCTAACTTCCATGCCGGGAACGATGCCTAAATCAATCATTCTGCGGCGAATTGCTCCACTACCAGTTACCTTAGTAATTATTGCTTCTTGACCAAGTCCTAAGTCTGTTAATGTTTTTACCACGTTTATATCCCCCTTATGCTTTTACTTTTTATAATTCTTGCTCTCTAACAATAACCAAAAAACTCTAATAAGGTCATCCTGACCCAAAGCAACTAAAAACCTTTTTCCTATTTATCGTCTTCATTAACTATGGTATAGAAATCAGTATTACAGCTATTGCAATCCTTACTGCATCCAGCGCAAGTATCGCCCTTCATAGTACTTCTAATGCGACCCACAATTAACCCTACAGCTATAATAATTATTAAACCAATAATAATTTTTTCTAACATTATTAAACCCTCCTTATCTTGCTAATTATATCTTAATAAAAAACTTCAGTGATATTGATAATCATTATCAATTATTAGTCTATACTATCACCGTTTTTTTTTCAATAATAAAATTATGTATACATTAACAAACGCAAAAACGGTTCAAGTGTTTGTTTTAAACGTCGTCCTGTATTTGTGATTATTAGAGCCAATATCTTCTTCCCTAGTTACCTTTTAGGTGATTTCCCCCTTAACTTGCCACATCTTCTCTCGCTTAGCAAAAGCTAACTTTGACAGTCCCCTATGTTTTTAGGTAAAAAATAAGACAAGCACCTTATAAAGGCTTCTATTTTATAAAAGAAAGGAAGAGAAGATTATTGAGTAAGATTTCCAAATTACTTATTACACTAATTTTAGCCACCGTGTTAACCCCCTGGTTTTTAGGAAGCACCCCAGTGTTAGCTGATGTTTATAGCAGTTATAAGCAATTGGCTGCTAAGCAGACTATTAACAAGGACTATCGTATAACTAGTATTAACAATTCTTCTAATACTGTAGTTATTGCTCCTCATGGAGGAGGGATTGAAGTAGGAACTTGTAGCCTAGCCAAATCAGTAGCCAAAAAAACTGGAGCTAGTTTATACACTTTTGAGGGTATAAAGAAAGCTAATAATAACATTTTACATATTACCTCCGCCAATTTTGACGAACCAATCGCCAAAAAATTAGTGGCTAGCTCCACTAAAACACTATCCATTCATGGTTGCCGTGGTTCTAGTAATGTTACATACGTAGGTGGAAAAGATACCGCCTTAAAGGCTAAAGTAAGGACGGAGCTTAAAAAAGCGGGTTTTGCAGTAGCCATCCCCCCCCCCAACTTAGCCGGAACCAATTCTAAAAATATTGTTAATCAAAACAAGCCTAAAAAAGGGGTACAATTAGAACTAACCTACAGCATGCGCCAAGCATTACTTAAGAACAATACCTTATATACTAAATATGTAAATGCGCTAAGCAGGTCTTTGAAATAGTTTAACACTAATATAGGGTGGGATTATGCCTACCCTATATTTTTCACCTTACAACAGGTATTAAAACAATAACTTATTCTGGGGCCGATAGGGAGATTCGAACTCCCGGCCTGCTGATTACGAATCAATTCTAATTGTGTAAAATTTAGTTAAGCTATATAAAAACATCTTATTTTCTCTCTTAATATTGGCTTTCTACGTTAAAATAAATTATTATCTGTAAAGCGAAATAAAAACGTAAAAAAATTCCCATTAGCAATTCATTAGCAAATTAAAGATAGGCCGGAGTGCATCCCGGCCTTCCCTATCTTTTCTTCCCTTTTTTATTACTCGTCTTTACAGGTATGAGCCTATGCCGCCCCAATCATCAGCATAAACATCAAGCTTCTAGATATAAGATAGGATAATTATTGCGCATAAAATTAATTAATCCTATTTATTTAATAGAAGGAATAATTTTTATTTTGTTGAGATGATAATTGTGCCAAGGATAAATGAATTTCACCCACGGGGAACATTGCGCACCCTACGCGGATAACCTTAAAGAAAAGAGGCCTAACTTTGAGAGAAAAAGAAGAATATAGTTCATTACGACAAGAAATAATGCAATTACAAAATAACCGTTTTACAGTTATACTTGGATGTATAACAATTGATACTGCAATGTTAGGCTGGATTGCATCTAATCCCGGTAACTGGTATTGGGAGATTTCATCATGCCTTCTAATCATCTTCCTTATATGTGGCTGTTTATTAACTTGGATCATGGGACGTTATACAACAAAAATAGCTGCCTATCTTGAGGTATTTCATGAACAGTCTATCAATAAAAGAGGATGGGAAAGCAGAAATAGAGTATTTTGGATAAAGAATGATAAATATATAAATATTAATAATGCCTTGGCAATAATGTATTTGATTTTTTGCGTAATGTCTATTTTTATCCCATTCAAATTATGCAAAAGCATAGGAGCCCTTATTCCATCATTCAGTTACCTCTTTATATTGGTACTAATTCTCTACTTATTAATGTTATATTTTATGATTTTCAAGTCTACACCGAGAGATAAGTATATCGCAATGTGGAAAAATATTAAGGATGAAGAGGAATAAAAGAAAACTATATTAACCTATTATCAGAATGGCGATGCAGTTTGGGGCGAAGATAATATCGTATGGAGGTTATTCTGGAGCCGATGGGGAGATTCGAACTCCCGGCCTGCTGATTACGAATCAGCTGCTCTACCCCTGAGCCACATCGGCATTTTCTAAACAAATAGATAATAGCAGGGTTAGCTATTAATAGTCAAGTCAATAGAGTTATTTTATGTATAAGCACCTTTGGCGTGTAACTTTTAGATAGTTAGGATGTTTTTTTAGGTTCGACTAAGTAGTAATAACTAGGGTTATTCAATACTATTGATTGACATGCGGGACATATATTATTAAGGTAAGCTTTCCTGCCTACAATTTGTATCATTTTTTTTAAAGTTTCTTCTGGATAGGTCTGCCCGCAGGTGCTGCACTTTTCCATGAGGCCTCAATTCCCTTCTATAGATTTAAGAATATCTACCATTACTTTCCCTCAAAAGGTTATGACTAATCTGCATATATTTCCATAAATTCTATTTCAATTTTGACTAGTTCTTGCACTTTTTTGACTGCAATTAGAATTATTTCTTCGTTTTCCCCCTCTAGTTCTTCCCGCACTAATTCATCAAAAGGTATAGCCCCCATGCGCTGGACAGCTTCCTTAATTTCTACATGGACAAAAAAGCTATTGAAGATATTAAGTAGGTTAAAGAAATAATTTTCTGCCCAGTCTTCTATTTGCTCTAAGTTGGGCACCCCATCTTTGGATTCAAATCTACTTAATTTATACATGGTTCACCTCATATTATTATATAGGCTGATTTTTATTATATGCCTATTTTTATGCAATATATATAATAACAGAAAAGAAGCGGGTAAACACCCGCCAATATTAATCTTAAGTCTGATTTTCTATTTTATATTACCATTTGCAGCATTTCATTTACTTTAGTCCAATTAGTTCTTAGGGCTTCATTTCCCATTAACGTTCCTATATGCCCGCCTTCAGTAAGAATTTCGATAATATCATGTTCAGGGGTACTAACTAGATTTTTTAAAGAAAAGGCTTGTTCTGGCGGAGTTATATGATCCTTTTTACCAGCCATAATAACTAAGGGACACTCAATTTTGCCCAAATCTACTGATTTCCCATCCAGCTTTATGTAACCAGGTTTAGTCAAACCATTATTTTTAAATATATCGTGTACTATTTCTAAGTAAAAGCGCCCCGGTAAATCTTGAGTATATTCGTACCAGTTTTCAAAACGGATAAAGCGGTCAATTCCATCTTCATCACCATCTTCCAGTAGTTGCCATAAGCGTTTATATTTATTAAGATAGTGTT
>CAZYLY010000039.1:0-14017 GCA_964648825.1 uncultured Syntrophomonadaceae bacterium
TCTGCTTAACTCCCCTAAAAGTGTGTCAATACCCCCGTCCCCAAGACACAAGACATGTTATTCGATTTTTCTTATTTCCCGTTGCAGTCTTTTTAGAATCCGTTTTTCTAGTCGTGAAATGTAGGATTGAGAAATACCTAAAATATCAGCTACTTCTTTTTGGGTTTTTTCTTCTTCACCAGCTAAACCAAATCGTAGCTGGATTATAGTTTTTTCGCGTCCGTTTAATTTATGCATCGCTTGCCATAAGAGGTTTTTTTCTACTTCTCCTTCGATTTTTTTATAAATCATATCACTTTCAGTACCTAAAACATCGGATAATAACAATTCATTACCATCCCAATCCACATTTAAAGGTTCATCTAAGGAAACTTCACCGCGATTTTTAAGATTTCTGCGCATATACATTAAGATTTCATTTTCTATGCACCTGGAAGCATAGGTTGCTAATTTAATATTTTTTTGCGGGTCAAAAGTATTAACTGCTTTTATTAAGCCAATAGTACCAATGGATACTAAATCCTCAATATTAATACCTGTATTTTCAAACTTTTTAGCTATGTAAACTACTAAGCGCAAATTATGTTCAATAAGGGTGGCTTTTACTGCCATATCGCCGCCATCTAACCTGGTTATTAGGTCACTTTCCTCTTTTTCTTTTAAGGGTGGCGGAAGTACCTCAGTTGAACCAATATAGTGAATATACTGAGGATATTTTCTTTTTAAATAGAAATTTAATAAAAACAAGCGCCAATTCTTAATATTATCTACCCATTTTAAGCCCACTTAAAAACCCTCCTAACTTGATTGAATTATTTCTGCTGGTATAAGCATTTGATAACTATTTTCACCACTTAATTTATCTAAATAGATTCCTATGATTACATTCTTTTGTAGCATAGGAGTATTACCGTGGTCGATTATAATTTCATCAGCACGAACTCCGACTAATAGACCATTTTTTTTACCTATAGAGGAAAATGGGATTAATCTTAAGCGATTTGCCCAACTAGAGGAGCTTAGCTTTTCAATCATCTCCCCTTCATTAGAAGGTTTATTCATTACTTGACATAAATCACCAGGCAGGCAACTTTTAATAAAATCATATTCTGCTACTATTACCGGTTTATTAGTTAAAGGGTCTTTAAGGCTATTACCTGTATCTAAAAAACCTTCCCCTTCACAGGATGATTCCGCAAACTTTATCCGTACTTTATAGCTTAATAAACCAGGAATTAAATTTTTAGTTAAATAGTTTGCCGCATAGGTTCCAATTAAAAGCGCACAAAACAGACCGCCTAGTAACCACAAATATGAAAATGAAAAAGTAGAATATTGGTCGCTGAATAGATAAGAACTCGCGATTGTAGCCCCAGCTACGATAAAGCTTATCGCATAAAAATACAAAAACGCTTTTTTAAATTCTTTAAACCCCCGCGGATATAACCCTAAAACAACTATTAGGGCCGAAAAGATTAATTTCATCGGTAAAGAATAAAAGCCGGCCATTTCCGGGAACAAATAACCGACGGCATATATTCCCCCTATAACCGCTGCGAACATAAGCCTGATAAGAGACATTCTAATGCGGGCTAACTTGCCAGCAGCCCACAAAATAGTAAAATCCATTATTAAATTTAATAAAAAAGTAAGATCGGCATATACAATAGAATTATTCACCTGATCACCTATATACTTTAAGCAATTTTTGCATTACTTAATAAATATGAAATTATCATTAAAGTAATGTATCCCATATTCTACCAGATGATGATGGTTTATTTTGTTTAATTAAGGGAAGTTGATTAGGGCTTGTTTCTTAATAAAAACAAAAAAATCGGCATTATATTGCCGATTTTTCATACAAATTTATTGGCACTTATTTATTTTCGCCGTAAAAAGGGAGGTATTTCTAAATCGTTTTTATCTAAAAAAGAAGTCGGGGTATCAACTAGCCTCGTTCTAGGATTATCCGCCATGGCCATCGACTGCGCTTTAGGTGTATTAAAGCCAGTAGCTATAACGGTTACTCTAACCTCATCAGCTAAATCCTCGTCTATATTAGCACCAAAGATAATATTAGCTTCGACATCAGCAGCTTGATGTATAATTTCTGCGGCTTCGTTAATTTCGAATAAGGTTAAATCATTACCACCGCTAATATTAAATAAGACCCCTTTAGCACCTTCGATAGAAGTTTCGAGTAAAGGACTGGATATGGCTAATCTGGCTGCTTCGGAAGCACGGTTTTCGCCGGTAGCTTTACCGATACCCATTAAAGCAGAGCCGGTATTCTGCATTACTGTTTGTACATCAGCAAAATCACAATTAATAACTCCAGGAACCGCAATTAAATCTGATATTCCTTGCACCCCTTGGCGTAAAATATCATCGGCAATTTTAAATGCATCATTAAATGCGGTGTGTTTATCTACTACTTGGAGTAATCTATCATTAGGTATAGTAATTAAGCTATCTACTTCTTCCCTTAATGCTTGAGTGCCTTTTTCAGCTTGGCCAGTTCTTTTTCTCCCTTCAAAGGAAAAAGGCTTAGTTACAACTCCTACGGTTAAAGCCCCCTGCTCTTTAGCAATACGAGCAATAACTGGAGCCGCCCCCGTACCTGTTCCGCCCCCCATACCAGCCGTAACGAATACCATATCAGCGGAGGTTAGGGATTTTTTAATATCATCAGCACTTTCTTCAGCTGCTTTCATACCAATTTCAGGGTCAGCACCAGCCCCTAATCCTTTAGTAAGTTTTTCTCCAATTTGAATCTTTTTATCCGCCTTAGATAGAAATAAGGCTTGGGCATCAGTATTAACGGCTATAAACTCTACTCCTTTAAGTCCCGCTTCAATCATGCGGTTAATAGCATTATTCCCGCCTCCACCTACACCAATTACCTTAATAACGGCGAATTGCTGCATTTCAACATCGAAATCTAATGGCATTCGTATACCTCCTCTGATTTAACTAAATAAATCTTTCATAAAATAGGATATTCTATCGATTATTTTGGATATACCTTTACTATTTTGATAAGATATGTCGATGTTTTGAGCCCCATATAAAAGTGCTCCTATTACATCAACTAGTTCTGGGTTTTTATAATCTGTAGATAAGCCTGCTATTCTATCAGGAAAACCAATTCTTACCGGAACATTGAAGTAATCCTCCATCACTTTGTCTATATTTTTAAGTAAGGCACTACCTCCGCTTAAAACTATGCCCCCTGGCATATCACTTAAACAATTAAAGCGGTTTAATTCTGCGTAAATCATCTCCATAATTTCATAAACCCTAGCCGCAATAATCTCTGCTACTACCCGGGATGAAACTGTGCGGGTATCAGTTGCTGATATATTTCTAATGGTAATTAAGTCTTCTTCATTAGTCATTTCTACACAGACATTTCCGTATTCTTCCTTAATACGTTCAGCTTCCTCTATAGAAGTGCGTAAAACAATAGCCAAGTCCCGGGTTATATATTCCCCGCCTACAGGAAGTACTGAAGTATAAAGTAAATTCCCGCTTTCGAAAAAAGAAATCTCGGTTAGACCAGCCCCCATATTTACTAATACTACTCCCATTTCAAGCTCCGCAGGCATTAAAACTACTTCTTTTTCTAACAGGGGATTATAAACAATACCATTAACCTGCAGGTTAATATTTTGGGTACTTCTATGTATATTTTGTAAAGCTGCGGTTGCAGCAATTATTATAGCAATTTCAACTTCCAGGCGATTGCCCACCATGCCAACCGGATCTTTAACCCCCTCATAACCGTCAACAATATATTGTCTTTCGATAACTTGTACCATAGTTTTATCTGGGGGAAGTGCTATATTACGTGCCGAATGTAAAACCCTTTCCTTGTCATCAACACTAATATCATAATTATGATTGCCTACGGCTACGATAGCGTGATTGTTCAGTGAAGTTATATTATGACCAGAAAAGCCTATAAGCGCTGAATATATTTCGATTCCAGTATGCCTTTCCAGATTAACTAAAGATTCTTCGATTGATTTAGCTACACTTTCTATATCAATAATATTCCCTTTTCTAATCCCATTTGCCGGGACTTGAGTTGTAGCCAGAATGTTAATAGTACCATCGGAAAATACTTCCGCAACTCCTGCCTTTATTGTACTAGTACCTACATCAAGCCCAACGGTTATATTTCTTCTTTTGATAATAACCTACCCCTTATAATATCACAAAAATTAAATTATTTAGTATTTAAAATACCACAAGGGGTTATATATTCCTTTATTTTAGGGAAGAAATGTTTAGTATTTTTTCAAAAGATATCGACGAATAATCCCTAAATTCTGGAATAGTCTTACTCCAAAAACGACTACTGCTGCTAAGTATAGCTCTACTCCTAATCTATCTCCTAAATAAGCCAAACCGGCAGCTAATAAGGTATTAACAATAAATCCACTAATAAAAATAGTATTATCAAAGCCGTCTTCCATGTATCCTCTTATGCCCCCAAAAACTGAGTCCAAAGCAGCTAAGACAGCAATAGACATATATTTTGCCATTACAATTGGCAAAAGAACCGGCATCTGAAAACCTATTACTAATCCAATTAATAGACAAAATAATACTAATAACCACATAACTACTCTGCCGCCTTTTCTTTATATTGAACTGGCGAAGCATAACTAAACTTCATTCGCCCGCTATATGCCGGTATAGTAATGTGTTCTTCTTTTTGCACACTTACCTGCATATCTAAATTCTTTAGGGTAGATAGGATGCCTCCCTTTATATTTATGCCGCTATCTAACATATCAGGATTACCGATAGCTTTTATTTCAAAAGGAGGAGCAATTTTTATCCAATTAACTAGTATCAAGGTACCAGCACATCTTATTTCTGACATAGCTGTAATTCTTTCTCCGTTAACCGAAATAGCTTCGGCACCTGAAGCTTTTAGTTCATTTACAAGGAATAAAATGTCGGTATCGTGCACTAAATAAGTATTCGGATCTTCGCCAATTTGCAAACTACGAAGACTATCATTAATAGTTACAATTATTCCCGCACCTTCAATTTCGAGCAGCCCTGCCGCCATGCTGGCATTTTGCACATCTTTTTGCATATCAGCCATAGCTTTATCATATTCTCTTACATTTTTTAGTTTCTCTCTTAGGTCAAGTACTTCTTCAGCTAAGGCATTACGTTCATCAGTTAGTATGTCAACTTTTTCAGTTAATTCCGTTACCCGTGCGGGAACCATAGTTGGCCCTTCCCCTTGGGTACTTTTAAACTGAATTGCAATCATAATCCCTAATACTAAACAAACTGCTGCTATTGATACTAAGGCTCCGTTATTCCTCATTTTATCACCCTTTAAGTCTTAGTTTTAACTACTGGTTGTCCCTTGAATCTTAAATCTATATATTCTAATAATTCTTTACCTTCCCGGTTAAAATCTTGTTCTATTTTTATTACATCGGAAAAAAACCCAGCTTTTTCTTCTAATCTATCTTCATTACCAAATCTTATTTCCGTTCCTAATCTAGTATAAATCATTAATTCATCATTATCATTATAATGGAAATCAGAAATATAATCCTTGGAATTATTGTCTAATATCTCCCATATGGTTTTAATTAACTGTACCCCTTTAGGTTGTAGTGTTTGTCCAATATTAACATTGTCTGGTTGTTTAGCAAAAGTAATTAAGGGATAGATAGATAAATCCATGGTGATTTTTCTATCAATAATAATTCCTTCGTCATCAATACATATAAACTCATTATTTGAAGGGACTACTGCCCATATCTGCCGTTCTATAACCTTAATCTCAATAGTTCTGGGTAAATGTCTATAAACTTCAGCGTCTTTAACCAGGGGGTGTACCTCTATCATCTTGGCGGTAATACTATTATCAACTGCGAATATATTCTGCCCGATTGTGACTCCAGAAAATTTTGTTATTTCTTCTTCGGTAAGCTGCTTATTACCTACAGCGTATATTTTGTCAATATTAAAAAAAGAACTATGTAAGAAAAGAAAAACCGCAACTAATAACACGAAAAACAGAATAATAAAACTAAAGAATTTCTTAAAGTTCTTTCTAGCCACAAAAAATTCTCCTATTCCCATTTACTGCTAGTGATTATATCAGAAATTATCCATAAAATCATTACATAATTGTAACTAAAAATTAGGCCAGGTCTTAAGACCTAGCCCTCACAATTTGTAATCCCTGCATTTACCCATCAAAACTAATATGGATTAGTTTTTTAGTCCCGATTAATATTTATATTATTTAGACCTATTTATTATTTGATTTTCTTTCTATATTGGCACCCAATTCCTGCAATTTTAAATGGAACCTATCATAACCCCTATCTATATGCTCAATTTTCGTTACCTTAGTTTCACCTTCGGCGGCTAAACCAGCTAATACCAAGGCGGCTCCCGCCCTTAAATCAGTAGCTTCCACCGAAGCTCCTTCTAGGCGTTTTTTCCCTTTGATAATAGCTACTCGTCCTTCAATCCTTATTTCAGCTGCCATTCGTCTTAATTCCTGCACATGCATAAAACGGTTTTCAAAAATAGTTTCTACTATAATACTTGTTCCCATAACGGTCGATAATAACGCCATCATCGGAGCCTGCATATCAGTAGGAAAGCCGGGATAAGGCATGGTTTTTATATCCGTAGGGCTAAGTCTGCGATTACCCCATACCCTTAATCCAGAATTATAGGGGATTATTTCTACTCCAATTTCTCTTAACTTAGCTATTAAAGGTTGGATGTGTTCTAAGATTACATTTTCAATCAATAATTCCCCGCGGGTAATTGCTGCTGCCACCATAAATGAACCAATTTCGATACGATCAGGGATAACCTTATACTCCCCTGCGCCTAATTGCTTAACTCCTTCAATCTTAATAGTATCAAGCCCCGCCCCAGTTATTTTAGCCCCCAAACAGTTAAGAAAGTTTTGCAAATCAACAATTTCGGGCTCACGAGCTGCATTTCTAATTACAGTTGTTCCGGGAATAACAGAAGCCGCCATCATAATATTTTCCGTGGCTCCTACACTAGGAAAATCCAACAATATCTCGTTTCCTGCAAGATTAACTGCTTTGCCTTCCATAAATCCATAGCCATCAATAATATCATAACCTAAACTTTCAAATCCTTTTAAATGTAAGTCCATAGGTCGTGTTCCTATAGCACATCCTCCTGGGTATGCTACTTTAGCTTGCTTAAAACGAGCTAACAAAGCTCCCATAACTAAGTTAGAAGCCCGCATTTTGCGAGATATATTTTCAGGTAATTCACAAGAATTAACCTGGCGTGAATCTATGATTAAAACATCATTTTCACGATGTATTTTGGCTCCAAAAAGTTGCAGCGCTTCTGCCATTACATGAATATCTTCCAGGTCAGGTATTCCTCTTAAAATTACTTCCCCCTTTGATATTAGGCTAGCTGCCATAATCGGGAGGGTAGCATTTTTAGAGCCGCTTATTTTTACTTCCCCTTTTAAAGGTGTATGACCTTTAATTAATAAATAATCCAAATAAACACCTCCGTTAGGAATGCGTTTTTTCTAATCTATTATTTAATACTTCTACGCCCACTTTCCAAATGTCTCCCGCTCCCATAGTAATAATCAAATCACCGCTTTGAACGTTTTCCCTTAAATATTCTACTATATTTTTAAATTCCGCAATATATACAGTGTTACATCCTGCTTTTTTGGCTGCTTCACAAACATTAATTCCATTTACACCAGGAATAATTGCCTCACCTGCTGCATATACTTCTGTAAATATAGCTAAATCAGATTTAAGGAAAGCTTCCCCTAATTCTTTACCTAATGATTGAGTGCGCGAATAACGATGGGGCTGAAAAATTGTAATGATTCTACCTGAATGCATATTTTTAGCTGCATTTAATGTAGCCCTTATTTCTGTGGGGTGGTGGGCATAATCATCCACAAGAGTTATCCCATTCCACTTGCCTATTATTTCAAAACGCCTCTTTATTCCTCGAAATTTTAAAATAGCTTCTTTTATTGAAGCAAAGTCGACTCCCAACTCCAAAGCAACAGCTATTGCCGCCAGACCGTTTAAGGCATTATGCTTTCCGGGTACAGCCAACTCGATGCTGCCTATCTTATTACCTTGTTTATATACATCAAAAACTGAACCTAAGCCCTTAACGCTCCAGTTATTAAAGTAATAATCATACTCTTCATCTTCACCGTAAAGTAATATCTTTTTTTGAATAGGGTCTATTATTTCCCTTATGCCATTATCGGCGCCATAAACTATCACCAAGCCATCATTGCTAACTCCAGCAATAAAATCTTTAAAAGCTTTTTTCAGGTTATCTAAGGACTTATAAAAATCTAAATGATCATCTTCAATATTAGTAATTACAGCTGCATGCGGCTTTAAATCTAAAAAAGAAGCATCACTCTCATCAGCTTCGGCGACAAAATAATCACTGGTACCTAATTTAGCATTCAAATTACTTTTTTGCAGTTCCCCGCCCACAATAAAAGTAGGATCTAAACCGCTTTCAGATAATACGGTATATATCATTGAAGTAGTTGTTGTCTTACCATGAGCACCAGCTACGGCTATACCCTTACGTCGATTAACCAAGTTAGCCAACATCTTCCCCCGCTTTATTACCGGAATATTTAACTCCTTAGCCCTAATCACTTCTATATTATCCGGCGAGATGGCTGAAGAAATAACTAGCAAATCAACCCCTTCCTTAATGTTAGAGGCAAAATGACCTGGATAAATCTCTATTCCTAAAGCTTCTAGTTTAGTGGTTATACCGTTTTTTTGTAAATCAGAGCCGCTTATTTTATTACCTTGGGCGGATAGAATTTGCGCAATACCGCTCATTCCAGCTCCGGCTATTCCTACCATATGAACCCATAATCCTTCTGTGGAGGTCATTTTTTCATCTCCTTCTTTTATAGTGTCTACATATTACAGTTTATAGTATGCAAAATTAACAAAAGTGGTTACATATTTGTTAATGGATTAAGCAGGGGCGGGGCAGAATACCAGCCGTGCCTGTCCTATTTATTATTTTATCGTAATCTACTATATTATGTAGGCAAGAGTGGGTCAGAACCCCATCCCTATTAATCAATCACCTGTAATTATATTGACTATATCATTTAAAGCGTTAGGTTTAGCCTCATTTAGTAAGTTTTCTTTCATAGTATTTAGAATAAGGGGGTTGTGACGTAAATGCTCCACCTTATTATGTAAAGTATCCCCATCTAAGAACTCATCAATAACCATATCTACTGCATTTTTATTCACCAGGGTTCTAGCATTTTTTTCTTGATGGTTCTCGGCAGCATAAGGATAAGGAATAAGAATGGCAGGTAAACCTAAAATAGATAATTCTGCAATGGTGCTCGCTCCAGCCCGACATACTGCTAAATCAGAAGCGGCAAAAGCTTTTTCGATATCAAACATATATGGTAATAATAACAACTTGCATTTTATATTATCCAACCCCAACGCATTATCCAGACTTTTCTTAATTTCATCAAATCCATCATTACCAGTTATCCAAATTATTTGTAAGTTGGAATCATTTTTATATCTAATAATCAAATCTAACATAGCCCGATTAATACTTGCTGCTCCCCTGCTACCACCAAATGCAATTAAAGTAAACCTATCATCTAAACCGAGTTCTTTTTTGGCCTGGTTACGTTTAACTTTTAAAATTTCCGGTCGTACGGGAAGCCCGGTTACAATACTTTTTTTAGCATTTATGTTTCTGCCCGCCTCAGCAAAGGTAAGTAAAGTATAATCTACCCGTTTAGCTAGATTCCGATTAGCTAGTCCTAAAACAGCATTTTGTTCGTGAATTATAGTTTTACAAGTAAAAAAGGTTGCCGCCATTAATACAGGAAATGACACGTAACCACCAGTTCCTAAAACTATATCCGGTTTAAATTCTTTTATTATACTACGTGCTTCTATAAAGCTACGCGGGAATTTTATTAGTGTTTTTGAAGCTTTAAGCATAGAAGACCTATCAATTCCGGTTATATCTATCTCCTTAAATTCATAACCAGCTTTAGGTACGATAGTACTTTCCATACCCTTTTGGGTACCGATATATAGAATTTCTACAGTGGGCAGAACTTTTTTTATTCCTTCGGCTATCGCTAAAGCAGGGTAAATATGGCCGCCAGTACCGCCGCCGCTTAGTATTAATCTCATTTAAAAATCCCCCTTAACGATTAGTGTTATACCTGGAAATGTTTAGTAAGATACCGACCCCTGCCATAGTAAATAATAGAGACGAACCTCCATAACTAATAAAAGGCAATGTAATTCCGGTAACGGGAAGAGCCCCGCAAACTACCCCAATATTTATAGCCGCTTGAAAAACTATCATAATTGTAATCCCTGCTGCTAACAGGCTAGTAAAAACATCCGGCGCATTTATCGCAATTTTAAATCCCCGCCAGGC
Source organism: uncultured Syntrophomonadaceae bacterium (assembly GCA_964648825.1). Lineage (GTDB taxonomy): Bacteria > Bacillota > Syntrophomonadia > Syntrophomonadales > Syntrophomonadaceae > JAAYRQ01. The sequence goes on from CAZYLY010000039.1 coordinate 10,504, forward strand.
GAATAATAAAAATAGAGCCAAAACAAAAAACGCACCAATAAATCCCAATTCTTCACCAATTATAGCAAAAATAAAATCAGTATGCTGTTCCGGTAAATAAAAAAACTTCTGCTTGCTTCTGCCTAATCCCACTCCGAACAAGCCACCGGAACCCAGGGCATATAAGGATTGAATAGTTTGAAAACCTTCATCACTAGCATATTTCCAAGGATTAAGAAATGCCGTTACTCTTTCCATACGATAATCCGCAAACGCAATAGCCGCAGCTATTACACCTAAGCCCGACAGAGCTATCGCACTTAAATGTGACCATCTGGCTCCGGCGACTAATAACATAAAGAATACGGTTCCCGAAAGAACGAAAGCTGTTCCTAAATCAGGCTGTGCCATTATAAGTCCACCGACTATGGCTAGAAAAACTAAATAAGGTAATACCCCGGAAGTAAAATGTTTTATTTTATCAATATTTACTTCCATGGTTTTGGCTAAAAACATAATCATAGCTAATTTAGCAAATTCAGAAGGGGAAAAACCTAATAAACCAAACCCTAACGATCTAGTTGCACCTTTAGTCTCAATCCCCAAGGGGGTAATTACTAATATTAAAAATATAATAGCTAAAACCATAAAAAATATAGCAAAGCTTTTTAAACGCAGATGATTAATTTTCATTACTACAATCATAGTTATTATGCCGATTAGACTCCATAAAAGTTGTTTTTTGAAAAAATAATAAGCATCATCATATTTTACATTAGCTGTAACGGCACTAGAGCTAAATACCATTACTAAGCCTACTCCTAGCAATACCAAGGTAGTAATAAATAATATAAAATCAGGTGGTCCTTTTTTTAATCGCACCTTAAAAATCCCCCCATAGAAATACGCATCTTACTATTCACATAATGAATGGGCTAAATTACAAAATATATCCCCTCTTTGCTCATAATTAGCAAACATATCCCAACTGGCACAAGCTGGAGATAAAAGTACAACATCCCCGGTATTTGCTAATTTATGCGCCTGTATAACTGCTTCATCAAGATTATCTACTTCATATATATTCGTATAATTCTTCGTCATTACTACAGACTTTATTTCTGGCTTAGATTCCCCTAATAAAATTAGCGCTTTAGTTTTTTCTGCTATCCTTTCGGCAAAAGTTTCAAAACTGGAGCCTTTATTGCGACCTCCGGCAATAAGAATAATTGGTTTATTAAATGCTTCTAAGGCTTTAATTGCCGATTCTGGATTAGTCGCTTTAGAATCATTTACATATAATACCCCTTCATGACTTAAGACTTCCTCCATTCTATGTCTTACCCCTTTAAATGATTTGAGCGCCTGGGCGATAATTTCAGGTTTTACATCGGCAGCAAGAGCCATAGCCGTTGCACATAAGACGTTTTCTAAGTTATGACTTCCCTTTAGTAGCAGCTCTCTTATACTACATATCTGTATATAGGTATTTTTAAAAAATGCAGTAATTATATCATGTTTAATAAATATACCTTCATCAAGTAACCTATCGGTAGAAAAATATATTATAGACGCTTTACTTCTAGGGGCTATATTTCTTAATATTTCATCTTCATAATTTAATATTGTAAAATCGTCCGAATTTTGCCGGGCAAATATTTTAGCCTTAGCTTCTATATAACCTGTCATTGACTTATGGCGATCTAAGTGATCAGGAGTAATATTTAATATGGCGGCAATATGAGGCTTAAAATCTTGCGTTGTTTCTAATTGAAAACTAGAGGCTTCAACCGCAATTACTCCTTCTTCCATGGAGTCAACTAATTCAGTTAGAGGAACTCCAATATTACCCCCGGCTACTGCCATTTGACCATCTGCGGCTAAAATAGCTTGTAATAAAGCGGTAGTAGTAGTTTTACCGTTAGTACCAGTAATTGCGTACATTTGCAAATCGGGCTTTTTCAATAAAAAGGCTAATTCTAGTTCCCCTATTACAGGAATGCCCAGTTGATTAGCTGTTTGAATCGGTTCAATATTGAGCGGAACACCAGGGCTGACTACCAGTAAATCATATTTTCCCCGTTGAACCAGGGGATAAGAGCCCGCCCATATTTCAATACTATCTTTTAGTTCTTTTATAATATCTGACATGGCAGCGGCTGACTTTATATCACATATAGTCACCCTAGCTCCCTTTTTAACTAATACCCGGGCAGCAGCTATTCCACTTTTAGCCATACCTATAACTAAAACATTTTGCGGTGCAAATTTAAACAAAAAAAACACTTCCCCTAAAGAATTAACCTATACCTTTTAAACTTAATAAACCTATAATTACAAATATTAAAGATAATAGCCAAAAAAACCTGACTACTTTGGTTTCTTTCCAGCCTTTTAACTCATAATGATGATGCAGAGGGCTCATAAGAAAAACTCTTTTACGCATTGTTTGAAAGGATACAACTTGGATTATTACGCTTAAGGCTTCAATCACATAAACGGCCCCCACAATAATTAAAACCAGTTCAGTTTTAGTTAAAGCAGCTACTGCAGCTACTGCTCCCCCTAAAGCCATTGAACCTGTATCTCCCATAAATACCTTGGCCGGGTAAAAATTAAAAATTAAAAAACCTAGACAAGCCCCGGCTAACGCACCGCAAAAGATAAGCAAATCATAATTTTCAGTCATAATAGAGATAAGGCCGTAAGCAACCACCACAAAAAAGGTAACTCCACTAGCTAAACCATCTAAGCCATCAGTTAAATTAACCGCATTTGAAGTCCCCATTAACACAACAATTAAAAAAGGAATATACCAAAAGGCTAAATCTATGGTACTGCCCATAAAGGGCATAGTAATTATTGTGCCGCGTTTAAAATAAAGAATAAGCATCAATCCAAACGCTATACCGATTAATAGCTGTAAACCCAGTTTTTCTCTAGCTCTTAAACCTAAGGATCGTTTTAAAACTACTTTGATATAATCATCCCAAAAACCGATAGCCCCGAATGCTAACATTACAAATACTGCTGCTAATGCTTGGGGACTGGAGCCTGCCATTATAAATGTAGCTGCCATTACTGCAGTTATTATTATAATGCCTCCCATAGTAGGAGTTCCCGCTTTAGCATAATGTCTGGCCGGCCCTTCCTCTCGTATGCTTTGCCCGACTTTAAGACGAGTTAAGAAGGGAATCATTACCGGAGCTAATAATACTATAATTAGAATCGATATAAGTCCTGCGCTTAATGCTTTCATTACTATTTGCGACATAACGATAATACTCCTATCTATGTACGAGGTTATGCTTCTTCCAACCAATCCTTAATTAAAGTTTCTAATTCCATTCCACGAGATGCTTTAAATAAAATAACTTCTGTTTTATGCATTTTATTCTTTAAATATGCTAATGCCTCATCTTTATTAGCAAAATGACAGACCGACGCTTCGCTCATTCCCGCTGCAATAGCACCTTGGGCAATATATTTTGCGCGGGTTCCAACTGTGATTAAAGTATCAACTTCATTTTTCAAG
>CAZYLY010000040.1:0-13991 GCA_964648825.1 uncultured Syntrophomonadaceae bacterium
TTCAGATATACTTCAACTAGGTTCCCAAGAATTTTATAAAATCTTTGGTGGTCAGCAATTAGATTATTACGGTAATGCCTTTATTGGAATTGATTCCAAGGGTTATATAAGAACTATTAGCCAGACAGCCCGTGAAATATTAGGAGAAAGAATAGGATTGGCAATTAATAAGCATATCGTTGAAACTATTCCTATAATGGAAAACTTGGCATTAGACATTTTACAGGATGCCAAAAAGTCCCAGGAATTATCAAGGCAACTTAGCATTGCGCAGAAGCGTATTGAATATTATCAATCTACAATTGAAACATTGCGCCAAGGTAAATATACTTTTGATAATATTATTGGTATGTCAAATCAAATGAAAAAAATTAGGGGCATTGCATACCAAACTGCCAAAACTTCTTCTACAGTATTAATCAAAGGAGAAAGTGGAACCGGGAAAGAATTAATAGCTCATGCAATACATAATGCTAGTCCCCGCTGTAATCAGCCTTTTATTAGAGTGAATTGTGCTGCTATTCCAGAACAACTTATTGAATCTGAATTGTTTGGCTATTGCGAAGGAGCTTTTACTGGTGCAGTTAAAGGAGGCAAACCGGGTAAATTTGAATTAGCTCATGGGGGCACGATTTTTTTAGATGAGATTGGTGATTTGCCTATTATTGCTCAAGCTAAAGTATTAAGGGTATTACAAGAATTTGAAATAGAAAGGTTAGGGGGCACTAAAACAATAGACATAGATGTTCGGGTTATCGCAGCCACTAACCGGGACTTAGGTGAATTAATAATGGCAGGTAATTTCAGAAAAGATTTATTTTATCGGTTAAATGTTGTAGAAATTGAAACCCCTCCCTTAAGGGAAAGATGCGAAGATATTGATTATTTGACTGATTATTTAATCGAAAAAATTTGTGAGCGCTTAAATGTATATATTGTCACTATAAGTGATGAAGCTAGAAATATTTTAAGAAATCATGATTTCCCAGGAAATGTAAGAGAGTTAGAGAATATATTAGAGCGGGCTATAAACTTTGCTTATGAAACTGGGGTGATTTATCCAGAACACCTGCTTTTAAAAGGAAATAAAATTACATTCATAAAACCGGTGGAAACTAATGTTGAATTAGATTTAAAAGGTATCGTAGCCCTGGCAGAAAAGAATGCTATTGTAAGAGCTCTAGAAGCCTCGGCTGGAAATAAAAACGAAGCTGCGAAATTACTAAATATACATAGGTCACTTTTGTATAAAAAGATAGATAAATATAAAATTTCATAAATTGAGGAGATAACGATTGATGAAGGTTATAACAGTATTAGGTGCTGGAATAATGGGGGCAGGTATTGCGCAAGTTGCCGCCCAAGGTGGTTATAATGTTATATTAAGAGACTTACAAATGACATTAGTCAATGATGCTATTAATACGATTAATAATAATTTAGATAGCTTATTAGAAGTAAATAAAATTTGTGCTGACGAAAAAAGAGAAATATTAAGTCGTATCCAAGGTACTACTGATTTATCTTTTCTCAAAGAAGCGGATTTAGTTATAGAAGCAGTAGTAGAAAATATGGCAATAAAAAAACAGATTTTTAGTGAACTCGATAACCTTTGTAAAGATTCTGTCATATTAGCGACTAATACTTCCTCTTTATCTATTACGGAAATTGCGTCGGTATGTAAAAATCCGGCCAAGGTGATTGGCATCCATTTTTTCAATCCAGTTCCACAAATAAATATTGTCGAAATAGTAAAAGGTATTCAAACTTCTAGTAAAACCATATCCTACACGCAAGAATTCTTAACAAAAATCGGTAAAGAATTTATTATAATAGACAAAGAAAGACCAGGATATGTGGTAAATAGAATACTAACCTTATATATAAATGAAGCAATTTTTCTCTATGCTGATGGGTTGGCCAAGGCTAATGATATTGATGAGGCTATGCAATTAGGAGCTGGTATGCCCATAGGACCTTTAGCTTTAGCAGATAAAATTGGATTAGATACATTATATGCTACTTTATTAGCATTATTTAGTGAATATAGAGATAATAAGTATAGACCCCACCCGCACTTAGCAACAATGATAAGGGCAGGCTATTTAGGCGAAAAAAGCGGACAAGGTTTTTATAAGTATTAATATATAATAATATGAAATTATAATGGGGGGATGTAAAAAATGAAAGTAAAAACTAAAAAAACTTATGGAGCATGGTGGGGATTAATATTTGGTATTATTGTTTTTTCCTTTTGTATTTGGGGAGTTAATTTTTCCCTAAGCGGTGAAGATAGGATATTAAAATTACTTATAGAATTACCCATATACCTTTTCCTAGGCATATTTATTTTACTTTTAATTGGAGCCTTTAATACTTATTATGAAATGAATGATTCAGAATTTAGAATAGTTTGGGGTTTTTATAAAGTAAGTATTCCTTGGGAAAATGTTACCGGTGTAGTAAATGTGCAGGGAGCAAGTAATTTGTTTTCTATATTTGGGGCGAGCTGGCCAGGATATATTGTAGGCTTATATTCAGCTAAAGGTTTAGGTACAGTCAAAATGTACGGCACCAACCCCAATAAAGGCTTTATTTATCTGAAAACTGATAAGGGGTTTTTCGGATTAACTCCAGAAGATACTTCTTTACACGAGAAAATAGCTGCTAAAAGTGGTGTCGAAGTTGAAGTTGTAGATATGGATAAAGTGCCGCTTGAAATCAAAGGCAAAAGTCTAATGAAAGACCCTTTTTACAGACTTATGTTTATATTAAATATTATTTTCATTCTTGCATTTGCATTATACTTAACCATATTTTTCCCCGGTTCAGGAGCACCAAAATTCATTATTCTTTTATTAGTGTTAGCTGTAGGCTTATTCTTTTTTAATATATCTAATGCTGCCAGGTTATTTCAGTTTAGTGATTCAGGAGGATATATATTATTAGCGTTAGGCATAGCTATTACTGGTACATTTTTTATACTTTCGTTATCAGAAATAAGCTTAAAATAAAATTATAATTTTAAAAACAACGATAATAATCTTTAACGGGGCTAAATTTATTATAGTAAGCCCCGTTAATTTATGAGATAAATTATTTGTAAATAAATTAAAACAGATAAGTTTACATAATATACATTATGCATTTAATCAGTATTTTTCGATGAATACTGGAATTTTATGATAAGTAAATATATAATTAAGTTTGAATTTTGTTAGAAGGGATAGAGATTAATGCAATTAGGTATTATAGGTTTACCAATGGTAGGTAAAACAACTATTTTTGAGCTTTTAACTGAACAAGAAAATAAATCATCTAATACGGCTAAAGCTAATGTAGCCATGGCAAGAATACCAGATTACAGAATAGATAATTTATCTAAAATGTTTAATCCCAAAAAAACCACTTATGCCCAATTAGAGGTAGTAGATATTCCAGGACTTATTCCTGGCAGTGATAAAAACGCTAATATTTTCCTGGATGCTATACGTAAAGCGGATGCACTGTTACATGTAGTAGGGGCATTTGAGAACGATATGGCTGGAAAAATTCAACCTTTGAAAGATATAGAAAGCATTAATTATGAATTGCTGCTCGCCGATTTAGATTTAATCGAAAAAAGAATTGCCCGAATTAACGAAAATAAAAAGAAAAATCAAATGTTAGTCGAACTTAATTTATTAGAAAAATTAAAAACCGCCTTAGAAAATGAACTTCCCTTATCAACCGTCGAATTAACTGATGAAGAAATAGAGATAATGAATACTTATCAGTTTTTAACTACTAAACCAATTTTAATATGTATTAACATAGCGGAATCAGGTTTATCTTCTATTGATTATCCAGATCGTGATGCTATTATGACCTTTGCTAATGAAACTAGCTTGCAAATTGTTGAAGTATCAGCAGCTATTGAAAAAGAAATAACTCAATTAAATTCCGAAGAAAGAATTATTTTCATGGATGAACTATGCATCAAAGAAAGTGGAATTGTTCTTATATCACGTAGTATGTATAAAAGTTTAGGACTAATTTCTTTTTTCACTGTGGGGGAAGATGAAGTAAAAGCCTGGACTATTAATAAAGGGTATTCAGCTAGGAAGGCAGCAGGTAAAATACATTCTGATATAGAAAGAGGCTTTATTAGGGCTGAAGTTGTAGAATATGATGTTTTATCAGAATTAGGTAATATGCAGACCGTAAAAGAAAAAGGCTTATTTAGGCTTGAAGGCAAGGAATACATTGTAAAAGATGGAGATATAGTTCATTTTAGATTTAATGTATAGGTGGGAAGAATAATGAAATCGATTATTATAGGTGCAGGAAAGGTCGGCTTTAGTATTGCCCAATTATTATCTTCGGAAGATCATGATGTGGTAGTGATTGAAGAAGATGAGGAACGTGTTGCATTAATCGATGAAGAACTAGATGTACAAGTGATTTGTGGTAGTGGTGCTTCCTGGAGGACTTTGGAATCTGCTGGAGTTAAATCGGCTAATATGGTAGTAGCCGTCACTGAAATAGACGAATTAAACATGATAGCCTGTTTATTGGCTAAACAATATGGAGTAAAGACTACTGTGGCAAGGGTTAGAAATACAGATTACGTAGAAACCCCTCACTTCTCCCCTGAAGCTTTATTAGGTATCGATTTAGTAATTAATCCAGAACAAGTTACAGCTCAAGAAATAGCTAAAATTGTAAAAAATCCTGAGGCTTTAGAATGTGATTATTATGCTGATGGTAGAGTACAATCCATAGCTATTTTAATTACTAATGATTCACCAATTGCAGGTATGCAACTAAAAGATTTAGATACATCGAAGTATGTTATTATTTCCATCGTACGCAAACACAGAATGATTGTCCCCAGTGGTTATGATACAGTTATGCCTGGTGATCGCATTTATATTATGGCTAATACTAATGAGATGCACGAAGTTCTTAAGGTATTCGGAATACATAGAAAAAGAGTGGAAAATTTAATAATTTTAGGAGCCGGAAGAACTGGCTGTTATCTAGCAGAAATAATCGAAAAACAACATTTACCTATTAAAATTAAGATTATTGAAAAAGACGAAAAAAGAGCGCGGGAAGTTTCAGCTCGTTTGCGAACCTCTTTAGTAATAAATGCTGATGGTAGTGATTTAGATTTGCTAGAGGAAGAAAATGTAGAACAAGCAGACTTATTTATTGCTGTAACTAACGATGATAAAATTAATTTATTATCATCATTAATTGCCAAAAATTTAGGAGTTAAGAAGACAATTGCCAAAGTAAAGCGTACTGATATAATGCCACTTATGGAGGAAATCGGAATAGACGTAGTATTTAGCCCGCGTATTTTAACCGCAGGTACTATCCTTAAGTATATTCGGAGAGGGGATATAGTATCAGTGACTGTTTTAGGGGAGGATAGGGCAGAAATGCTAGAACTATTTGCCCAACCAGGATCCTACGCAGTTAATAAAGAATTGCATAGAATTAAATTTCCTTCAGGTTCTGTAATAGGAGCAATTGTTAGGGGGAACGAAGTAATAATTCCTAACGGTAGTAGTGTTATAAAACCATTTGACCATCTTATGGTTTTTAGTTTACCTAAAAGTATTCATAAGGTCGAAAAGTTGTTTATCAATGGAGGTAAACGCTAGTGGTAAGACCTATAGTCATCCTTAACTACATAGGAAAAATTATAATAATTATTGGAATTGCCATGCTATCAACAGTAATTTGTTCTTTGTTGTTTGGTGAGGATATTACGGGGAACTTATTATTAGTTTCCCTTTTTACTATTATTTTTGGGGGTATTTTAAGTAAATTTTCCTCTCATAATCAACCCTTAAACTATAGGGAAGGCTTTGCAGTAGTAAGTCTGGGCTGGATAATAGCTTCTGTTTTTGGTTCTTTACCTTATGTAGTAAGTGGACATATTTTTTCTTATGCTGATGCAATATTTGAAACAGTTTCTGGTTTTTCTACTACTGGAGCGACTATATTTACAGATGTAGAAATACTGCCTAAAAGCATTCTTTTTTGGCGTAGTCTTACACAATGGCTAGGTGGAATGGGAATAATGGTATTATTTGTTGCCATTATTGTGGGAATGGGTGTTAGAGCTAATCAGATATTTAGGGCGGAAATTCCTAGTCCCGTTTTAAATAAAATAAGCCCCCGCATTAGGGAAACCGCAAAATATTTATGGATTACCTATGTAGTCATTAGTGCCGTACTTTTCATTCTATTATGGATTTTTGGTATGGATATTTTCGATGCTTTATGTCACACCTTTTCTACCATGGCTACCGGAGGTTTTTCCACCCACAACAATAGTATTGGTTTTTATAGTCCCGCTATACAATGGATTATTATAATATTTATGTTTCTTGGTGGCACTAACTTTAGCCTTCACTATTTTGCATTTAAAAAACTTTCCCTTAACGGTTATTTACAAAATAAAGAATTTAGATTATACGGAATTATTGTATTAGCAGCAACATTACTTAGCATAATTAGTTTAGTTTCTGTTTATGAAATAGGGGATAATTTTAGAAATAGCCTGTTTCATGTAGTTTCGATAATTACTACTACCGGTTTTGTAACTAGTAATTATACGGCTTGGCCTTACTTCAACACTATAATTATATTTTCGTTGATGTTTATCGGGGCTTGTGCAGGTTCTACCTCAGGTAATATAAAAATAGGCCGCTATTTAATTATGATACAACGGGCTAACATTGAGTTAAGACAAATGATTCATCCTAAAGCATTAATACCACTACGCTTCGGTGATCGAGTATTAGGTGACGGATTAATAATCAATGTATTGCAATTCTTTTTCTTATATATCTTAATTATTTTAACTGGAACGGTTGTTATGGGCGGCTTAGGCTTAGATTTGATTACCGGGTTTACTGCAGTAGTCAGTTGTATGGGTAATGTAGGACCGAGTTTTGGAGCTATAGGCTCAACCGGCAATTATGCCTCAATACCAGATATGGGGAAGTATATGTTGTCTGTAATCATGTTATTAGGCCGATTAGAGATATACCCCCTTTTAATACTCTTTCTTCCAAGTTATTGGAAAAATTAATCTAATAATAATTGGAAAATTGAAATTGAAAGCTTGGTTTTATTAAAGACTAAGCTTTTTTTATTTAATTGAATCTCTTTTTTAGCACGGTCTATTAAGAAAATTCATATTATGGACTAAAGAATATGTAAAGGGGTCATATAATGCCTAATAAAAGTAGCAGTAAGGAAGTATCAGTAAGCCCCGATATTTATAATTTATTAGATTCTGATACGGTTAATTTTAAAATTGGTTGTATGACCACTGTAACAAAAGTAACTTCATCATCTTCTAAAAAAATAGACGAAGATATTATATTAACTCCACAAATAGCAAATGAATTGATGGTTCCTAATAACAGATATAATCCTTATCTAATTAAAAATAACCTCATAAAATTAGGGCCAAGTGTTGGAATTATGATTTCATCTAAAACTAAAAATCAAACTTTTCCTAAAGGAAAACAAGGACGTTTACTAAAAGAGATGATTAAACATGGAGAAAAAAAAGGGATATTTATTTTTATTTTTCATCCTGAAAAAGTTAATTGGAAAAATAAAAGCATAAAAGGTTATTTCTTAAACAACAGCAATAAATGGATTCTAGGTCAGTTCGGTTTTCCTACCATAGTTTATAATCGCATACAATATCGTAGTCTAGAGTCAAAGAATACTGTAAAAATACTTTTGCAAAAATTCACAACTGAGCCTGATATGTTTGTTTTTAATAGCCGCTTTTTAAATAAATGGGAAGTAAATGAAGTTTTAAATAGTTTTCCAGAAGGTAAAGTTTTTGTTCCGCAAGCAAAAAAATATAACCGTGAAAATCTAAAAAAGATGCTTAAAAACCATCTAGAATTATTTTTAAAGCCCATTAATAGTAGTCGAGGCCAAGGTATTATTAAAATAATCACTGTCGGTAATTCTTATAAATATTCTCATTCCGAATGGAGTAGTAACACTTGGCATTCATGTTCTTCTGTTAATATTTTATCCGAGGCTTTAAATCGTATGGGAGTTAGAGATAATCGTTATTTAATTCAGCAAGGTATTAATCTCGCAAAAATTGATGAGCGTGCATTCGACTTAAGAACTCAAACACAAAAAGATGGTACAGGTAAATGGGTTATTACAGGTGTAGGGGCTAGAATAGCTGGTAAAAACAAATTTGTAACCCATGTACCTAATGGGGGAAAAGCTGCACCTATGGAGGAAGTTTTAAAAAGGACTTTTGGGCATTTGACCCCTATAAGGAGCTCAATTGATAATCAATTAAATACTATTTGTTCAATTATCCCTCCTCAGCTCGAAAATGAATTAGGAATAAATTTAGCAATTTTATCACTAGATATTGGAATTGATACAGATGGACATTTATGGATATTAGAAATTAATTCTAAGCCGGCTAGCTTTGATGAAGATGATATTAGGGAAAAACATCTTAATTACTTAACAGATTATTTTGTTTTTGCAGCTCAAAAAATTGCTGAAAAGGATGACTTATAATGAATATAAGTATTAATTACCTTCCTAATGAAACAGGTTTGGATATACAACAAACCTTAAAAAATGAGTTACTTCCTACTAAAAATCGTCTTACTGCAATTTCCGGACTAGAACACCTAGAAATAAATATAATTGATGATAAAACTCAGGCAACACAAATTATTAATACTGCTAAGGCCATAAAAAATGCTATGGATGTAGAAGTGCTTAGTACTATATATAGCATAAACAGCATTGCCTCTGATTTAGAAAAATTAGATCCTGTTGTCAGGACTTATGATGTTCTTATTTGTGATTTGAATATAATCTCTATTCGTCTAACAATTAATAGTAAACCAAAAAATCAAGTTAAATATATAAAAGAAACTGAGAATTCAAAAGTCTGTGATATGGCTAAAAGGGCACTATATCTTATTGGACTTGATGTAGGAATGGTAAGTATTGTGCTTACTACGAAGAGAAGGCTTAAAGTTAATGAGGTTAACCCCTCACCTATTATAAGAGAACGTGATTTGCCCGTTGTTATAAAGAAGATTAAAGAAATGTATAGTAATGATGAATTAATAAAATCAAGAGAAATAAAATTAGGTGCTGATCCAGAATTTATGTTATTTAACTCTAAAAACGGCAAAATGATATCTGCATCAGAGTTTTTCCCCCGGGATGGATTAGTTGGCTGTGACAATATTAGAATTCCCAATCGTCAACAGCGTCCCATAGCAGAAATTCGTCCTAAGCCTGATGAATCACCGCTGGAGTTAATAGATAATATTAAACAGGCTTTAGCTAGTGCAGGTAAGTTAGCTCCTTATAAAAACGTAAAATGGGTAGCAGGTAGTCAACCTATGAATGGTTATTCTATTGGGGGACATATTCATTTTAGTAAAATAAAGGTGAACGGAAAGCTTATTAGGGCTTTAGATAATTATCTTGCCATACCCTTTTTTTTAATAGAAGAACCGACAACAGCAGCCAAAAGAAGAAAAAGGTATGGGTTTTTAGCAGATTACAGGGTTAAGGAACATGGAGGATTTGAATATAGAACTCTTAGTAGTTGGTTAGTATCCCAAAAGATAGCTACTGCTGTACTTTGTTTAGCCAAAATAATTGCTAGTAGATATCCGTATTTATCCCAAAATTATTTTGAAAATTCTGAAGCTCAACAAGCATTTTATAACGGAGAACAAAGTTATTTCCTCAAACACTTTAATAATTTATGGTCAAATATAGAAAATACTGATATATATAATGAGTATGCTGATGAATTAAGCATCATACCTGAAATGATCTTGGGAGGGCAAAATTGGGACGAAAAATCCGATTTCCGTAAATCATGGAAAATCACTACCGCTAATAAAAATTATAATAAAAACCAAACTGGTATAAAAACTAGTCAGCCGGTAATTGCTAGTACTCCAGCACCACAAACAAACAATAGAGGAGTTACACCCGCAACTCGTAATACAAGAATAACAATCAGATCAACTCCAACAAATAATACTGACCGGAGGGCCAATAATATTACTAGCGGTAGAATTATTGGCTCCGGTCAAGTTAGAGGTACCCATCGTATTAGATAATTATTATAACATTCCTAATTTAGTTAATAAACTTTGTGCACCTTTCTCTTGTTGACTTACTCTGGTTGCTAAAGTCTGTTTACTACACGTTTCAAGAATAAAACTATTAACACCTAAAAATTGAGCAGAGCTTCTAGCTAAACTACCTTGAACCGGATAACGTAGTATAGAAAATTTTTGCATGGAAGTATTAATTCCTTTATTTAATTCATTAACCATATACTCTACCGTGTTTATCGTGCCATTAGCAGGATAGTAAATAATAGTTTGTCCTACATAACTACCGCTTTTATCTTTATAATAGCCAATACTTTCGTGCATATCCATTAACCAATCAACTTTATACTCCTTGACTACATCATAAATAGCTTTAGATAAAGTATCACTGGGGGAAGCAGAACTAGATTGTGGAAACATGCGGTTCAAATCGCTTCCACCAGATGCACGACGTTTACCAGCTTCTATAGCAAGTTTGTTGGCTGCTGGTATTACTATTAAGGTTCCTTTTTTAATTTTATAATTTTTCACCTTGTCTGCTGCCTTATAACCAGCAGTCTCATTGCCATGGACACCGCCCGTAATCATTACGACCGGACCAGGTTTTCCACTATTAATTATGTATAGATTGGTAGCATATTTAGTGTTTTTGGCAATAGTTTTTGTCTCAATAGCAGCTTTTTTCGCTTGTTGATTTGAATCTTGGGCAGTTGTAACTGTATAATATGTATAAGGTCTTCCTTCAACTTCAACAGTAATAGGTTCATAATTTTGGACAGAAGCAGAATTTTCATATGTAGTTACACTGTATTCGATGGGATCTGAATAAGTTATGGTAGCAGCACTAGCATTTGCTGCTGGTGAGATAAATGCAAGACTTGCTGTAAACACAGCTAACAAAAGGGTTACTCCTACTTTTTTTGGTAATAAGCTTACTTTCTTCAAAGATAATCATTCCTTTCCTATTTAAATTAATTTTGGTAAAAAAGAAAGTAAGACCATATTTCTACAAAAATTGTCAATATCCTGCAAATTTAGAGTAGTAAATTATGGAAGTATTCAATTAGGCTTATTTTTCTGGGGTGATTATCTTATAATCGAAGTGAGTTATTTCTATATCATAGGAATAATTGCAGAGGGTATCATCTATATAAGTAATAAATCTTTCTAAATCATTATTATTAGAACTAACTATGGCAAAACCCAAAACTGTTCTTTGCCATAAATCGTTATAGGCAACTTCACAAATAGAAATATTTATCCTTTTTCTTAATCGATCAATTAAACTATTAATAATTTTTCTTTTATCCTTTAGTGAATTAGAATAAGGGATAAATAATTCTATAGAGCCATATAAAAGAAACATTAGTAACCTCCATTAAATTTTGTCAATATGTTACTATTTTAACAAATTACTGTCATTGTAACAAACAAATAATGAACATTTGCTGAATAATATTGATAATTGTCAAAACTTTGCTAAGATATAGTGAGAGGATAATAATTAAGGGAATTTAACTTTGGAGAGCAGGTGACACAATGAATATAGATCAATTTGAAGTATTTAGAACGATAGCTCAAGCAAAAAGTTTTACCAAAGCAGCAAAAATCTTAAACTTTACTCAACCGGCCATAAGTTCGCAAGTAAAAACCTTAGAACAAAATCTTAATGTATCCTTATTTGAGCGAGGTAATAGTGGAGTTAAGCTTACTGAGGCAGGTAGAAAATTTTATGAATATGGAGAAAAGATTCTGGTTTTATATGCGGAAATGGAAGAGGAAATAGCTAAAATTAGTGGACAAGATATGGAATTTATTAATGTTGGGGCAAGTTATACCGCCGGAAACTACTTTTTACCTACATCGATAATTACCTTTAAAGAGTTAAATCCTAATGTTCATATAAGATTAGACATTGGTCATAGTCAAGATATTATTAATAATATTCGTGATCGTTCTACTGATATTGGTGTAATAGAAGGCAACTTGACTAATGACCCAGATTTAAAGAAGTTTAAGATTGAAAGCAATGAATTAGTATTAATAGTACCTCCGCGCGGTTACTGGTTAGAAAGAACTACTATTACTATTAATGATCTGCTTAAAGAACCTTTTATAGCCCGGGAAGAAGAATCCTCTATAAGACACTTTGTAGATACTTATCTTAAAACATTAAGTTTAAGTTTTAATGATTTTAATATAGTAACAGAAATAACTAACTGGGAAGCTATTAAGGAAGCTGTCATCAGGAATAAAGGGGTTTCGCTAGTTCCTTATCCAGTTGTAAAAAGGGAAATTAATGAAGGAAGATTATTAAAAGTAGGGGTAAGAGACTTACAATTAGCTTGGGATATGGAGGTAGTTGTAAGAGCTAATGAGAATTTCACCGGGCTTAAGAAAGAATTTTTAGAATTTATTTCTAACCACGAATCATTATGGAGTGCAGAAAGAGAACATATAATAAATCAAAAAATGAGATTCATCTAACTTTTTCAATAAAACCATTTATAAACCCGTTAAATAGCGGGTTTTATTCTTTTTTGGCTAACTAATTATTAATTTATTACTTCCGATAATAGATATTATGTAAACTGCTTGAGAAGCTTCCTTGTTTCTTCTTTATTTGCTAAAAAGTTTGTTGTCTAAAGAGGACAGCTACCCTGCTTAGATTTTATTTAAATAGTAAATTCAGCAGTTAAATAATAAATATTATATTTATCAGAGCTGTTATTATCTAATAATTTTTTTATAATTCGATATTCTCCTGGTTCTAGGTTTCCGTAGAGCCAATCCCAATCAACTACCCATTCCGAATTATTCTGGCGTGTTAATTCATAAGCTATATCATTAAAACCATAGTTTTCTTCTATAGCTACAGGAACTTGATACCATGCATTGTTTATTTCTCTTTCTATGGTATAGTAATCGCCATATATATAGCTATTCTCCGAGTTGTTTTCAAATATTATTGTCAAAGCAGTTGGGGTAGTACTTCCCTCTTTTATCCTCATGACTACATGATTTAGATTATTTGTTGTAATATGTGGCGTAGACTCTAAGTCTGTTGTATCAAGTAGTTGACTTGGCATGTGTATTGTATGTGCATTTTGATTAGTACTAGTGTTGCGAACAGAATTATTTGTTTATGGCAAAATAAAAGTACAGCGAACGGCAAGATAAAAATACAGCAGTAAAATGGAAAAAAACATCGCCAGCACCCCTAAAATATACTACCCTTTTTGTTGAAGAGACAAAAGGAGGTAGAAAAGAAAGGATGCTAACGATGATACAACAATATCATATCAAACACTTAAACTTTCATAAAGGAAAATCCCTTAGAAGTATTGCTAAAGAAACAGGCCATGATTTTAGAACTATTAAAAAATATGCAGAACAGACCGATTTTAATGAAATTAAAAAACCTAAAAGAGGAAGGCCCTCGAAGCTTGATGCAGTAAAACCAATAATTGATACTTGGCTTAAAGAGGATCTTAATCGTTCCCCTAAACAGCGCCATACAGCTAAGCGTATTTATGACCGTTTATGCGAAGAACATCATGAAATATTTAATGCTAGCGAAAGAACAGTTCGCAACCATGTATCCGCCTGTAAAAAAGAACTGTACGGTGAAAAAGAAGGTTTTCTTCCCCTAGAGCAGCCCCCTGGGGAAGCACAGGTAGACTTTGGTGAAATTATCATGTTCGAACAGGGACAAAAAGCAGGATTATTTTAATAACCTAGATTATGATGAAAAAAAGAAAAGCCTTAAGCTTTTAGTGCGCATGATAACTGAAACAGATATAGATACAGCAACTATATGCCTACTAGAAACTATGG
>CAZYLY010000041.1:0-13912 GCA_964648825.1 uncultured Syntrophomonadaceae bacterium
AACCCCTTTATGGGGAGTAAAGGCGTGGGCAAAGCAAAAAATACCTTCACAAATATAGGCTAAATTAATGAATTCGATAATGCCCGCACTCGCCCGTTGGGTAGAAAGATTTTGATTAGTTACCCGGCTAGCTATATACTTCTGGTATTTTTTCAAATTAGGTAAATCAGGCAGGTAGATTATGATATGAATTCCTTCTCTAGTCTCCGCTTCGGCGGCCGCTATCAGCATTACTCCATTAGCAGCCATAAATCCTCCGCGGGGATGTTCCTTAAGCCGTCCGTCATTTAACATAGCCTCGAGTTCTTCGCTCACTAAGGGGCTAGCACAATCTACAACTCCCACCATATCTAATCCCTTACGCACAGCATCGACAAAAATAATGTTTTCTAAAGTTAATTTACGCGAGGCGGTTATTTTTACCGGTTTGGAGCCAGCCGATCCGACGTGAATATGTAAATCAGCATAAATTTTACGCATCTTAATTCCTTCCTAAATGCAGAGTTATTCCTGCAAGCTCTTATAAATATATTGTATGCCTATTATACTTTTTGCATCGCTAATTTCTCCATTTACTATCATCTGATAAGTATCTTTAATAGGCAAATATACTGTTTCCACGAATTCATCTATATCCAAATTGGTTTCCCCTTGACTTAAATTAGTGGCGACAAATAAATGTATTAATTCATCAGTAAATCCCGGAGCCGTATAAAAGCTTAAAATCTTATCCATTTTCCCCGCCCTTAATCCGGTTTCTTCTGCTAATTCCCGATGGGCAGCAGCTATAATGTCTTCTTCAGGTTCTAAAATGCCCGCCGGGATTTCCAACAACACTTTTTCAATTGGTTTGCGGTATTGTTTGACTAAATAAATATTTTGCCTATCATCAATAGCTACAATAGCCACTGCTTCAGCATGGCGTACAATTTCACGAGTACTCTGGCTGCCATCAGGTAGTAACACAGTATCTACTGATACATCAATAATTCTGCCGCTAAAAATTAATTGAGAACTTAAAGTCTTTTCGGTAAAATCCATCTGCAAATCCTCCTGCATATTTTTGCCATAAAATTCATATATTAAGTCCGAGGTGATAAATATGAATATGGTAGTACAAAATAACCGCATAATTATTATTGGAAGGTTACCAGACATTATAAATCTTTTTGCTAGCTATCCTAAAGAGACTACTTTACGGGAATTTATTAATCTTAATCTGCATTAAACTTAGACTAAAGCAATTTTACTCACTTTTTCGCCTTGAATAAGCTTGATAGCAGTTAAAGCACCAGCCCCCAGATTAAGATAAAACTCCTTATCTTCATCAATGGTGCGCCCCATTGTCGTAAGTTTTTGCCCGCTACTTTTCATTATAGCTAAACTGTCATCAGCATTTTCTAAAGTAAAATCATAGCGTTCAAATAAGCGGGCTTTTCTTAACTGTTCTAAAACATAGGCTAACTGGTTTTCTTCCATATCCGCTAAAGGCACCATAGCTTTAGCCCGACATACCCGAGATAAAACCGTAATAGTATGGTGACTAATCCCTTTATGTCTATCCCTGCTATCAGCAAAACTTATTCTAGGTATAGCTAGCGGTGTTCCCCCCAAACTATCGACTGCATTTAGTATATCCCCTTGTTCAATTCCAGTATATCCCCACTTAGTTCCAGTACCTACTATACCTGGCCCCATGGTAACTATGATTACGTCGGGGTTAAATACTTTTTGAGCAGCTAATAATCCCGAAAATATATTCACCGCTTCTAAATCCCCGCCAAAAGCATGACCTATTGTTACGGTACCATGTAATAAATTGTTTTCTTTTAGCCAAGCTACCGTATTACTAAAACTCATCGGAAGTGCCGCCCCATCTGTCATTACATAAGCTACTTTCAGTTTAGCTTCGCCTAATTGTAAGCATAAGGGGGCTAACATGGAATGAAGAGTACCGACTAATACGGGCACACCTTCTAAACTATCTGCTTCAGCCAGGTCTTGATGGTAAGGGCTATCTTCTTCTTCAACACTTAATACCTTAATTTGCATGGGGGTATAACGCAATTTCATAATATGGCCTCGGGGGGATAAGGGTTGGCTTTCCAGGCTTAAATTAGCCATTATGTAGTGATAACCACCACTACCTAAGCTCAAGCTAACTGCGGTAGTATTAAGCATCACCTCATCGCCGATTTTAACTTCTCCAATCAAATCAGTATAGGCAATACATTTTTCCTCTTTATCATCTATAGCCACTAAATATCCAGTTATGCCTGAACGGGTAAATAACTCTCGGGTTATTAAACCGCGTTTAATGCTTATCAATAATTTACCTCCTTAAGCCTTTGGCTGATTTTAATCTTACTATGTAAAGTAGTTTACGTTAGTTGAATTAGAGGTTTTGCAGTATAATCATAATTAAAAATTACAATTAAGAATTCAATTCCACGAATTGCTCAATAATCCCTAACACTAACCTCACATCATCTACTAAATCCTTAACTAAAATAAATTCCTCATTAGTATGTACCTTTTGCATACCTATACCTAAATTAACACAAGGGATGCCTTTTCCATTGATGATGCTAGCATCACTGCCGCCGCCCGTACTAGTTATGAAGGGCTCTAACCCGATGCTTTCAACAGCTTTCACCGCTAGCTGAACAACTTCATCATCAGAATCAAGACTTATTTCGGGATAAAGGAAGGTAACTTCAACTTCCGGCTTACCGCCACCGTTTTTAACTATTTCATTAAAAGTATCAACTAGCTCCTTAGTTATATTATCTAGTTTTTCTCGGTTTAAGCTTCGCGCTTCCCCTTTAATTTCACAATAATCGGCTACTATGTTTTGTGCTTTCCCCCCCTTAATTAAGCCAAAATTACAGGTAGTTTCAGCATCAATGCGTCCGCTGGGCATTTGTGATATAGCTAGGGCAGCTAACTTGATAGCATTTGCTCCATCTTCGGGGTTAATGCCGGCATGGGCAGCTTTTCCATATACCTGATAATCAATTTCGTTTTGGGCCGGGGATTTTATGATAATAGTACCCGGAAGCCCTCCGGCATCTAATACATAACCTATTTCACTTTCCCAAACGCTATAATCAAAAGCTTTAGCCCCATTTAGGCCTTGTTCTTCCCCTACTGTAAATAAAAATTCTAAAGGAGGATGGGCTATATTATTTTCCTTAAGCACATCATAAGCTTCTAGTAAAGCGGCAATAGCTGCTTTATCATCCGAACCCAAGATAGTATTTCCCCGGCTTTTTATAATTTCGGCCTCAACTACGGCTTTTATTCCTACTCCCGGGCTAACTGTATCCATATGGGCTGAAAATAATAGCGGTTTAGCTGCAACAGTCCCAGGGATACGCACCAATAGATTACCCGCATTTCCTCCGACAATAGAAGCAGTTTCATCTTCAATAGCTTTAATCCCCCTGGCAGCAAATTCCTCTATTAAATAATCCTTAAACTTAGCTTCATTTCCAGTTTCCGAATCGATTTCTACTAAACGTACAAATAAATCTACTAAGCGTTGTTCATTAACCATAAAAGGCTCCTTTCTGCCTAACCACGTCCCCAATTATCAATAGCTTTTAATAAAAAGTTGTTTTCTATCGTCTTAGTCAAAGAATATTTTTCCGTATAAATGTGCATTAAAACCAAAAAAACTAATACCCCTATTCGCATTACTAAAGGTAAAAAAACCATACAGTAAAACCCTAATCCTAGCCCCAAAACATTAGAGCCCGCATCCCCCATCATTACCTTAGCTTTCAAATCAAAAGGCAGATAGACTAACAAAGCACCTAACACTGGAGTTAGCAGTAACCAATCGATACTCCCCTTGGCTAAGGCAATTATTATCAATAAAAAAATTAGAAATCCTTTACCTGCCCGCCCCGGTCTCAAATCTAGCAGATTTAACATATTAGCAAATAAAGCTATAATAAAAGTATTAAGTAGCACATCATACCAAATCGGGGATAAAAAAAGCGCTAAAAAAAAGGCAATCGCTCCCCCACCAAGTGCCTTTAATCCACCGGTAGTTAATTTGCCCCGCAGCAATTGTCCGAAATGTCCCTTAAAACCTAAAGTATCTCTTTGTCCCAACATATCATCTATGAAACCTAAAAAACAAATAGTCATAGTACCTAATAAAAAGATATGATAACTCGCATCATACCACCCTAAAAGCTTATAAATACAGAAAGCTATAATAAGAGACATAGGTATACTAATACCTACACTTACCGGAATATCTACCCCCAGGTAATTTTTACGCACTGCCCCTACTGTGGTTAAAAGCGGCATTAATAAATATAGAAGTAATAATTCTATAATACACCCGGCTCCCAATCCTACTAATGCCGGTACTATAAGCTGCATTTACTTCCCCCGTCTTTCCTTAATAATAACCTTTAATACATCTATAAATTGTTTGCCTCTATGTATAAATCCCGCCAAATCGCGCCCAGTTTCATTATGCTTCATCAATGTCGGTACTTCTATTACTCTAAAGCCGTTTTTTAAAGCCTTGATGGTCATGGCTAATTCAACCCCATAAGCTTTACTAAATGGAGTTACAACCTTTAACACCTCTTTAGTCATAGCCCTTTGCCCGCTTAAAGGGGCTGTAACTTCCAGGTTCCCTGCATTTTTAATCGCCTTAGCTGCCGTTCCCTTAACTAAACCAAAGCCGCCTTTGCGAGTGGGAGGCGGGAAGGCGGCGATAACTAAATCAGCCTCCTCATTTAAAAGCGGCACAATAATTTTACTAGCTTCGCTGGCACTACTACCTAAATCTGCATCTAAGAAAACCGCAATATCTGTTTCAATATAAGGTAAAACATTATTCATAGCTCCGCCCTTACCGACATTTTCCTGTAAATCAATTAAATCAATATTGTAACGGCGAACTACTTCAGCAGTTTTATCGGTAGAGCCATCATTTACGACTATAATTTTAGCAACATTATCTAAAGCCTTTACTGCTTGTAAAGTGTCTCCTATACGTGTTTCCTCATTATAAGCCGGAATTACTACCGTTACTGTTTTCACCTGGTTTCACTTCCTAACGATTGCAGCGGTAAAGAAGGCATAAACTTTTGCGCCGTTGGTTTAATGCCATAATTCCCCGATTCCCCCACCATTGCAAAAACTAAAGATATTTGCCCCGGGCTTATATCAATATTATCAATAGTAGTAATATTATATTGTTGATATTCCGGCATATATGAATATTCCACATTAGACCTTTCCACCCCAAAAATTTTGATGCCGCTATTAGTTAAATGTTGAATTAAACTACGATCAAAACTAGAAGCAAAATCAGCATCTGAATTATTAGTTCCGCCTAATATAATAAATCCATTAACTGGAGCAGCAAAATCACCGTTAAAATTCACCAATTCATTCTCTTGCATAAACTCTATGATACCTGCATTTTCTTCGTTTAGTAAAACAGCCGCTACACTACTAGCAATATAGCTTCTAAGTATCTCGTTAGTCTCTTTGGTATCCGCACTTTCCTGGATATTATAATAACTAATAAGCTTGGCTCTTATTTCATCATTAATTAAATCAATATTAGATAAAATTACTGTTTTTGAGGCTACTTGGGCTCCCGCCAAAGAAATTGTATTAATTAAACCCGAAGGTATATCGGTATTACCAGTAACTACAATCGCTACTCTTTCATCTTTTAAACGATTATCAACTAAGAAAGGTAACAAGGCTTGGGTATAATTTTCGTAATTACTTATTACGTCATCTTTAAAATTATTATCTTCCACTAATTGGGCTTCCCTATCCTTAAATAAACTGAACTGTTCTTCTAGACGCTCTAGTAACTTCTTTTGTTGTTCGATGAAAATATCATCACCGACAATAGTAGTGCCAATCAGTATTCCTAAGCCTAAAGCCAAAAAAACAGCTACTATAGATGCTATATGGTATTTTAAATCTATCATTACTACACCTCATCACATACTAAATAACATTTGTAATTGTAACCAGATTAACCTAAAAAACGGCCGGGTAGCCGGTGAAACCCATAATATTATTATAATAGGAAATAAGGCCGCAATAAACAATTGTATCAAGTTTTTAGTTTGCAGACTATGCTGGTAAAGTTGGCTAACTCCACGAGCATCAACTAAAATAGAACCTACTTTCAGGCGTACTAAAAAAGTACTCCCCATACCCTTTCGTCCTTTTTCCAGAAAATCAATCATATTAGAATGGGAACCGACTGCTACCATAAGACTAGCCCCATACTCCCAGGCTAAAATCATAGCTAAATCCTCACTAGTACCCGGCATAGAAAATGCCAGGGCACTAAGTCCCATATCATGTATCCTTTCCATTCCTGGTGCTTTTCCGTTAGCATAAGCATGTACAATAATTTCTGCTCCGCATTTTAGCGCCTCATCAGATACACTGTCCATATCACCGACGATAATATCCGGTCTTAAACCAAATTCTAATAAGGCATCTGCCCCGCCATCTACCCCTATTAAAACCGGTTTTTCCTCTTGAATATAGGAGCTGATAGTTTTCAAATCTTCTTTATAGCTACTACCTCTTACTACGATTAAAGCATGACGATTTAACATATATGTATTTACAGATGGTACTTCTATATTACCTAAAAGAATGTCTTTTTCCTTCTTGGCATATTCCAGGGTATTTTCTACAAAATCATCTAACTGTTCTTGAATATTATTATGAGCTTCCTTTAACTTTTCCCGAACATCATCTAGCGTTAAAATTTTGCCTTCAGCAATTAACTTACTGCCCTGGTAAATCTGGTTGTCTTTTATTTCTAATAAAGCGTTTTCCTTAACATTATTAAAAATATCCTGGCCGACCTCATCTAATACTGGAATTCCGGCTTTTAAAATCTTATATACACCTTTAGCCGGATATTTACCCGTAATAGATACATCGGCATTAATAACTATTTGAGGTCTAATATCTATAATAGAATTAGCAGCTACCTCATCTATATCGTCATGGTTAATTATAGCTATATCATTTCTTTTCAGTCTTTTTACTAGATTTTTAGTTCGTTCATCTATACGCGCTTTACCTTTTAAATGCATTTTTACACCTCAACAGAAAAACATATTCCTTAACGAACTCTATAATAGCACTTGTGACAATATTTATCTATTATCAATATATATAGTAACAACCGCCTGAATCTTACAGGCGGTTGTTTTTTAATAAAAATAATTATATCCTAATTTAGCTCACCTTATTTTCCAACCTTAATTTATCGGCAATAATAGCTATAAATTCAGAATTAGTAGGTTTGCCTTTTTCTCCGCTTACAGTATAACCAAAAAATTTATTGATCTTATCCAGGTCGCCTCTATCCCAAGCAAGTTCTATTGCATGTCTTATCGCCCTTTCTACTCTGCTAGAAGTAGTATCATATTTTTGGGCAATAGTAGGATATAATTCCTTAGTAACAGCTCCTAAGTAATTAATTTCATCTACTACTAATAATATAGCATCTCTTAAATATTGATAGCCCTTAACGTGTGCAGGTACCCCGATTTCATGAATAATCTTTGTAACTTCTACTTCCAGGTCTTTGGGGGCATGTGCAGCTAAAGCAATAGAGGATATTGTAGCTCTGGATTCCATTCTAGGTTTAATATCCCTTGCCACTTGTCTAACCCTATCCCCCAAAACATTTAAGTTAAAAGGTTTTAAAATGTAATAATCAGCCCCTAATTGTACTGCTTTCTGAGTAATATTTTCTTGTCCGAAAGCAGTAAGAATAATAATCTTAGGTATAGTCTTTAAGTTTAGTTGATTAATCTCCTCTAATACTCCTATTCCGTCCATATAAGGCATTATTAAATCAAGTATTAATACTTCAACCTCTTGGTTCCCAAGTGTTTCCAGCACTTCCATGCCATTAGTACAAACATTTACCAATTCAAAATCCGGCTGGTTAGAAAAATAATCTTGTAGGATTCCACAAAACTCACGATTGTCATCAGCAATAAGTACTTTTATGCCATTTCTTTCAACCAACATACCTTCTAATTCCCCCTCACGTGAATAATCTCTATTTAATAACTCTTTTCGACTGTACCCCAAGTATTTCCTGCTTTTTTTTTCTATCAAATTATCTGATAATATTCCTCACCTTAACAATAAGATACAAAACTATCCTTAAAAATTTAAAAAACAAAAAGTGTAAAATTTGTATTATTACCAATTTACAGGTAAAAGTGGTTTATTTAATTTGTCGAAATGTTTAAACCACCTTCACTATAAGAGGGCAATTCCGACAGAATATTATCCATAAAAATGCCGTAACCTCGTTGGGGATCATTTAAAAACACATGGGTAACAGCTCCTACAATACGCGAATTTTGAACAATGGGGCTGCCGCTCATACCTTGAATAATACCTCCGGTTAAGTCTAATAGCCTTTTGTCAGTAACTTTTATTACCATACCCTTACCATTATCTCTTTCTGGATATACCTGTTCTATTTCAATGCTAAAACATTCTATATCATCACCATTTACTACCGTATAGATTTCAGCTTTTCCTGTTTCCACTTGATGAGCATAACCAACTTCCATACTATGACCAACTACCGGGTTAGTAACATTATTATTAGTTTCTCCATAAATGCCGAAATAAGTATTTTTACTAATATTGCCTTCAATATCACCCTTACTATTAAAAATACCAATTTTTTCGCCGGGCTTACCAGGCTTACCCGGTTTTACAGTTTGAATCGAAGCAGAGACAATTTTTCCTTTAAGTACTTCAATTCCTTGTTTAGTGTCAGCATCCATAATTATATGACCTAAAGCAGCATACTCTTTGGTAGCGGGATTCCAAAAGCTCATAGTGCCTACTCCCACTACCCCGTCACGCACATATAAACCAATTCTGTTTCTTTGAGTTTCGGGGCAAAACTGGGGAGTGACATTTAAATTGATAGTTTTTCCTTTTCTCTTTAGGGTTATATCTAATCCATTTCCGTTATTTTCATCAATTATACGAGCTAAATCATTCTCACTTGCTATCTCTTTATTGGCAACTTGCATAATTAGATCCCCTATTTCCACCCCTTGTTCTTTCGCGGGATAATATTTTTGACCTTCGGCACCGACTACCGGGGCAAAACCTACTACCATAATTCCCCGTGATTGCAGCACTACTCCAATAGAATGTCCGCCTACAACGACCTTTTGAGTAGGCATAGATTCAATCGCAATAGATTTAAGCGGAATATACCCTAAAAGCTTTAGCTTAATTTCTGCCTTGCCTGGTTTTAAGGCTGCGATTTCATAACCATTAGTATTTTTTGTAATTGATATAGTAGGATCATCAGGATTAGCAAATACACTTCGAGAAGGTTCCATAACTAGCATAGATAGCTTTTCATCAAAAATTGCTGGTAAATTAAAAGAAATATTACTAGTTTCTCCCACCACTAAACGTTGGCTATGAGGAAGAGTGAGCAGAGTTTTAACTTGAGCAGTAGAACAGAAAGCTATAATTAAAATACTAAGAATTATTCCGATATATGGTCTATAATTACGCAAAAAAAATCACTTCCCCTGGATTTGATAATAATTATTTTCTCCATAGGAAAGTGAAAGTATACGTTTACGCAATCATAGAAAAGCATACATCAATTATATTAATTTTTCTTAAGGGATGATGCTACTACGCCACCCCTTATTACTCCTCAGATTCCATCATATTTTGGCGTAATTCCTCAATTCTATCTTCTGCTTGCCGATTAACATTAACATTGCCTCCGGCTTTACGCACTAAGGCTCCCCGGAAAAATTTCATCGCTTCGACTTCATCCCCTAATCGATAAGTAAGTTCTCCTAATAATAGTGAAAGCCTTTGTTCCTGTTCAGGTGAAGAATCGCGGCAACTATTATAATAAGAATCTTTAAACATATCTAAGGCTTGTTTAGAAGCATATTTAAACATTTCTTCATCACCGACATCACTATATAACCAAGATAGACGCAACCATACTTTAGCAGGTGCAGTAACATCAGTTGCGCCTACTTGTAAGTATTGCAGCATTAGATAATAGCTAACAAAAACTTCATCAATTTTCCGGGGATTGCTAAACTGAAACCTTACCTTTTCTTTCAGCTGTTTCGATTGTTCCATTAATTTCTTCTTATGCGAGGATAAGACTTGTTTAAATTCGAAATTAAAATTAGCATAATAGCAATTAGGACAAACCCAAACTAAATACCATAAGGGTTCAAAATCTATAAAACGCTGGCGCATATCATTATCTATTTTATCTAATCTAAGCCTAGAAGAACGGACGCTTTTCACAGTAAACTTTTCTCCGCATACTGGACATTCTACTTCCCGGTCAAATATAAAATTATCATCATTAGATGACGCAGTCTTAGCGTAGTTTTTATGGTTGGGAGGGAAAATAGAATTATCTAAAACTTCTATTGTTATGGGCTTATCTATTACTCGGCATTCTCTAGGGTCAATAGGTTCACCTTGTTTAAATTGGCATATTTCTTCATTTTGCCTACGTAAACGGCCGCTCATACCTTTCATAATTCGGTAAGCTAAGCTTGGTTGACCGGAGATAACTTTTTCGAAATTATCTTCATTAATAACTAAAACTAAGGTATCTTCTAAAGCTTCAATATTAGCACTTCGGGGCAAACCTTCTAACAAGGACATTTCTCCGAAGAAATCTCCCGAACAAAGCTCTGCTATCATAAAAGGAAAACCTTCAATAGAGTTAAGAAATACCCCTACCTTTCCCTTTAGTATTATAAACATTTCATTACCAGAATCCCCGGCATTAAAAATGTTCTCATCTATATTATATTTCCTTACCCCGCCTAGTTTGGCTAATGAAGCAATATCAACCACTTTGCCTGCCTCCTATTTTAAACTACATACAAATAATTATTCTGTAACAAAATATTATAATCCTGCTTTAGTCTCAAGACCAATTTTGCAAAAAAAGCTATCCTATTAGCCCAGGATAGCTTTATCTAACATTTCTCCGGCATGTTTTAAGGTAATTTGGGTATAATTTTCTCCTCCTAACATGCGGGCAATTTCTTTAATTTTATCATTGTAATTAAGTTGTTTGACCGTCGTAAAAGTTTGGTTATTTGCTACGTACTTTTCAATTAGAAAATGAGTGTTAGCATAACTAGCTACCTGGGGTGAATGAGTGACTAAAATAACCTGGTGATTTTGGGCTAATTCGCTTAACTTTTTCGCCATCGCTGCTAAGGATGTGCCCCCTACCCCGACATCTATTTCATCAAAAATAAAGGTGGGAATATCATATACTTCCGTCAATGATTTCTTTAAGGCTAGAATAAAGCGGGATATTTCCCCTCCAGAAGCTATCTTAGCTAAGGGTTTTAAAGGTTCTCCTGGATTAGGAGAAAATAGAAACTCCACATCATCTAAACCCTTAGGCGTAGGAGTATCAATTTGTTGTACTTCTACCGCAAATTTTAAATTAGGCATATTAAGCTGAATTAACTCTTCGTTAACATTCTTTTCTAAGATCAAGGCTGCTTCGCAGCGTTTACTGCTTAATTCTTTAGCTATTTCGTTATATTCCTCATGTAAAGCTGCTAATTGATTTTCTAACTCACTTATTACCGTACTACTATTTTGTAGGGTCTCCAGTTCATCAACCGCATTATTATAAAAATCAATAATTTCATTTATATTCGAACCGTACTTCGATTTTAATTTACTAATCTCATGTAAACGGTCTTCTGTTTCTTCTAACAAGTTAGGTTCAAAATCTAAGGAGTTACGAAAACTCGAGATATGGTTGGCAATATCCTCCAGGTTGTAATACATATCTTCCAAAACAGGTAAAAATGTTTGTAGATGCTCATCCTTCGTATCATTGAGAGCATCAATCGCCGCGGAAATCTGGTCATAAGCACTTAACCCTTGTTCACTGGCATATAAAGCGTTTAGCACCATAGTCGAAGTAATAACTAGTTTTTCAGCATTTCTAATCCGGTTAGCCAGAAGGGCTAACTCTTCATCTTCCCCTGGAAACAGGTTAGCCTGTTTAATTTCGTTAATTTGATAAGTTAAGAAATCTATCTTTTGCAGCTTAATATTCTCATTTGCTTTTAATGTTTCGATTTGGACAGTTATTTGTTTAATCATATTAAATAAAGCTTTTATGTTCACCAGTAAATTATCAATATCAGCGGCGAAATTATCCACATAATCTAAATAATTTTCGGTTTTAAGTATAGATAGATGGTCATGTTGCAGGTGCATATCTAACAACAAGGCCGATAGATCTCTTAAAGTTCCTATACTTATATTCCTACCATTAACCCGAGCCGTGCTACGGCCATTAGGCAATATCTCCCGGCTAATAATGATAGAGCCGTCATCCTCATCCCCAAGGCCATTCTCCTCTAAAAAAGCCCCCGCACCAGTATGGTTAGTAATATCAAAAACAGCCTCAATTATAGCTTTTTTCTCGCCATCTCGAATAAAATCATTTTTTAGGCGTTCCCCTACCACTAAGCCCAGGGCATCAATAATTATTGATTTACCGGCTCCAGTTTCTCCGGTTAAAACATTTAATCCCCCGTTAAATTGGAGGCGCAGTTCATCTATTAATACAAAATTACTAATAAATATTTCTTGTAACATAAAAATCCCCTCTTATAAGTGGATTAAATTATTCGTATATCATCTGATTAAATTCTTTTACTACTTGCGCCGCTTTAGCTGGTTTGACTACTAAAAAAATAGTATCATCCCCGGCCACACTACCTAAAATATGCGGTAATTCACTATTATCAATTAGAGAGGCCACTGATTGGGCTGCACCAGGCATAGTCTTAACTACAATAATATTACCACTATAATCAAGTTTAATCACTGTATCTTTCAAAACCCTTACCATGCGCTCTGGTGAACCCTTTAGGGTTGTTAGTTCGGGCATGGCGTAATGATATCCAGTAGGATTAGGCACCTTGATTAGCTGAAGTTCTTTAATATCTCTGGAAATAGTCGCTTGAGTAATATCAAACCCCATATTTTTTAAAGCATCAATTAATTCTTCTTGGGTAGTAATACGCTGGTTAGAAATTATCTGCATGATTGCAAATTGTCGCCGTGCTTTCATCAATGGCCTCCTTCGAGCTTTTGTATTACTATTAATTGAGGTGGATTATTAACTTGGTTAATAAAACACAAATGGCTAACCTCGAAACTAGCTTGGGGTAAAGATGCTAAGTAATCCCTTACCAGATTTAATTCCTCTTGTCCTCCATCATGTCCTGGATAAAAAACTATAGTCATTAGACCGCCGCTCTGCATTATGTCTAAAGCTTTTTGTATTGCTAGCAAAGTAGTATGAGCCGTAGTAATTATTTTCGACTTAGAACCCGGTAAAAAACCTAAGTTAAACATTATCGCATCAACTGGTTCATCACTATATTTATCTAGGTTTTCATGGGAATCATTAATTAACTGCACCCTTTTAATACAATTATTTTCTGCTAGTTTTTGCCTAGTAGCTATAATAGCTTGTGCTTGTATATCAAATGCCAAAACTTTACCCGATTCACCAACTAATCCAGCTAAAAATAAAGTATCATTCCCCTGCCCGCAAGTAGCATCAATAACGATATCCCCGGCATTTACACTTTTCTGCATCAGAAGATGGGATACGACAACAGCGTTCTTTAAAAAGGGTATCTTCAATCTTTTTTAGCTCCATTTCTCCTCAAGCGCACATCTAAACCGGAAAAGAAAGGTTTATTTTTCATATCAACTAGGGAGAGTTTATGATGAGCTTTTTTAATATTTATCTTATAATTTTCTTCTACATCAAATTTAATCTGTCCAT
>CAZYLY010000042.1:0-10230 GCA_964648825.1 uncultured Syntrophomonadaceae bacterium
AGTGGGTCTGCTCGTACCTGCCCATGTAGATGAGGAAAGCGGCTATCGTTACTACACGGTCATGCAACTTTTTCGGCTGGCTGAAATTATGGCGCTACGGCAGATGGGGTTTTCCATCCCCGAAGTTTCCGCAATTGTTGATGGCCACAACATTGCGGGAATAATGGCACAGCGCAAAGCCGAGCTTGAAAGTGAACTACAGAATGTCACCGACCAGCTCTTTCGATTAAGTCACTACATCCAGGAACAGAAAGAGGGTCATATAATGAAATATCAAGCTGTTATCAAGGAAATTCCCGCTTTTACTGTGTATTCAGCGCGATACACCCTTCCCAATTATGCAGCGCTAAACGAAATCATGCCTGCGCTAGGTCAAAAAGTAAGCCAGGCAAATCCGGGCATTAAATGTGTCGAACCCGGTTATTGCTTTAACGTCTATCTTGACGGCGAATACCGGGATACTGACATCAACGTGGAAATCTGTGAAGCCGTTACAAGCCGGGGCCAAGATGGAGATGGGATTGTATTCAAGGAGATTCCCGCCGTCAAAGCTGTGTCTGTTCTGCATCGCGGAGCTTATGAAAAGATTGGAGCTGCCTACGCCTATGCGGTGCGGTGGATAGAGCAAAACGGATATCAAATTACCGAAAATGCGCGCGAAAGCTATATTGACGGCATTTGGAACCAAGAGAATGTAGAAGATTGGCTCACCGAAATCCAAGTTCCGGTAGAAAAGAAATAACGATTAATCCCAAAGCGCGCTGTTCAATACTTAATTTAAGCGGCAAGGGATATAAAGCCCTTGCCGCCTTGTTTATGACTTTTTCCGGGTTAATCTTTTATAATAGGATTGACCGGTATATAGGGCTGCGGCCGGGTTATGTCCTAATACCCGGTCTTTAGCGATTAAGGTCACAACCGGAGCCCGGCTATACTTAGAAAATAGTGCATCATGCCCGACACATAGCCCTATAATAATATTCAAATCGGTTTCTGCTTTATTTAAGGTTTCCGCTTGCAGTAAGGGGTTACATCCTGCTAATTTAATAATATTTATATTTTTTTTACTATCTCACGGACAATATAAATAAAATATAAAGAAAACTATTTTGAGATAGTTACGCTTACCACTCCGGCGGTAAATCTCTTAATTGTGCCAGGGTAAATACAGGCCCATCCAAGCATATATATTCACTGCCTATATTACAGCGGCCGCATTTACCTACTCCACACTTCATACGCATCTCAAGGGTAGTAATAACTTGCTCGTCAGTATAGCCCATTCTTTCTAAGGCTTCGAGGACAAACTTAATCATAATCGGAGGTCCGCAAGTTACAGCTATAGTATTTTCCGGGGGAATATTTAATTCTTCGAGATAGGAAGGCACAAAGCCGCAATGCCCATCCCAGCATACTTCTGGATAATCTATAGTAGCAAATACTTCGGTATCCTTCTCTTTGGGCCAATGTTCAAAAAGCTCATCCTTAAAACATAGATCGGCATAACTACGGCTACCGTAAATAATAGTAATCTTGCCATAATCTTCACGATGTTTAAAACAATATTTAATAAAAGAACGCAGGGGAGCTAAGCCAATACCGCCCCCAATAAACAGCATATTCTTGCCTTTACACTCCTCCACCGGAAAACCGTTACCATAAGGACCTCTTATGCCTAGCTTTTGCCCTACTTCAATACGGTGTAATTCATCAGTCATTAAGCCTACGCTTTTTATGGCTAATTGTAAATGTTCGTTTTCCTCTACCCAGGAAACTGAAAACATACCTTCCCCCACTGGAAGCAGTGATAACATTACTAGTTGGCCTGGCATAACCTTAAAAGGTATGCCCCCTTCATCTGATTTAACATAAAAAGTCTTTACATCCGGTGTTTCTTCAATAATATCAATAACTTCGACTATTCCAGGTGTTAATGGGCTTTCACAATTACAATTATGCACCAGTATCTGCCTCCTTAATCTCTTGAATTATACTAAAAATACTTATTCCCGAGGGGCAGGCTACTATACATCTTCCACAACCTGTACATAATGAAGAACCATATCTTTCCGGGAAGAACTGCAACTTATGCAAGAAACGGTTTCTAAATCTTTCTTTAGAAACTTCTCGAGGATTATGTCCCCCTGCCATTTGGGTGTATTCACGATACATACAAGAATCCCAGCAACGGAAACGATAACCTTCTTCACCCCAATTCTTGACTTGAATGTCAAAACAATAGCAAGTCGGGCATAAATAAGTGCATATGCCGCAATTTTGACAAGGGGCTGATAATCTATCCCATATAGGATGGTCAAACATATCTTTTAGTTTTTCAGCTACGCCTTCATACTCAACTTTACGTAGGAAAGGTTTTAATTCCGGTAGCTTAACTTCGGCATCTTCGAGTAAATCGTCAATTAACTTAGTCAGTTCCTCACCTTTAGCCGTTTTAGCTTCCCATACATACCCTTCATTGCTATATTCCCTTAAAATAACATCGGCTGACTCTATTTCGGTAGGATTAACCCCCACAGAATCACAAAAACAATTAGTTCCGGGATTATAACAAGCATTAGCAATTATTGTTACAGCCTCTCTTTTAGCTTTATAAACCTCATCTACAAAGCCCCGAGTTAAAAAGACATCATCAAAATGGTCAAAGGCCTTTACATCACAAGCCCTAACCCCAAATAAAATCCGTTTAGGAATTTCTTCCTTAACTTCTTGGATATTAATTGTAGCTCCGTCAGGCTTAAAACTATATAGCTTTTCCGTTTGCGGTAAAATAAAACTCTTAGGGGGCAAATAAACATTTAAAATATCTAACATTAAATCATCATAATCTTCATTATATGATTTCCAGTCATAAAAACCTGATTGTGCCCCTCTAAGCATAGGGACATATAAATCTCCTGCCTGATCTAACTTATTAAACGCTTTTTCTAAATTAGCAGTTTTTAATACCTTCATTCACACTCACCCCTTTATATAAAATCGTCTGGATCATTTTCCTTATAAACGCTAAGCGGCGGTTTGTTTCCGGGGGTATATTCAATTCCCGCCTTATGCGGACCGTAAAAAGTATTCATATCCTTAATTAACTTTTTATTTATAGTCATTAAAGGAATATTAACCGGACAAACCCTTTCACATTCACCACATTCTATACATCTGCCTGCCATGTGCAAAGCCTTAATCATATGATACATCATATTGTCACTAATGCTAGTTTCTCTACCTACCCATTGAGGTTTAGTTTCGTCAAATATACATACCCGACAATTACAGGCTACACAAGCCTGACGACAAGCATAACAACGAATACAAGAGGATAAAACATTCTCGAAGAATTCATAGCGTTCATTAGGGGACATATTTTCCAGTTCTTCTACCCGCTTAAAACGTTCTTCAGTACCACGAGGCGGTTGTTCTTCTCCGATGAATACATCGTAAATGACGGCATTAGACTGAATACATTCATAACACTTATCCGCTAATTCATTAGCTTCAGCTTTCTTACTAAAACCAGAGCTACCCCGCATAGCTTTCAAGGGGTCTTTAATTCCGGGGCAGCCTACGCCTACAATATATAGGCGCTCCCTGGCAAATTGATTATCTTCTAATAATCTTACAATGCCCCGAGAATCACACCCCTTAACTACGATACCGATTTTTTCTTTTCCATCCCTGAATTTCAATAAGGCATTAGCAATATTATGAATCGAGTATTCGTCAAATATCATTTTTTCTACATCATCTACGTTCCATGCAAAAAAGGGTTTAGATTGATATTCCAAATCGCCTTTTTCCCAAGCTATAAATAAATCAACTTGACCCTCTTGTAAAAGCTTGGTTGCAATTTCTCTTATTTGTTTCGTAATTTCAATCATTTTGCATCCCTCAGCTTTCTATTAGGTCCCAGCTTAGTAACTCCATCAACTAGGCTTTGCATAGTTTCCTGGAATTTAGTAGCCTCGGCTCCTGATATCCACGCAGTCTGATACCTTTCTGCTTCAATCCCCATAAATTCCATCAAGCTTTTCATCACCGTATGTCTACGGCGGTTAAAATAATTGCCACTACCATAGTGACATTCACCCGGATGTCATCCCGAAAGGAGAACTCCATCTGCTCCGCGGTTAAAGGCCCTTAAAACTAACAAGGGGTCCATCCGTCCAGAACATGGTGTTCTAATTATTCTTACACTAGCTGGATATTGCAAATGATTTAATCCAGCTAAATCTGCAGCAGCATAACTACACCAGTTACAAGCAAAAACAATAATTTTAGGTTCCCATTTATTTTCTATAGACACAGTGCATCCACCTCCGATACGATTTGTTCGTTGGTAAATCCTTTCAGATTAAGGGCTACAGTTCTGCAAGCAGGTAAACAAGCGCCGCAACCTTGACATAAACTGGCATTTATTTCCGCTACCTGCCTAATAAATTTACCTGCGTGTCCTCTTTCCTCTATATCAACTAAACTAATAGCCTTATAAGGACATACTGGAACACAGAATCCGCAACCAGAACATTTATTAATATTAACTTCAGATATCATCGGTTCAATCGGTAAACGGTCCTTAGCAAACATACCTAATACTTTTACGGCTGACGCACTAGCTTGGGCTACAGTATCAGGGATATCTTTCGGTCCCTGACAAGCTCCGGCTAAAAATACTCCGGCAGTAAATGTTTCTACTGGTTGAAGCTTCGGATGCGCTTCCTGGAAGAAGCCATCTTTATCAACTGAAAAACCTATAGTTCTAGCTAAATCTACCGCCCCTTCAGATGGAACCATAGCCGTAGCTAAAACAACCATATCTACTTCTACCTCTAGGGCTCTGCCGAGTAAAGTATCTTCCGTTTTTAATACTAATCTATCCCCTTTAGGATAAATTTTACTTACTCGACCTCTAATATATTTAGCCCCCGCATTAAGGGATCTTTGATAAAATTCTTCATAACCTTTTCCAGCTGTACGTACATCCATATAAAAGACATATGATTCACTGCCAGGGATTTTATCTTTTACTTGGTAAGCATGTTTGGCTGTATACATACAGCAAGCTCTGGAGCAATAACTCTTACCTTTAGTATCATCCCTAGAGCCTACACACTTAATAAAAGCTACTGCTTTAGGTTCTTTACCATCTGAAGGCCGTCTAATATTGCCTCCTGTAGGACCACCGGCGCTAGCTAATCTTTCAAAGTGTAAACTACTAATAACATCAGGATATTTACCATAGCCATATTCACCATAAGTTTCTTCCCATTTGAATAAGTCATATCCGGTAGCCATTACAATAGCCCCAACTTCTTCAGTTATCTCCTGATCTACATCTTTAAATCTAATGGCTTCGGCTGGACATACTTTTTCGCAAATGCCGCATTTATTTTCCGTTAACATCCGACAATTAGGTGCATCTATAAATGGTTTGCCCGGTACTGCTTGCGGGAATACCATTCTAATCGCAGTCGTTTTACCTAAGCCTAATTCAAAATCATCAGTTATCTTTTTTGAGGGACATTTTTCTATACAAGTACCACAACCGGTACATAAATCCCAATCAACATATTTAGCTTTTTTCTTAATAGTTACATTAAAGTTACCGATATATCCTGTAACTTTAGTAACTTCCGCTAAGGTTACTAGTTCAATGTTAGGATGCTGCGCCACAGCAACCATCTTGGGTGTGCCTATTCAAGCGGCACAGTCCATAGTGGGGAAAGTCTTATCTATTTGCGTCATTTTTCCGCCTATGGAGGCTTCCCTTTCAACTAATAGTACCTTATGCCCTGCTTCAGCAATATCTAAAGCAGTCTGCATTCCGGCAATACCTCCACCTATTACTAAGGCTTTCTTAGTAACTGGTATGGTGGCAACCTCTAAAGGTTTATTTAATAAAACCTTATTAACTGTCATCCTCACTAAGTCTTTAGCTTTTTGAGTAGCTTCTTCCTTATTATTGGAGTGAACCCAGGAATCCTGTTCCCTAATATTAGCCATCTCACACATATAGCCATTTAAGCCGCCCTTTTCAGTAGCGTTCTTAAAGGTCTTCCCGTGCATACGAGGAGTACAAGAGGCCACAACCACTTGTTCTAAACCTTGTTCTTCAATAGTCTTTCTTATCAACTCTTGTCCGGGGTCGGAACACATATATTTATAATTAGTAGCAAAAGTTACTCCCGGTAATGTTTTTGCATATTCTGCAACATCTACGGTATTAACTACTGATGCTATATTAGTACCGCACTCACAGACGAATACGCCTACGCGTTTCTTCATTTCTCCGTCTCCCTCCTTGAAAAGAAATAGTTTTTATACTAACTATCTGCCTTTTCCCTTTTTTTAAGTTCCCCTGTAACAAAAGCCTCTGCTACTTTAACGGCTTTATCCTTATCAGTTATCATCAGTTCAGCTATCTTGCTTACTTTCTTCTCATCGGCGACTACTAGTTCAGCTAATATTTTAGCCCGTTCTTCATCTTCGATTAGTCTTAAGGCCATTTTTTCAGGATTCTTTTCAAATCCTTTAACCATCGCCGCAACCTTTTTCTCCATATCTTCTGGTGATAATTCTTCCTTAGCTTCCGCTGCCTCTTTAGCTTCCTGTTCGGCTAGCTGAGCCTTATTTTTCTCTAATTCAGTTAAATAGCTATTAGCCTCTACAAAATGCTTATTTACTCCTACGGCATTAGGTTCAATCCCCGCCGCAATGGCTAATAATTCAGTTATATAATAAACAGGAATGTTAAATTGATCATTATTCGCTTTTACTGCTCCTGGTTGACGCATATCCAGGTTCATCATACATAGGGGACATGCAGTCACAATACATTCAGCCCCCGAATCTTTAGCATTTTTTAATACTTCGTATATCATTTTATTGCCGATTTCAGGCCTGCTAGTAGCTAGAGCAGCTCCGCAGCATTCAGACTTAAATGACCAATCAACTGCCGTAGCTCCTAAAGCTTTCACGATCTTATCCATACTTTGCGGATCTTCCACATCATCAAAACCAGTATGGGATTCAGGTCTTACTAACAAACATCCGTAATAGGAGGCGGCCTTCATACCCGTAAGGGGTTGGCTAATCTTTTCCTTAATTTTATCCAGCCCTATATCTTCTACCAACCATTCTAATACTGATATAGTTTTATTGCTGGCCGTATAAGGCATGTCTATTACCTGGGCAACCTTTTCCCTTACTTCGGCATCCCCACGCACTGCATGTTCCGTGTTTCTAAAGCGGTTATAGCATGCGGCACAAGGAGCCAGAACATCTAGTCCGTCTTTTTCAGCTAAGGCTAAGTTTCTAGCAGGTAATGCTATAGACAACAATTTATTAGTGTTATGGGCTGAAGTAGCCCCACAGCAATTCCAATCATCTATTTCCACTAAATCAACATCTAAAATTTCAGCTGATTTTTTAGTAGATACATGATATTCAATAGCACTGCTTTCTAAAGAACAACCAGGATAATATGCTAATTTCATCCTACTCACCTCCTAGTTCTTCTACTCTTTGGAATATCTTCTTAATATCATCCTTACCTTTTATCCTATGAGGCAGGATACCTATCTTACCGCGTTTCATCATCGGCAGACCTAAACCGGCATCTTTAAACGGCTGCATAGTAGTCGCATTATGGTAAAGTAATATGCCCGCCTCATAAGTCCGCCCAAAATTCTTAACTGTACCTAGAAAGGCTTTATTAAAATAAGCTACCTTCTTGTCAGTTATTTTGCCTTGTTTAAGAGCTTCGCGGCGCAGTGTATCCATTAAGGAGGCAATATCTACTCCCCGAGGACAGCGCGCTGAACATGTTTCACAAGTAGCACATATCCATATACTTTCTGCCTCTAAAGCTTCATCTATCATATCTAATTGCAGCAATCTAATTATTT
Source organism: uncultured Syntrophomonadaceae bacterium (assembly GCA_964648825.1). GTDB lineage: Bacteria > Bacillota > Syntrophomonadia > Syntrophomonadales > Syntrophomonadaceae > JAAYRQ01. The sequence goes on from CAZYLY010000042.1 coordinate 7,920, forward strand.
GTCTAGGCATATAATCCATAGCAAATCCTGCCGGACACCCGGCCGAACATTTACCACACTGATAACATAGATGGATGCTAGTCCCCGCTTCCTTTTCCAGCTTAGATAGCAACTCCTTGCCTGATTCAGATAATGGAGTAATCTTCATAGCTTTTTCCAATGCTGTCTCTCCTTTCCCTTCATAAGACCAACTATATAAAAACCCAATTTCGATATAAAGCAGTATAAATTTGTCATAAATATCGATTTTACGGGGTTTATGTCGCTACGCCTATCATAAGAAATTAAACCGAAAATTGCAACAATTATCGACATTTTTCATACTAGTAATTGTTTCATGGTCAAATAATACCTTAAAAATATATCCTGTTAATTATATAACATATATGTAGCATAATTGTGTTAAAAATTTGTTAAAAAAGACAATTAGGCTATCTTATAGCGTTAAAAGTATATGCTATTTTTTTATGGAGGGTATTAATAAAAGTGTATGGCATCAGCTAATGACCATTACGCCCTTAAGGTAGCTATTATTCTAGCGGGATTTAAAAGCAGGTCCAAGGCATCTATTATATTAGTCACAGCGATATCTGCTTTTAATAAAGCCGATATCGCGCAACCTTCCTGACCGATAATTATTATTGATAAAGCAGCAGCATCTAGCATTAAAGTGTCATTATAACCATTACCTATCGCTGCGGCTTCTATAGCATTCACCTGATGTAAAAAATCTTGCTTATCCTTCCCGCCGCTAATTTCATCAACTTTAATTAAGGTAATGCCTAATTCTTCACTTAATAGTTTAGCGGTTCCATAAGTATCTGCCGTAAGTAAATATACTTCTAAGTGTTCTTTAAGTTGGTCAATGCGTTCCTTAACTCCAGAGCTAAGTTGCCCGACATTAGTTAAAGTACCGTTTAGGTCTATAAGTAAATGTTTTAGTTGTAACGTAATATTTCGTCCGGGGATATTTATTTCTATCATATGGCCTCCTACGCTTTTAGATATGATGCAGCTAAATCATAAGCTACCATCATACCTTCGTAAAGTGCTTGCATAATATCTTGGGGGTTACGATTATCACCTATAAGATAATTTTTCTTAACTGATTCGTCCTGGCTAGTATCAATACTATCATTTTTGTAATAGCCTACCGCAACTACAATTTTGTCAAATTCTCTAGTTTCTATGGAACTATCCGCTAGGTTTTTCAAACTCACTTCTTTATTATTAACCCCATCAATTTGGTGGTTTAATTTGCGTTCGATTCCACCTTGTTTTAAGCGGGCTAATAATTCCAGTCTAGTCATATTCTCTAAACCTATAGCTAGGCCTGGTTGTTTTTCTACGATAGTAACTTCATTATTATTCAGTAAAAATTCGGCTACTTCACAACCGGTAGTACCGCCGCCTATAACCAGCACTTTTTCATTTTCAATAATAGTAGTTCCCTTTAAAATCTCTTCCACAGTAATTGTTTCAGCAGTTTCCAAACCTTCAATAGCAGGAATAATAGCTCTAGCTCCTATGGCACTGACTACAATATCCGGTTTTATTTCAGTCAGTAATTGCTCATTATAAAATTGTCCTAGTCTAACTTCCACATTACTACGCTTAAGTTCATTAATAAGATAATCCTTTATTTTGGTAATATTTTGTTTTAAGGGAGGTTTATCAGCTATATTTAATTGTCCGCCTAATTCGTTTTGGGCTTCAATTAAAACTACATCCGCACCAGCAGCTGATAGACTTAAAGCAGCTTGCATACCGGCAGGACCGCCTCCGGCAACTAATATTTTATAATTGGGTAACTTTATCTTTTTATTCAGCAAATATTCCCGCCCGGTGAGGGGATTAACGGCACACCTGATATGCAGACCATTGTTAATTTGATTAAAGCAAGTATTACAAGTAATACAAGGTCTTATGGCTTCCGCCCTTCCGGCTACAGCTTTAGCCGCCCAGTAGGGATCAGCTAAAACGCCGCGACCCACCCATACTAAATCGGCCTTTCCCTCAGCAATTAGTTTATCTGCTAACTTCGGTTCTCTTATAAATCCACCCCCCATAACGGGAATAGAAACGGCAGCTTTAACTTTGCTTACCATATCAAAGCGCCAACCTGGGGTAAAGGAGGTGGTTTCAATCGAAGTTTGTCCCGATTCATAAATGCCGGAAGAGGCATCAAGTAAATCAGCCCCGGCAGCTTCTAAAAGCTTAGCTATTTCAATACCTTCTTCTGCTTCTAGTCCATCTTTAACAAAATCAGCCACATTAAATCTTACTGCTAGTAACATATGGGGCATAATAC
>CAZYLY010000042.1:10240-13400 GCA_964648825.1 uncultured Syntrophomonadaceae bacterium
CTAAAAATTCTAAAGCACTATTTCTAAAATTCATACTTTTAATATCACTAATTATTTCTGTTACTAGACGAGCTCGGTTTTCAGTAGAACCGCCATATTCATCAGTTCTTTTATTACTATAAGGAGAAAGAAATTCGCTTAATAAATATCCATGGGCTGCGTGTAGTTCCACCCCATCAAATCCCGCTTTAGAAGCAAATATTGCGGCTTTGACGAAGTCTCTTCTTATTTTTTTAATACCTTCTATATCTAATTCTTCCGGTTCAGCACGCATTAATCTGCAAGCGATAGGTGAGGGAGCTACTGGTTTATGTCCGGTAACTCCAGGACTAGTCTGGCGCCCGGCGTGATGTAATTGAATAAGCGCCCTCGCACCATAGGCTTGAATATTTTCGCTTAACTCTTTTAGCCCGGCTATATATTCAGGTTTATCAATTCTAAGTTGGGTCAGACTAGCTTTACCTACCGGGGCATCGACACAAGCTATTTCTACTACTATGCCCCCAACTCCACCGTTAGCCCTTTGGGCATAATACTCAATAAGTTGGGAAGTAACTTCGCCATTAATGGAAGCCATTCCAGTTCCCATCGCCGGCATGATAATCCGGTTCCTAAATTCTACTCCCTTAATCGTTAATGGGGAGCTTAAATATTTATATTGGTTCATGTTATTACCTCCTTCTTGCCTATGAATATATTAACATTGAATATTACTAAAATAAATAAATTGCTTAACATAATATTCCTGTATAATGCGATTAATTACTGTCCATAATACTATTAGAAAACAATAACTAATCTTTAAGCCCCTATTAAAATAGGATTATGCTTAAAGAAGCATATAATTAATATTATATGAAAGTTATAGTTTTCTTTTAAAACCTGCTAACAAAATCTAAACATTGTTGTTGGGCGATCCAATTTTCGATAGTTTAGAGAAGTTAGCAGGTTATTTTGTTTTGAACATGGAAACTAGCCTGCGTTAGTTGAATATATAAATATTCAACAAGTTTATTTAGAAGTGTGCTTTAGTGAAACCATTAATAAATAAAAATGCATACTAAACAATATGGGCAGAGTAACTAAAAAATAATAGTAAAGTGGTACTCCATTAGCAAACAAATACGGTTTAATAGATAATAGTGGTAGTAACGGAGTATACCAAAAGCTTAATAAGAAGATAGTTAAGTTATTTAGATGGAAAACTGTCATAAAGCTTAATAGTAAAGGCGGCATTAACCACAAAAGCGCCCCTAACCATTTAACCTCGACTTTTTCTTCCCGTAAGCTTTTAACTTCTCCAGTAATAATTATTAAATAGAGCCAACTTAAAAAAATATCTAGCCCCACTACATATGTGCTTAACCAGATTGCTAAGGCGGCAAATAAATGCACCCCTAAAAGACGTAATATTTTTACCATGACTGGCTTTTCTCCCTTATAATCGTAGTATAGCTATTACTATAAAAATCATCAGGAGTTGTCCACAAATCCTGCCTACCCTCTAAATCTATCCCCTGCTCATAATAAGCTTTCCAAATAATCTTAGTGCAATTCCATATACGGTCCCCTGGCTTAAAGGCCACTGGATAAAACAAGCCGCCTTTAAAACTTATAATATATTCAATAGCCTTATTTTTAATTTCCGGCTCTGCCTCAACTTGCAAGAGTGCTATTTCACTATAATCCCAAAAATGACTTAAGGGCTGAATAGTAACACCTAAATCTCCATAGCTTTCCATAACTAAATTATTTCCTATGTAAATAGCAGCATGAGAAAACCGCCCATAAGAACATTCTGGATAACCCCCGACTATAATATCACCTGGTTCCAGATCGGCAAAAGATATGCCATTATTATAATTTCTTTCTATTCCATGGCTGAATCTGCCTGCCTTAAAGTTTTGCACATAAATATGGCTTGCACTATGAGGATTATTTAAAACTTCATAATTAGTCCAGCTAATATATATAAATAAAATTATAAAAATCACAGGAAATATTAATAGTCTAAATACCCGCATTTTAAAATTATCCTTTCTGGCATGTAACAATTCTTCTACGAAAAGTAGCCTGAGTTAGTTGAATATATAGATATTCCGTCGCCTGGCCTGCGCATGGGGAAACACCAAATGCTTGTCTCGAGGTAAAAGGGGTACGGGGCTAAAGTGTACATCCTTGTACAATAGCCTTCGCGCCTCGTCCATGAGGCGCGCCCCCTTTTATCTCTTCGACTTCGCAGGGTGTTCCTGCCATGCTACGTCATGGCTCCTCCATATTTATATATTCAACTATCCTGTGCTATTTTTTGTATAATAGTGAAAATTAAAAATTCCAAGCTCACTTAGTAACTTTATTCCCCTAACAACAGTATATTATAAATAGAGGTGATATGTATGGATAAGGGGTTAGTTTCTAATCTTTTAGAGGATGATTACCATCTCTTAGTTAAGTACCTGGAAGGACGTATGATTAAGAAAATACTCGCCTGTACTGAAACTCATATTGCACTGCTTCTGGAAGATGATATTACCATTAAATTTTTACATTTAGAAGATGAATTAATATTTGATGTTGAATTACCCAAATAAATCAGTAAAAATATATATACAATAACATTTTAGCTTTGAGGATATTAAATGCGCAAAATAATTAGGAAAATTAACCGCTGTGAAGAATTGACTGCAACAGAATATAGCGACCTTATGGAATATATAGAAGAACTTAGGCTTACCTCCCCACCCTCATATTATCTTTTTTTTAGGAAATATGCGGGAATTCTGTATGCAAATTATAATACCCTTATACCTAAATATGCTTGGGATATGGACAACCTTATCGATTTTTTAATAGGCAATCCCCAGCTTTTTCAGCTTGATGATATACCCATATCTACTTTTCCTCCTGCAGCACAACCTTATTTGCTTGATACCTTCGGAGGAACTACTATTAATATTCCTGCATTTTGGCAAGATATCCTTAGCCCTCAAGTGATAAGCGAGCTCCCTCGACCCCGAACTGATAAAATTATTATAAAATACGAAGAAGCTAATCCTTATAAAGAAAAAGGGCTTAAATACCACTTTGATCGTTTAGCTAATTATTCTTTCATAAACCGCATCCAAAGCTATCGTTACTTAACAGGTAACAAGGCTAATTT
>CAZYLY010000043.1:0-9173 GCA_964648825.1 uncultured Syntrophomonadaceae bacterium
ACTATATAATAAAGGGCAAAATAAAAATACTAACCCAACTTATATGGGCTCTCTAAACCGTTATCGTTAGGTCTTTAAGGAGAAAATTATATGTTTACGAAGTTTTTCTATACTTTAAAAAATTACGGGTTGCCTATTTCTATGAATGAATGGGATTCCTTACTAGATGCCTTAGAAGAAGGTATGGCATATGCCAGCTTGACTAATTTCTATTATTTATGTCGGGCTTTATTAGTAAAGTCGGAAGCTCATTATGATAGGTTTGACCTAGCTTTTGCATCCTTTTTTGGCGATATTGAAACCCCCGAAGGTTTGCCCGATAGGATTTGGGAGTGGCTGAATAAGGAATTGCCGGAACTAGAAATAACTGATGAAATGCGTAAAAATCATCGGCAACTAGATTTGGATTTACTTAAAAAAATGTTAGAAGAACGTTTAGCTGAACAAAACGAGGAACACCATGGGGGTAATCATTGGGTAGGTACCGGGGGAACTTCTCCTTTTGGTCATTCAGGTTATCATCCAGGAGGCATTCGTATTGGAGGCGAATCCCGCCATTTATCTGCCGTGAAAGTAGCCGGGGAAAGGCGTTTTCAGGAATTTCGTACTGATGAAACTTTAGGGGTCAGACAATTCCAGCTGGCTTTACGCAAGCTAAGGCAGTTTACTTCTCGAGCCGAAGGAGCTAAGACGGAATTAGACTTAGATGCAACCATCGATAAAACTTGCGAAAATGCGGGCCGGCTAGAGCTTATTTGGGATAGACCCAGGGAAAACAGCATCAAAGTTTTACTGCTTATGGATTCGGGCGGTTCGATGACTCCTTATAGTCGCTTATGTAATCAGCTCTTTACAGCCGTTCATAAGTCGAATCATTTTAAGGATTTACGCGTTTATTATTTTCATAATTGTATTTATGACTGGTTATTCCATGATCCTCATTGTAGGGTAGTAGATTCAACCCCGACCGAACATATTTTGCGTACCCTGGACCCGGAATACCGGGTAATCATAGTTGGGGATGCTAGCATGGCTAATTTTGAGCTAACTCGAATCGGCGGCATTATCGAATGGGATTTATATAATGATAAACCGGGGATTGATTGGTTAAGGCGCATCCGGCAACGTTTTGAGTATTCAGTATGGTTAAATCCTATTCAAAAAATGTATTGGGATTATACGGATGGATACTTTACAATTAGAAAAATATCCGAGATATTCCCGATGGAGGAATTGACGGTTGATGGGCTGGATAAAGCCATCAGGAAACTGCGCAGCCGCAGTGCCGTAGGCGTTATCTAGCTTTCGTGTCGTGGGGACGGGGGTTTTGACACACTTTTCAAAAATAGTAAAGGGATTTTCTACTATACGGTAAAGAAAGTCCCTTTACTATTTTTTAGAATGTTTAGGAATGTCCTTTACAACTGGCAACATAGATGTTGTCTTCATCAATACTATAAATTAATCTATGTTCAGCGGTAATGCGGCGACTCCAATAGCCAGATAATTCGTGCTTTAAAGGCTCGGGTTTTCCTAGACCCTCATTGCTGTTTCGCTCAATATCTCTGATTAATTCGTTAATCTTGCGTAAAATCTTTTTATCATTAATTTGCCAATTAATAAAAAAAGTTTGCAGGAAGTTATAAATTATTATAGAATTATTACAACAACATAATATCTAAGTACGAAATTATTTCATGAGGAGGAAAATAAGAATGGATTTTTCATTAACTAAAGAACAACAGTTGATTCAAAGAATGGCTAAAGAATATGCGGAGAAGTACATTGAGCCTGTATCTCATCAAATTGATGTGGAAAACAAAATTCCTGATGACATTATAACTGGTCTAGGTGAATTAGATTTATTTGGAATTCCTTTTTCGGACGAGTATGGGGGAGCTGGGGGAGGATATGCTAGTTATGTATTAGCTATGGAACAATTAGGGGCGGCTGCATCTGGTGTAGCGATGATTATTTCTGCTCATACTTTGGGCTTGGGTGCTCTTGATACTTTCGGCAATGAGGAACAAAAGAAAAAGTATATGCCTAAAGCATGTAAAGGGGAGCATATTGTATCATTTGCTTTCACTGAACCGGGTACTGGTTCAGACCCAAAACAAATTGCGTCAACTGCTAGAAAAGACGGCGATAGTTATATTATAAACGGTACGAAAAGATTTATAACTAATGCTGGTTATCCTGGACCTATCGTAGTCTTCGCTAAGGAAGAAGAAAGCGGCAGAGTAACTGGTTTTATAGTAGAAAAAGGCTGTGAAGGCTATTCAATATCTGAACCTTGGGAAAAAGGCGGCATGCATGGGGGACCTTTACTAGATGTATATTTTAAAGATGTAAGAGTACCAGCTGAAAATATATTAGGTACCCTTGGTCAAGGCTATCCGATTTTACAATATGCTATTTCCTTTGGTAAGGTTGGAGTTAGTTCTACTGGATTAGGCGGAGCTTTAGCCGCTTTTAATGAAGCGGTTAAGTATGCGAAAGAAAAAACTCATCGGGATAAACCTATTGGTAATTTCCAAGCTATCAAATTAGATATTGCTTCTATGGCAGAAAAATTAGAAGCTTGCAGATGGCTAACTTATAGATTAGGCTATTTAGCTGATAATGTTAAAGACCCGATTCAATTCGCGAAAGAAGCAGCCCTAACCAAGGATTTTGTTGCCGAGCAAATTGTAGATATTTCTAAGTTAGCGGTAGGGGTTCATGGTTCTTATGGGTTAATGAAGGATTATAAGATTGAGCGCCTGTGGAGAGATTCTATTGTAGGCTTACAAATTGAAGGGGTATCTTCAATGCAAAAGATGATTGTAGCTGGAGTAATTCTAGGTATGTAGTATTGGCTTAGCGGAATAGTAGTATGATTAATACCTACTGCTATTCCTAATACTATTTAGAAAGGTGCCGAAGCTTTATGGATGAAAAGTTTGATGTAATTATAGTGGGAGGCGGTCTAGCAGGTCTTGCTGCTGCCTATACTTTGGCTGAAGCCGGGTTAGAAGTCTTAGTAATAGAGCGTGGTGATTACTCCGGGGCTAAAAATGTCACTGGCGGGAGATTATATGTAAGCCCTATTCGGGAGCTGTTCCCTGATTTATGGAAGAAAGCCCCTTTAGAAAGATTTATAGCTCATGAAGAAGTTTCAGTAATGGCTAAAGAACGTTCCTTAACTACGCGTTATTCTGGTAGTGAATTGGCTAGTGAGCCCTATCAAAGTTATAGTGTTTTAAGAGGTAAATTTGATAGATGGTTGGCGAAACAAGTGGAACGCAAAGGAGCAGCTATCGTAACTAAAAGTAAAGTTGATGATGTCATTATTGAAGATGGCAAAGTACAAGGGGTTTGGGCAGCTGGTGATGAATTACGGGCTGATGCGGTAATAGCTTGTGACGGTGTCATGTCATTAATTGCTGAACGGGTAGGCTTAAGAAAGCCGGGTTTAGCTAAAGACCATGCTGTAGGTTTTAAGGAAATCATCGAACTTGACCCTACCGTAATTGAAGACCGTTTTGGACTAGAAGAAGGCGAAGGCGCCGCTCGCTTATTTATGGGTGAAGTTACCCAAGGAAAATTCGGAGGCGGCTTTTTATATACTAATAAGGATAGTCTTAGCTTGGGGATTGTAGTAGGGATTAAAGATTTAATGGAAGATGATAAGGTTTCTGCACCGGAACTGATGGATAATTTCAAATTGCGTCCCGAGATTTCCCGTTTAATTAAGGGGGGAGCAACCGTAGAATATTCAGCCCACGTAATCCCTGAAGGCGGCTACAATGCTATGGGCAAGTTATTTGGTGATGGCATTTTAGTGGCGGGTGATGCGGCGGGTCTATCAATGAATATCGGCATGACGGTTAGGGGTATGGAATATGCCATGGCTTCCGGTTATTATGCTGCACAAGCAGTTATTAAGGCGAAGGAAGCGGAAGACTTTAGTGCGGCTAGGCTGTCACTATATGAAAATTTATTAAATAATAGTTTTGTAATGAAGGATTTTAAGAACTTCAAAGATGCGCCTCAGGTTTTGGAAAACCCCCGCTTCTTTAACCATTATCCAGAACTGCTCGGCAATCTACTAAAAGATGTGTATGAAGTACCGGCTGGATCCAAAGATCGTATTTTCCCCACCGTGAAAAAGTATATGAAGATTGGTGAATTGTGGGCGATGGCAGGGGATATGAGGAAGGTGATGAAAATATGAATGAACTTATGGGTTTAAAAGCTAAGCTAGGGTTAAATGTTTTTAAGGAAGATAAGGAAAGACATATTATTATTAGACCTGGCATGGAAAAGGATTCACGCCTTAAAAGGGCCGTCGTAGTATGTCCGGCGGGCTTATATAGTTTAAATGATGCGGGTGAAGTGGAGTTTACTATTGACGGGTGTCTGGAATGCGGTACCTGCCGTATTGCTTGCGGTACGGAAGTCTTAGACTGGAATTACCCGGCTGGAGGCAGTGGGGTGCAGTTTCGATTTGGATAAGCAGATGAATTTTTAATTAGAAATTAAGAATTAAGAATTATACTATCAAAGGAGGTTTTTATGTAGATGAATATTGTTGTTGCTATGAAACAAGTGCCTGATTTGCAGCAGATTCGTATCCGTAATCGTCAACCGATATTTGATGATGTCCCTTTAACATTAGGTAATATTGATAAAAATGCTTTAGAAGCAGCAGTTAATCTTAAGGAGGCGCTTGATGCTAACATAATGGTACTTTCAGCTGGAAATGAAGATGTGGAGGATACCATTAAAGAGGCCTTAGCCGCAGGTGCTGATGAGGCCTTTCTAATTTTAGATGATGAATTAGAAAAGGCGGAAAGCAGTCAGATTGCTGCCGTATTAGCAGCGGGATTAAAGAAAATCAATAATGTAGGTTTAATTCTATTTGGTGAAGGCAGTGGAGATAACTATTCTGGGCAAGTAGGCTCGAGGGTTGCTGAACTGCTGGATTTACCTCAAGTAGGTTATGCTAATGCTATTACAGTTAATGGTAATATTGCTACTATTACCAGGTCTTTAGAAGATGCTCAAGAAGTAATTGAAGTAGAATTGCCGGTCGTAGTTTCGGTCGTAGCAGATCTGAATGAGCCGCGTATTCCTTCAGTAACCCAGATTTTAAAGGCGGGGAAAAAGCCTAAGGAAGTTCTAGAATTAGATGAAGTGGATATCGAATTAGGTGCACCGCAAATAGAAACTACTAGTAATCTTGCTCCCGAAAGTAACCGCAAAAAAGTAGTAGTCAAAACTGTAGATGAATTAGTAGCCGCTCTTAAGAGCGAGAACCTGATAGGAAGGTGATAGGGATGGCAGGAGTACTTATTTTTAGTGATAAATTACCCTTAGGCTTGGAATTAATCACTGCTGCTAAGGCGATTAATCCTGAGGTTACAGCAGTAACTATTAATGATGACGTAATAGCCGAGGGCTTGGCTAAAGCAGGTGCTGATGTATTTAAAGTTAATAATGAAGCAGTTAATATAGCTGATGTTGCTGCTGTAGCTGCTGCTATAGAGCAGATTGCCGCAAAAGAAGGGGCCAATACTATTCTTTTAGCTTCTAATCATAGGGGCAAAGAATTAGCCGGCAGGTTAGCGCAAAAACTAGGGGCAGGCTGCTTAACTGATGTTGCTGGTTTTGAAATAAACGGGGGCAAAATCGAATGTAGAAGAAATGCTTTAGGTGGTGCTACTGTTGCTACTCAAGCTATTTCTACTGATAAGAAAGTTATAGCCATCGCTCCCCGCAGTTTTGAAACAGCTGGGGAAGGTACCGGAAGTGTTAATAATGCCGAAGTCACAGTACCAGTTTCTAAAATTAAAGTAGTAGAAGTGAAAACTAAGACTACTGATGCAGTAGATATAGAAGCAGCGGATATTTTAGTCGCGGTAGGGCAAGGCTTAAATAGTAAGGAAGATTTGGCTGATATTGAACAGTTAGCTAAGGCACTAGGCGGAGAAGTGGCTTGTTCTAAGCCGGTAGCTACTGATAAGAAATGGCTTTCGGAAGAAAGAGTAGTCGGTTTATCGGGTAAAATATGCAAGCCGGAATTAGCGCTAGTTTTAGGTGTATCTGGTCAAGTCCAGTTTACGGTAGGTATTAGGGATGCTAAGACTATAGTTGCTATTAATTCGGATGAAAATGCTTCGATTAACCAGATGGCCGATTATATTTTGACGGCTGATTTGCATGAAGCAGTGAAGGAGTTAAATAGTAAGGTATAAGGCGTGAGGAGTAAAGGGGATACCAATGGGACTTTGCACCATTGGTATCCTCCTTTTTTACATTCCATTAGCCTCCACAAAGGCTTGATGAATAGCTTGCATTACTTTAGCTGGTTGTACGCTGTCACCTATTAGTTGCACCTTATCATTAAATTTTCCTTTAAGTTCGCTATATAGACTTACATTAGATACACTTCCAGTAGCTATTACTACGGTGTCCGCAGGGAGGAATTTTTCCTTGCCCTCCTCCTCCACTGTAACCCCCGCATCAGTTACAGCCGTAACCTTAGTTGAGGTTAATGCTTCTACTCCCATTAGCCGCATGTGTTTTAAGGTGGTCCAGCGAGTTGAACGTCCGATGTCGGTACCTAAACTACGGTTCATTTCTATTACCGACACATGATAAGCTCCGTTAGTAATTAAGTCGTATAAAGTAGCAGATTCTTCCACTTGGTGTAACAGCAGAAATCGTAAAACATTAGCATCTATAGTGCCTAATTCAGCAATATATGATGCTGTTTCACATCCCAAAGCTCCTCCGCCGATTACTACTACTTCTTTACCTTTAATTGGTGTTCCTTTTAATATATCCCACGCATAAATAACATTAGCTTTATCACTTATAGGGAAGGGAGGGGTGCTGGGTACGGCACCTGTAGCTACTATAATTTTATCGGGATTAAGTCTAGCTATTAAATCTATATCAGCATTAGTGTTAAGCTTTATTTCTACATTTAACTCGGGTAAGATATTGGCGTAAAATTCCAAAAGGGATAAAAACTCGCCTTTGCCAGGCGGAACAGCGGCAATATTCCATTGCCCCCCGATTTTATCCTCTTTCTCTACCAAGGTGACATTATGACCTTTAAGTGCAGCTACACGAGCTGTTTCTAGTCCTGCCGGACCTGCTCCTATGACTAGGATTTTAAGGGGGGAATGAGTTTTAGTAATAACACGCTCTCCTTCTAAACCGGCCTGGGGATTAATAGCACAACCGACCCCGGTCATAACGCCATGGTTAAATAAAGAGTTCATACATTCCATACAACCGATACATTTACGGATAGTATTAGCTTTTCCGTCATTAACCTTTTTTGCCCAAGCGGGGTCGGCTAAAAAACCCCGGCCTACTGATACCATATCAGCTTGTCCAGCTTGCAATATTTGTTCGGCAGTATGCAGATTATTAATGCGATTACTAGCAACTACCGGTATGGAACCAGCCGCTTTAATTTTAGCCGCCAGATAAGAATAAGTGCCCCGCGGTACTTCCGCTTGGATTTGGGGAACTCTTGATTCATGCCAACCACCAGTCACATTTATCATATTTAGCGAAGCTTTTTCGAGTTCAACGGCAAACTTGATCATTTCTTGCCAACTATTGCCGCCCGGCACGAAGTCGCTGCCGCCTAATCTAATACTTAGTACTATATCATCACCGACTTGGCAGCGAATTTCCTTAATTACTTCTAATCCAAAGCGCATCCGGTTTTCTAGGGAGCCGCCGTATTCATCAGTGCGCTCATTAGTCGCCGGAGAATAGAATTGATTAATTAAATAACCGGCACTGCTTATAACTTCGATTACATCATACCCAGCCTGTTTAGCCCTTAAGGCTGCTTGCCCAAAGTATTTAATTATAGTATGAATTTCGTCGATGGTAAGCTCGTGCGGAATTTGGCGAGTTAAAGGTGACATTATAGGGGAGGGAGCTTTTATTTTATGTCCGTTAGTAAAAGCAAATGAATAACGACCCGCATGGAACAGCTGAATGCCTGCATGAGCACCATGTTTTTTAAGGGCAGCGACCAGCTTTTCATGCCCGGGAATTAAGCTATCATCATGGATGGACACAAAACCTTCGTATACTTCTTGTGCTTCTATAGCAGTGCCGCCAATCATTATTAACCCGGCACCGCCCATAGCGCGTTCCTCATAAAAATTAATAAAACGCTCATTTACATAACCGTCAGGACAATATCCTAAGTCCAAGGCGGGCATCACAATACGATTTTTAAGGGTAATATTACCAATAGTTATTTTTTCGTTTAACATAAGGAATCCTCCTAAACTAGATTACTTAATTATAATATATTTTGATAACGTAATATTGTCAATAAAAATATATTATCTATTCATTTAACTTAGCATTTGCTAATAAGGGTAACTTTAATAATTAATGTTTGTCGGAAGAGGAATATATGTATACAATAATGTAAGGAGAATAAAGTTGTTTGAATGGGGAAAGGAGTAGGACAGGTGGAAACTCTAAATAAAGTGGAAATAGTGGTAGATGGGGTTACAGGTGTAGGTAAATCGAGTTTAGTCAAAATTTTATGTGAGGAGTTTGAGCTTAAAGCTTTTAGTGAATTATTTGAAGATGAAAACCGACTTTTGCATAAATTTTTTTACGATAGACCGAAATGGGCTTTTCCTATGCAAACTAATTTTTTGACTAACCGTTTTAAACAATACCAACAGGCTATGAAGGTAGGCAATGCAGTCATGGATAGATCTATTTATTCAGATAAAATTTTTGCCCGTATGTATTTGGAATATGGTTACCTTAACCCTGAGGAATATGCAGTTTATAATAACTTATTACATACTATGCTAGAACATGTTACTCCCCCCAAGTTATTAGTTTATTTACGAGTTAATACAGATGAAGCGATTAGGCGCATACATAGACGCGGCAGACCAGATGAATTAGAGGTGGAAAGGGAATATTGGGATAATCTTAATCAATTTTACGAAAATAATTACAAAGATTTTGACCCAGATCGGCTTTTAGTAATTCAAGTTGATGAACTAGATTATGTACACCGACCGAAGGATAGGCAATTTGTTATAAATGAAATTCAAAGGGCCTGGGATAAGTTAGGGCAAGCAATATAATTTTTAAGGAGCTGAAGTAATGGTCGTCCTTTT
>CAZYLY010000043.1:9183-13194 GCA_964648825.1 uncultured Syntrophomonadaceae bacterium
TGGGTATTTGCTTTGTTTATATTTTTTACTTATTCATTTTATTTTTTTAAAATAATTCTAGGCAAACCTGAGGAATTTGAGATAGAATTATTAAAATCGTTAGCAAATTGGATGGTAAATAAAGGGGTAAAAGCGCGCTCTCAGCTATGGTGGTTATTTTTCTTGTCTGTAGCTTTAGAAATAGTCTATTTTACGCTGGTATTTGTTAATGTTACACAACCAGTTCTACTAATTATAACTAGTTTTTTTGCCGGTGTGGAAATTATACATCTAATAACGGTAGGTATTTCTTTTAGTAAATTTTTTGGGGGCAAAATCGTTTTGAAAGATTTACTTAACTGGAAAGTAGAAAGATTAAGTGGTTTGCTATTTTTTACCCATACCTTCTTAGTGATGGTTTGTTTAGCTTTTTTCTAATATGTGGAGGTAAAATGTATTACAAAACTAGTTTAGCCAAGGGAGAAACTTGTGCTTAGCAATAGGGAACCTCGATGGGGTTTTGTAGAAATTATAGTAGTATACGTAGGGATTATAGTAATCGGTTTAGTTTTTGGCATGTCAGGTGATATGGTTAAAATCCTAATTAGTATGTTAAAAATGCCGGATACTCCACAATCCTATTTTTACTTTGGCTTTATAGTACAGTTTTTTAGTACCATATTTTTGATTCTACTTATGACCATTTGGTTACACCGGGCTAAACTAAGTGATATAGGAATAAATAAAGTTAGGATTAATACTTATTTAAAATACGGCTTGGGTGGAGGCTTATTACTTCTAGTAGTAATTTTTGCCTTTACTTTACCGATTAATTATTTACAACCTAAACTGGAACCACAACTTTATGAAGAAATGTTAAGGACTATTACCGGAAAAAGTGATTTTGCTTTTCTATTAATAATCGGGAGCATCTTAGCCCCTTTTTCAGAGGAATTATTTTATCGGGGTATGATTTACCCGGTGCTGCGTAAAAAAATTGGTGTAATTCCGGGTATGATTGTAGCAGGAATAATATTTGGTATGGTACACTGGGATTTATGGCGGGCAATACCTTTATCTGTAGGAGGTATAATTTTATGCTATATTTACGAAAAAACAGATAGTATTTTCGTAACTACTATAGCCCACGGTCTGTGGAATGCTATAATGTCGGGGGTAGTGTATTGGAGTGTTATTAATGTTATTTAGTGTTACTTTCAAAAAACTAGATACTATCAATTAAACTAACACAGTATTATATAAATTTTAGGGGGGTGAAGTGATGCCGGTATATGATTATAGATGTGAGGAATGCGGAAAATTCGAATATACGCAGCGTATTACTGAAGATGCGCTTACTGTTTGTCCCCATTGCGGCAATAAAGTGCAAAGACTAATTAGCAAAAACGTTGCGGTAGTATTAAAAGGCTCCGGGTTTTATAAAACTGATACGGGACAAGGGCTTAAGGATCGTTTACGCAACTTAAATAATGAGAGGCAAAAGGATAATGAAGCTTTATTAGATGGCGATGTAAAAGGGTTCGTAGAACAATCTGACAGCACGACTAAAAAGGTATTAGAAGCCTAAAGAAATCCCCTTGGTTGGGGGATTTTTTTGTTGTAGGGGGAAGTAGATTAAGGTTAGTTGATGCAAAAGGAACCGTCCCCGATGCATGTAAATAAAGGGATTTTAGTGTTTGTGCCGTATTTAGAACAGTAAATGAGTTGGACAGGTATTATAAAAATAACTGTTCTAAGAGTAAGGAGTTACTTTTATGCAGGTTATTAATGTAGTAGAAAAATTTGTATGGGATAAGGTGGAAGAAATTTTGTCTAACCAGCCGGATAATATTTGTAAATGTGAAAAATGCCAAGTTGATATGGTTACTTATGCGCTAAATAGACTTAAGCCTAATTATGTGTCTAGTGATAAAGGGGAAGTTTATATTCGTATTAAAGCTATGGATGCCAATTTTAGCGCGACCTTAGTAGTAGCAGTAACGGAAGCGATTGAAAAAGTGAGTAAAAATCCCCAACATGGTAAGGAGCAATAATGACTAACAAACAAATTGATATATATACTGACGGAGCCTGTTCAGGTAATCCAGGGCCAGGTGGTTGGGGAGCAGTATTACTACTATACGGGGATAATAAGAAAGAACTTAGCGGTGCTGAAGCTGATACCACCAACCAGAGAATGGAACTTTTAGCGGTAATAAAAGGGTTGGAAGCATTGAAGGTGCGTGGTTGGGAGGTTAATATACATTCTGACAGTGCCTACGTAGTTAATGCATTAAATAATAATTGGCTGGAAAATTGGCAAAAAAACGGCTGGAAAAATAGCAAAAAAGAAGATGTAGCTAATCAGGATTTATGGAAAAGGTTATTACCCCTTTTGCAATTAAATAAGGTGAAGATGAAGAAAGTTAAAGGTCATTCCGGGGATGTATGGAATGAAAAATGTGATGAATTAGCTAGGAATGCAATTAAAGACTTAAACAAAAACTAAAAAAGGTGGGTATTTATGTTACAAGGCATAAAAGACCGTATTTCTACGTGGAGGGTAAAAAAAGAATTAGCATCTTATGGGTCTAATTTACGGGCACGTAATGCCGGAGAGTTTTTCCAAGGTAAGGGAGCCCAAATTCATATTGGGGATAATGTTTTAATTGAAAGAAAGGTGCGCTTTTCTTTAGGGGATGGGGCGCGCATTTATATAGGAGATAATAGTTATTTAGGAGACTTTTGTAACTTGTTAGCAGTAAAGGAAGTGCGAATAGGTAAGGACTGTGCGATTAGCTGGCATGTATTATTTATGGATACTTCTTCACATCCTTTTGGTTTTAAGGGTGAAGTGCCCGTAACGAAAATTGCTCCAATAGTAATTGAAGACCATGTGTGGATTGGATGCCGGGCCGTTATTTTAAAAGGCGTAACTGTAGGGGAGGGGGCTATTATAGCTAATAATGCTGTAGTGACCAAAGATGTGCCTCCCTATACTATGGTAGCTGGTAATCCGGCTGTAGTTATCAAAAAGGATGTTATCTGGGAATGAAGCTTAAGGTTTATCAAGGAGAAGAAAACGGTGTAACAGGAATAGGGGTTAAAATTTTAGATACAAGTGCTACTCTGGCTGATTTACTTGAGGCTTGGCAACCCTTATGTGATGATGAAAGTATTGATAGACCTTACGGAAATGCAGGTAATGCGCCTTGTAAAGGATGTACTACTAATTGTTGTAATACTGCCTATGTTATTCCTGATCTAATAGCTTTTAAAAACATAGCGGAGTATTTAGATATAAGCTATGAGGATTTTATAAGGGATTATTTTCAGCCGGATAAAGTCGAACATGGCTTATTACGTTTAAAGCCTGAACCGTGTATATTTTTAAAAGATAATGTTTGCACAATATATCCTTATAGAACTCTGATATGCCGCTTTTATTTATGCAGCTCTTTGTTAGCAGATACAGAACAGCTAATTTATTCTATTGCTTGGACAGGGGTCGCCGCTACGCAATTATTTGCTCTAGAAGCAGGGTTAATAAAGCCGCTAGCACAGCAAGGTTTAACTAGTTTTGACCAGTTATTTATTAATTTACTAAAAGAATATCGCTCTAATCCGAATGTCATCCGGTTTGCAAAGGCGCAGAGTTATAGAGATATTCCATTAGCTCCATTTTGTTTGCCATAACTGTCAGACGACAATGTTTGACTGTTTTTTTATTTAGGCAGGATTTTCTGCTATTAGAATGAATATAATATCTGTTATACTTTTTTATACTATCAGTTAAATAGGACAGTTTTGTGGTAGTATAAATAGGGCGTAATTATTATGAGGAGGGAAAAGTATTGAAAAAGAGACTGGCATTATTAGTGAGCGTAATGATGCTTTTCACACTCTTAGTTGGGTGTGGGGGCGGTGACGAAAAACAGCCTTCCGGCGGAGACAGTGAAGTTATCAAGCTAGGGTTCTTGGGAGCTAAAACTGGTGCGGTAGCTAATTATGGTATTCCCGCGGAAAAAGGCA
>CAZYLY010000044.1:0-5910 GCA_964648825.1 uncultured Syntrophomonadaceae bacterium
GTTGACCTCCTAAGGAGAATCTGCCATGCTTATATTGAGCTTGGCATTTTCTTTTCTAAGCTCATTAATTAATGTTTCATATTCCGATTTGGTTTTTTCGCCATTATTATTTACATTAGGTGCAGGGGTGGAAGTTGTGGAAGTTAAGGCTATAGCCTGTCCCAAATAATCATAAATAATGCTATGTCCATAAGTTGTTCCAGGTACTGCCCAGCGGCCATTAAGGTCTATCCACCGGGGAGCAATGCCTTTAGTTACTAAAGTGAAACGCGGGTCTACTAGTTCCTTACCTGCGGGCAGCGGATTTTTAGTCGCATAGGCGTATAAGTGTTGAATTTGGGCTTCGACTCCATCAGCGGGAGTTTTGAAAAAGGCTCCATGTCTTCCGGCTATATACCATATTCGATCAGGATTAGCCCCATTCAAGTTTTCTTCGCCAGTAGCTGCACTTCCAGTTGCTCCTAAACCGCAATAATTATTTTGATCTAAAGTTACCAAGTTTCCAAAACGCCACCAGCCCGTTTCTTTAGCTGCTTGACAAAAGGCTAAATCTCCTCTGATCCCATATTCTTTACCAATTTTTAAGTATAGATCTACTAAATCGGGAGCATTTGGATTATTCTTTTTCAAAATAGTCCTTAATTGCTCACTCGTCGCTACTGATTCACCCAAAATCGGTATATCGTAGTTTATATTAGTAGGATAGGGCGCTGGCACCGGTGCCGAATTATAAATAGGAGCTGGGTAAGTATCTGGGGTGGTAGGTTCTGGAGTAGCTACTACCGGACTATTAAGCTTAACCGTGCGGTTAACTTCATCCCACAAAACCTCCATACCTAAAGCTTCCGAAATGGCTCTCACTGGCAACATGGTCCGATCATTAATAATTTGTGCAGGTGCATCCTCTGAATTAACTATTTTACCATTAACATAAACCCTTATGTAATCACTGGCTGCTACATTTAAAGTCGGAGTGATCATAATTCCTGCGAGAAATCCAATTAAAACGACAATAGAAGTTACAATTCTTGCTTTCATTTCTTCGCCTCCTGATTAAGATAACTATGTATTCAGCATTACTACTAATAATTCCTTCAACATTATTTACACTGTTAGACGAAAATTCTTACACCAATTTTAGCCATAAATGAGAATGCGACAATACTTCTAATAATTCCCAAGTTTTTTGCTGCGAATACTCGAAATATTTTCCATTTTAAGGACAAAGTGAGACATTTTTTTTAAGCGTAATATAGTATTCTTTAATATGCATACTAGGTTGTGCATTTTCGGCTTTTTACGCCAAGGGGGAAAGTACAATGGAAAAAAACAAAGAATTTTTGTATCAATCAATAATTTCGGAAAAAATGCAAGAAAGTGTTGTAATAGTAGATTCTCAAGGTGAGCTCTTATATTTTAATCGCCAGGCAGATAATATGTTCAATATTAGTGAAACATATTCTTCAGTAGCAGGAACAAGAGACACCTTACTTACTTGTTTTTCGCCTGAAATCACTGCTTTTATACGAGCAGGCAACGTCTGGCAAGGTGAACACAGCATGAAAATTAAAGGACAAAGAAGAGACTTTTTTATAAAAATAGACCCTATTATTATGGAAAATTCTCTAGATGGTTATATAATTATTTCTTCAGAGATAACCGAATTAGTGGAAAGTCGGGAGAAGGCTGAAATTGCTAATTTAGCTAAAATTCATTTCCTGGCTAATATTAGTCACGAAATTCGTACCCCTATGATAGGCATATTAGGAGCAGTGGATCTTTTGGAACAAAATAACACTGACGTGAAGCTATTAAATAATATTAGCATAATTAAAAAATGTGGGGAACAATTACTTAAAATCATAAATGAAATATTAGATGTCTCCAAAATAGAAATTGATTTAATAGCACTAAACCCTGAAAATATTGAAATATACGATTTAATTTATAATACTATAAAAAGATTAGAACCCTGGTTTAAAGAAAAAGAATTAACCCTTGAATTAGATTTACAATCAGTTTTATCGATTGAAGCTTTTATCGATCCGTATAAACTACGTCAAATAATAACTAACCTTCTTTTCAATGCTATTAAATTTACTAACCAAGGCACTATTAAGCTCCAGGCAGAAATTATCGATTACCAAAGTAACCACCAGCTAGTTATTTCTTTTTTAGATACTGGTATAGGTATTTCCCCCGAATACATTCCTCATATTTTCGATTCTTTTTCTCAGGAAGATGCTTCTGCTTCCAGACACTTTGGAGGGGCAGGGCTAGGCTTATATGTATGCCGTAAATTAGTCGAATTGATGGGCGGAAATATTGAAGTGGTTAGCGAGTTAGGCAAAGGTAGTGAGTTTATTGTAACCTTACCCTTAACCCTAGCTACCAAAACTGCTGCTGAAGAAATTGCGGTTAAAACTGTTTCCCCAGACGATGCTATTCAGTTTATTCCTCGCTCAGTTCTAGTAGTTGAGGATAATGAAATTACCCAAAAGATAGTCTGTGAAATGTTAAAAAACTATGGCTTTGAAGTGTTTACCGCTATAAATGGTTTGGAATGCCTGTGCATTTTACAGCAAAGGAGCTTTGATGTAATATTACTCGATATGCAAATGCCATTAATGGATGGATATGATACGGCACAGCTAATCCGCGAAGACCCTAGCATCAGTCATATCCCCATTATTGCTATGACCGCCCATGCTATGAGCGGTGATCGGGAAAAGTGTATTGCTTGCGGATGCACATCTTATATAGCCAAACCCTTTAAGTCGCAAGAATTAGTAAATGAAATAAAATTACATTTAGGCAATAATAATGCTGGCAGCAAAAATATAACTTTGCATAATAACTTATTTATCAATGAATTGATTCCAGAATTTATTAATATACTAACTACCATGATAGAAGAATTAGAACTGGCAATAAAAAAACATGATTTAAAGAAAATCAAAAGTATCAGTCACGATATTAAAGGAACTGCCGGAATGTATGGTTTTAATTCAATTTCTAGCACAGCTGCTCTAATAGAAAAGGCTGCTTCGGAAAATTCTATCACCAAAATATATTGCCTAGATAAAAGACTGCACGAACTGTTTAAGGAGGCAAGAAAAGAAGTTTGCTAGTTTACAGGTTAATAATCTTGTTATATTATATTGGGCATGAATACTTATCAGAATATTCGTACTAATTGGAGGAATTAATCATGGAAAAAGTCATAATAACCGATAGCACCGCATATTTAGATGAACAAGTTGCCAAAGAAAAAGGAATTATTGTAGTTCCCCTTAATGTAAACATTAAAGACCATTCCTATAAAGAAGGCACCGATATTTCTAATCAAGATTACTACACTCTTCTTAAATCTGAACCGATTTTTCCGACTACTTCCCAACCCTCATCGGGCGATTTTTTACAAGCATTTAATAAAATGCAGGCTGGGGACGAAGTATTAGTCATCTCCTTATCCTCTAAATTATCTGGCACTATGCAATCAGCACAAATTGCTGCTAATATTACTAATAAAAAAATAAACATATTTATCCACGATTCTAAATCTGCTGCTGCCGGCTTAGAGTTTCAAGTATTAAAAGCCTGGGAGCTAATAGAAAAAGGACAGGATATGCCTAGTATCATCAAGCATTTAGAAATAATGCGGGATAATACTAAGATATTTTTTATGGTTAATAACCTAGAATATTTAGCCAGAGGTGGTCGTATAGGCAAGGCCGCTTCTATCTTAGGTAATATCTTGCAGTTAAAGCCAATCCTCGGGGTAGAAGATGGTGAAATTGGTCTTTTCGATAAAGTAAGGAGCAGGCCCAAAGCTATAAAAGCCTTAATAACACAAGTAGAAAAGGAACTTAAGGACCTGGAAGCTATTACGGTGATTAGTATTGATGCCGATAAGGAAGCTAGGGAATTACAACAGGAAATTCAAGCTTTTTGCCCTGTATCAGTAGGTCTTTCCGCAGCCGGTCCGGTAATCGGAACCCATGTAGGCCCGGGAGGGCTTGGGGTTGCCTTGGTAACTAAATCTTGAAGCCTACAATTAACTATTAGCTACTACCCTGCCCCTAGCACTTCTAGTCAAAATTAATAAGGCTAGAAAACAAACCGTTATTGCTGTGTAATAGGCAAGATTAAGTCCCCGGTCTAACATAAAACCGCCGAATGACGGGCCAATGGCCCGTCCTAAACTATCATATCCATTTAATATTCCCATAGCCGAACCTTGGGCACTTTCAGTTCTTTTTGATACCGCTGCAGAAATCGAAGGCCTTATTAAACCTACTCCCGCTGAGAAAACTGCCATAAATATAATGGAAGTAGGGATATTAGTCATAAATATGAAAAGCACAAAACTTAAGCCCATAATAATGATGCCCATACCCGCAGTTTTTTCTTCGCCGATGCTATTAATTAATCTGCCTACAATTAGCCCTTGTACTATTGCCATTACAACCCCAGCAGTAGTAAATGCCCATCCGATATCGCGAGCCGTAAAGTTAAGCTTAGCTTCGGAGAAAAGCGCAAAAGTTCCGTGGTGAATCGACTCCCCTACACTAGCTAAACAGATACATAAAAATAAGATTACCAAGGGGCTTTTTAAGCCTTCAAGTAATGAGGCTCGTTCAATTTTACGGCTAATACGCTGTTTTTCACCTAGTGATTCCGGTAAAAAAGAATATACAGCTATAGCGTTAATTAAGGCTAAAATTCCTGCAAAAACAAAAGGAAAAGCTAATGAAATTTCCGATAATAATCCTCCGATGGCGGGACCAAAAACCATCCCCATTCCCATAGCAGCCCCTATTTTCCCCATCGCAGAACCCCTTTTTTCCAGGTCAGTTGAATCAGCTACATAAGCCATCGCAGTTGGCATGGTTGCACAAGCTAACATTCCTCCCGCAATGCGAAATACGTATAGCATCCATAATTTTGTGGCAAAACCGAACAGAATAAATGTAACTGCAAAACCTAATATACCTATTAATAAAACTGGTTTACGCCCTACTTTATCCGAATAAGCCCCCCAAATAGGAGCAAATATAAACTGACAAATTGCATAAACAGTCATCAGTAATCCTAACTGAAAAGCATTCGCACCTAAAGATTCTGCGTAATAAGGCAGAACTGGCATAATAATACTAAAGCCTATACCGACAATAAATATGGAAGCAAATAATATTATCATGCGTTTATTATCATTAGTCATTTACTTGAAACTCCCTCTATTCTGTATAAATCTTCTTGCCCTAAGTATATCTTAATATGATTATATTATATCTTGGCGGAGAACAAAAATATTAGCTAAAAAAGAAAATTACCCCTCCTTCTTAGCTAATATTAATCATCACCTTAAGATATCCCTACATTAGTAACTATTTGAGCAATCTGTTCAGGTTTGTTCATCGTGTATAAATGTATACCTGGTACTTTATTATTTAGTAAATCTTCTAACTGGTTAGAAGCATATTCAATACCGGCTTTTTCCATATCAATCGGATTATCTTCATATTTATCGACTAACTTCAGCATTTTTGCAGGTATAGATGCTCCACAAAGATAAATAATTCTTTTTATCTGTTTAGCATTTAAGACAGGCATAATACCTGGGACAATCGGACAGTTTATACCTACCCCTATAGCCTTATCTATAAAATCATAATAAATGCGATTATCAAAAAAAAGTTGAGTAATAAGAAAATCTACTCCCCGCTCTACTTTGGCTTTAAGATGAGTTAAATCACGGTTTAACCTAGAACATTCACTATGTCCCTCGGGATATGCCGCAGCCGCAATGCCAAAATCCGCTTTTTTCTTAACATCTTCTACTAATTCATAAGCATAACGATACTCTTGCTTAGCAAAATCAAAATCCGGTTCATCTTCTGGAATATC
>CAZYLY010000044.1:5938-13176 GCA_964648825.1 uncultured Syntrophomonadaceae bacterium
TTACGAATATTTTCCTGCATTAGCTGTTCTAATATCGCATTTACTTCTGTACGAGTATGTTTTACACAAGTTAAATGAGCTAGAGATTCAATATTATAATCTTTTTTTATTTTCGCGGCTATTTCTACTGTCCTATCACGGTTACTTCCTCCCGCCCCATAAGTAACGCTAATATACTTAGGATTTAATTTTTGCATTTCTTCTATAGTCTTAAAAATTGTATCTAGCGGATAATCCGGTTTCGGCGGAAATATTTCAAAGGAAAGTACCGGTTTTCCCTCCTTATAAAAAGAACCAATTTTCACAACTTCACCCCTTACCCCTTATCTGGAATTGAAAATTCCCGAATTCTTAATTTAAAATTTTGAATTAGTAATTTTGAATTATGGTAGGGAAAGCCAAAGCTTTCCCCACATTAATTAAGAATTAAACACTAAAAATTCAAATTTCTTTAGTTTACATATTTTTTATAAGTTCATCGGCAAATTCAGAACACTTAACTTCAGTTGCACCTTCCATCAAGCGGGCAAAATCATAGGTCACTACTTTAGAGGCAATAGTTTTTTCCATCGCCTTAATAATTAAATCAGCCGCCTCATGCCAATTAAGGTGGCGCAACATCATTTCCCCGCTTAAAATTACTGAAGAAGGATTAACTTTGTCTAAATCGGCATACTTAGGTGCTGTACCGTGAGTAGCTTCAAATATAGCATGACCGGTTACATAGTTGATGTTAGCACCGGGAGCGATACCTATACCGCCTATTTGTGCTGCTAAAGCATCAGAGATATAGTCACCATTTAAGTTTAAGGTAGCTACGACATCAAATTCTTTCGGTCGAGTTAGAATTTGTTGCAAGAATATATCGGCAATCGCATCTTTAATAATTATTTTGCCTGCGGCTTCAGCTTCGCTTTGCGCCGCATCAGCCGCCTTACTGCCCTGACTATCCTTTATTCTATCATATTCGTCCCAAGTGAATACTTTATCGCCAAATTCCGCTTCGGCTACTTCGTAACCCCATTGTTTGAAGGCCCCCTCGGTAAATTTCATAATATTGCCCTTGTGGACCAATACTACGCTTTTACGCCCTTCTTTAATAGCATAATTAATAGCTGCTCTTACTAAACGTTTAGTACCTTCTTCGGAAACAGGTTTAATACCAATACCGGAAGTTTCCGGGAATCTAATCTTAGTTACACCCATTTCTTCCCGTAAGAACTTAATTAGCCTTTTAGCTTCATTTGAATCTTTATCATATTCGATACCGGCATAAATATCTTCAGTATTTTCCCTAAATATAACCATATTGGTATCTTCTGGACGTTTAACTGGAGAAGGTACCCCGGCAAAATATTGTATTGGTCTTAAACAAGTATATAAGTCCAGTTCTTGTCTTAAAGCAACATTAAGCGAACGAATCCCCCCGCCGATAGGAGTTGTAAGCGGCCCTTTAATAGCAATAATATATTCGCGAATTGCGTCTAAAGTTGCCTGGGGCAACCATTCACCCGTCTGATTGAAGGCTTTTTCCCCGGCTAATATTTCTTTCCATACAATAGTCTTTTCACCATCATAAGCCTTTTCAACTGCCGCATCTAATACTCTATAAGCTGCTCTCCATATATCCCGTCCAGTACCATCACCTTCGATAAATGGAATGATCGGATGATTAGGTACATTTAAAACCCCATTTTCTACTATAATTTTACTACCATTCATAAATAAGACCTCCTATAAATGTATACTTTATACAAAAGGGGAGTATTTACTCCCCTTCGCATGGCTAATCAAAATTAAAAGTTCCATATTTTTTGAAGTGTTCTACAAGTCCCCCATCTGATAAAATCTTTAACATTACATCTGGCAGGGGCGTTATTTTTAACTCAATCCCTTTAGTCTTGTTGTGTAGAATACCGCCTTGTAAATCAATTTCTAATTCATCACCTGGGTCAATCTGATCCGTATCGCACTCAATAACTGGCAGACCCGTATTAATGCAATTACGGTAAAATATCCGGGCAAATGATTTCGCTACTACGGCGCTGACATTAGCATTTATTATCGCTAAAGGGGCCTGTTCCCGAGAAGAACCGCAGCCAAAATTACTACCGGCTACAATAAAATCACCGGGGGTGACTTTATTATAAAATTCCGGATCTAAGTCTTCCATAACATATTTAGCTAGTTCTTTCATATCTAAAGTTTTGAATTTATGCCGACCGGAAATGATATAATCAGTATTAACATCATCACCGAACTTATGAACTCTGCCTTTCAAATCCATCATTTCACCTACCCCCTTCCTATAAAAATTCTCTGGGATCAGTTATTTTACCAGTTAGCATAGATGCTACCACTGTAGCGGGTGAACCCAGATAGACAAAGGCTTTATTATTACCCATTCTGCCCTTGAAATTACGGTTAGCTGTTGAAATAACATTTTCGCCGTCTGAAGGAACCCCATTATGAGTACCTACACAAGGACCACATCCCGGAGTTACTACGGCAGCTCCAGCCTCTACAAATATTTCTAATAAGTTTTCCCGCATCGCTTGTAACATAACTTGTCTGGATGAAGGGGCTACGATTAAGCGAGTTCCCTTAATTAACTTTTTGCCTTTAAGAATCGAGGCGGCAATACGTAAATCCTCAATCCTGCCATTAGTACAAGTACCAATAACCCCTTGCTGTACTGGTACATGGCTCACTTCACTTATACTTGCTACATTATCAACCGTATGCGGCATAGCTACCTGAGGACTAAGGTTAGAAACGTCATATTCCTTAACCTTAGCATAAACAGCATCGGCATCAGCTTTTACCGGAGTAAATTCTTTATTGCTATGGGCTTTCACCCACTCAATAGTCTTTTCATCAGCTTCCATCAGACCACATTTAGCACCCATTTCAATCGCCATATTGCTAATGGTAAAACGGGATTCTATCGAAAGGTTATCAATAGCTTCTCCGACATATTCAGCGGCCATATAAGTAGCACCATCAGCCGTAACATCACCAATTAAATATAATATAAGGTCTTTTGAGTAAACGCCTTTAGGCAGTTTACCGTTAAGGACAAACTTAAAAGTTTCCGGTACTTTAAACCATAGCTTACCGGAAATTAACCCAGCCGCTAAATCAGTTGAACCAACCCCAGTGGAGAAAACATTTATCGCCCCATAAGTACAAGTATGAGAATCAGCTCCAATAACTAAATCACCAGGGACAATATGACCTTGTTCCGGTACTAACTGATGGCAAACCCCCTCGCCAATATCGTAAAAATGAATATCTTGTGCATCAGCAAAAGTCCGCATTTGATGGTGTAATTTGGATACCCCTTCTAATGGACTTGGTGCACTATGGTCAATTACCATAGCCACTCTTTTAGGGTCAAATACACTTTTAGCCTGCATTTCCTCAAAGGCTCTAATAGCAAGCGGCGAAGTTCCATCTTGCCCCATTACAAAATCAAGATTAGCTATCACAATATCATTGGCTTTTACATCTTGCCCGCTTCGATTAGACAAAATCTTTTCCGCAATTGTCTTGCCCAATTTTATCTCCCCTCTTTTACATAATCTTCATATAATAAAACTAATTCTTTATCAAATAGTGACCTTTTTAAGGCTATAGATAATTCCCTAGCTTTTTCTAAAATTAATTTGGATTCTTCGTCATTCAGTTCAATGCCATATTCGATAAGGAACTTATTTCTAATCGAATTAGAGCCCGAATGTTTACCGATAACCATCTGACGCTCTAAGCCGACCTCTTCAGGAGTAAAGACTTCATAAGTTAAAGGGTTTTTAATAACCCCATCCCCATGAATACCTGATTCGTGGGCAAAAATATTAGAACCGACAATCGGCTTACTAACTGGTAACAGCCGTCCCGAAGCCCCAGCTACATATTCGGCGACTTCCTTAAACATTTTAGTATCATAAGGTAAGTTGACCCCCATTAAGTATTTTAAGGCCATAATTACTTCCTCTAAACAGGCATTACCAGCCCTTTCCCCTAGACCATTGACGGTTACTCCTACATAATTAGCCCCGGCATAAACTCCCGCTAAAGCATTAGCAGTGGCCATACCAAAATCATTATGAGTATGCATCTCGATATTAATCCCTACTGCATCAATTAAGGTTTTAATATAGCGGAAGGTACTTAAAGGAGTTAAAGTACCTACTGTATCACAAAAACGCAATCTATCCGCGCCTGCATGTTTAGCTACTAAAGCAAACTCAGTTAAAAAATCAATATCAGAGCGAGAAGCATCTTCGGCATTCACCGAAACATATAAATTATGGTCCTTGGCAAATTTCGCCGCATCCGACATTCTAGCCAAAACATCTTCGCGGGTAGTTTTTAGTTTATGTTCAATATGAATATCAGAGGTTGAAATAGATATAGCTACTGCATCAACCCCACAATTAATTGATTCTTTCAAATCCGCTATTACTGGTCTATTCCATGCCATTATGCTGGATTTAAGTCCCAAATCAACAATTTGTTTAATGCAATCCTTTTCAAAACCGCCCATTACAGGGATTCCGGCTTCTATCTGGTCAACACCTATTTGGTCTAGATACTTAGCTATCCGAATTTTTTCAGCATTAGCAAATACTACTCCCGCAGTCTGTTCACCATCACGTAAAGTAGTATCAACAATATTTACTTTGGCACCCTCTTGCCTAAACCAATCTTTAGTAAAACTCTCCCAAAACATTCAAACTCACTCCCTGCTTAAAGATTCTTTTAACAATTTGTTTACTAAGGCGGGGTTAGCTTGACCTTTAGTTGCTTTCATAATTTGACCTACGAAAAATCCTAAAGCTTTTTGTTTGCCTTGCTTATAATCCTCCACCACTTTCGGGTTAGCTGCAATAATATCTTTCATTATTGCTAACAATGTATCTTCATCGGAAATTTGTTCTAACCCCTGTTCTTTCACTATGTCTTCAGGGCTTTGTCCTGACGTAAACATTTCTTCAAAAACGGTTTTCGCCATACTACCGCTAATCTTCCCTTGTTCAACTAACTTTAATAAATCAGTTAATCCTTGGGGAGTAATCTGACTAGCATTTATTTCTACACCCGCATTATTTAATAATCTATTAAATTCGCCCATCATCCAGTTAGCAACAGTTTTTGCATCTGTATATAATACAACACTTTCATCAAAAAAGGCTAGGGTTTCCGGAGCCATAGTTAAAATCTCCGCATCATA
The DNA here is from genome assembly GCA_964648825.1 of uncultured Syntrophomonadaceae bacterium. GTDB lineage: Bacteria > Bacillota > Syntrophomonadia > Syntrophomonadales > Syntrophomonadaceae > JAAYRQ01. The sequence goes on from CAZYLY010000044.1 coordinate 11,175, forward strand.
TTCTGATAAACCGTGTTTTTCTACCAAGCGCTTTTGCGCCTGTTCAGGTAACTCCGGCATAGTTTGGCGGATTTTTTCCACCCATTCAGCACTTATTCTAATGGGCGGTAAGTCTGGATCCGGGAAATATCTGTAATCCTCAGCTTCTTCCTTAGTGCGCATCGACTTAGTTACTTGCTTTTCCTCATCCCAAGTCCTGGTTTCTTGGACTAAGTTTTCCCCATCCTCAATAGCGTCAATTTGCCTTTTAACCTCATACTCAATAGCTCTTTCCAAAGCTCTAAACGAATTAAGGTTTTTAATTTCTACCCTCGTTCCCAGTTTCGTTTCCCCTTTAGGTCTAACTGAAATATTAGCATCACAGCGCAGTGAGCCTTCTTGCATTTTACAATCAGATACTCCTGCAAATAATAACACCGAACGCAATTTTTCCAAATAAATTCTAGCCTCTTCAGCACTTCTCATATCGGGCTCTGAAACTATTTCTAAAAGTGGCATCCCCGAACGATTTAAGTCAACTAACGAAAAAGAAGTAGTGGTAATATTCCCTTGATGAATTAACTTACCCGCATCCTCCTCCATATGGGCCCTGGTTATACCAATTCTTTTTTTAAGACCCCCTACCTCTATATCCAAATGACCAGCTAAACAAATAGGATAATCTAATTGTGAAATCTGATAAGCTTTCGGTAAGTCGGGATAAAAATAATTCTTACGGTCAAACTTACAAAATTCAGCTATTTCACAGTTCAGGGCTACACCTGCTTTAATAGCATATTCAACTACCTTCTCATTTAATACCGGTAATACCCCGGGAAATCCGGCACAACCCGGACAAATTTGGGTATTAGGTTCAGCCCCAAATGCCGTAGAACAGCCGCAAAAGATTTTAGTCTGCGTTTTTAATTCTGCGTGTACTTCTAAACCTATGACGGTTTCGTAATCATTATACATTTAATTCACCCCCAAATCGGGTTTTTGCCTGTGGTAATCGGTACTTTGCTCAAAAGCGTTAGCAAGTTTAATAATATCACCTTCGGCAAATGGTTTGCCGATTATTTGCATACCTAAGGGCAGATTATTAATAAACCCACAAGGAATAGACATAGCCGGTAGCCCCGCTAAGTTGGCCGGAACAGTTAAGTAATCATTAGTTAAGCTTTCGGCCGACTCCCCTAATTTAAAAGCCGTATTAGCCGTAGTCGGAGTAATTATGCAATCAAAATCCCTAAACACCTTTACAAAATCATCATGAATTAACCGTCTTACTTTTAAAGCCTGAAGGTAATATTTTTCATATTGGGCTGCACTTAAGACATAAGTTCCAAGTAAAATTCTCGTTTTTACTTCAGTACCAAATCCCTTAGCCCTAGTATTAGCAAACATTTCCGCCACATTATCCGCCTCTATATCTCTAAAACCAAATTCCACCCCGTCAAAACGGGCTAAAGTAGTGCTAGCCTGGGCTGGAGCAATAACATAGTAAGCAGGTAAACCATATTCACTATGAGGAAGAGATACTTCCTCTATAATTGCACCTAATTCCTCGTATTTTTTTAAGGCTTGGTTAATCAGAGTTTTAGTTTCAGCATCTATATTAATAAATAATTCCCGCGGTAAGCCAATCTTCATTCCTCTAATATCAATATCTAAAAAAGTAGTATAATCTGGTACTGCCATATCTACGCTAGTCGAATCAAGCGGGTCTTTTCCAGCAATTATATTCATCACTAAGGCCGCATCGGCTACCGTTTTGCTTAAAACTCCTACTTGGGATAAGGAAGGAGCCCCCGTTGCTACACCCCATCTCGATACCCGGCCATAAGTAGGTTTAAACCCTACAATTCCGCAAAAGGCGGCTGGTTGACGTATGGATCCGCCCGTATCTAAGCCTAAAGCAAAGGGGATTTCACCAGCAGCAACCGCCGCCGCTGAACCTCCTGACGAGCCTCCTGGTACCCTAGATAAGTCCCATGGATTACGGGTAGGAAAGAAAGCCGAC
>CAZYLY010000045.1:0-13154 GCA_964648825.1 uncultured Syntrophomonadaceae bacterium
GCTGAAGCCCATTCCGGTGTCTTAGGCTGGCCATCGCTTTCTCCTAATAGATAACTCTTATAGGAATTTCCAGCAGGAATTCCTTCCGGCATGTGTTCTTCATCAAAGCCTACACAGTATTTATCTAAAAAAGCTTGATCGTGAAGACCTTCTGTTAGCATAACATAAGCAAGACCTGCTACAAGGGCTGAATCAGTAGTTGGTCGGATTGGTATCCATTGATCGGCAAAAGCACCAACAGTATCACTATGACGAGGGTCTACTACTATAATCTTAGTTCCATTCTTTTTCGCTAATTTATAGTAGTATGTTGAATTAAGTCCACCAACCCTAGTGCTGGCAGCATTATCACCAAATATAACCAAAAGTTCAGCATCTGCAAAAGTATTTGGTGAACTTCCGCCATAACCTTTCCCATACATATAAGGAATTGCATACATATAACAAGCTTGGCTATAGTTACCGTAAAAACTTAGGTAGCCGCCTAATGAATTAAGCAGTCTGGCTGAGGCTCCGCCTACATAACTTTGATTAAAAGCACCTCCAACACCAGATGCATAAATAAAATAAATTGATTCATTGCCATATTGGTCAATAACACGTCTCAATTCTGTAGCCGTAATATCTAAGGCTTCATCCCAAGAGATTTGCTCCCATTGTCCAGCGCCTCTTTCCCCTACCCTTTTCATAGGGTATTTTAAGCGATCTGGGTGATAAAGCCGCTGACGCTGGGCTCTGCCTTTAGAACAAGCTCTAGCTTGAAGATCATCTGGAGTATCCGGTCCTTCATTATCAGTTATAAAACTTAGCACAACTCCGTCTTTCACCTGGGCTTTAATCTGACAACGTCCGCCGCAATTATGCCAACAAATCGAAGGTTTTATTTCTGCGTTAAGATGACGATTCCTGGCTTGTATTACTGAATCTTCAACTCCCGAATTACTTGGCATACATCCTACTAGTGTCGTTGTTCCTGCCACAGCTGCGCTCCATTTTACGAAAGAGCGCCTGCTAATTTCAAACCCTTTACTTACCATTTTTCTACCTCCCATTCTTCCTTAGATTCTTCGGTTAACCAGGTAAATTTATGAACCTCTTCGTTAGATAGGAATTCATAATCCCATTTAATAAAATCATTCGCCACCAGGGCTAATCCTTGATAGTAATCTGTCTGTGCTCCTTTAAGGATACTGTCGGCAAAATGGGGTGTCCATTTAGTTAGGTGTAATCTAAGGAATGTTTCTTGTTCTTGCATTAAAAAGGAAGCTTCTTCAAATTGTTTATTTTCAAGATGTTGAATCTGGCGATTAATTAAGTTCGCCATAAATTCAAGTTCGACACCAAAATGATCATCTGGTTTTTTATTAATTAAAATAAATTCGAGGTCATGACTGCGGTAAAATTCCCTTACATCAAGGGTAATGCGGTCAAAGGTTAATCCTTCATCTGTAAGATAAACCGATTCCCAAGGGGGTGCTAAAAGATGACTAGGTCCCACAAACAAACGCTGATAGTCAGCATTTAATTGAGTGAGAACATTATACAGACTTTCTTCATTTATACGATTACTCCACCGTCTTAACTGAAACAAACCCTGTTGGAACTCCTTCGTTTTGAGCTCTAATGGTAATGATTCAAAAAGTTTTTCTTCACTTGTTAGTTTGATTATTTCTGCATTGGGGGGATTGATAAATAATTCACTAATAATTTTATACGTTAGTGCTCGAGCTTCTAAAAGTCCCACTTCTGAATTGGAAGATTTCATCCTTACCCTCCCTTCCTATTTGTTGTCGGGCCAATATACCTCAGCAATCACCTCCGTAGTGATAATTTTATAATTATGCTATCGTATAAAGTTTATCAAAATGCTTATATTAATAGCCATTTCGAATATATTAAGACTTTCTAACAAATATTAATATTTATTAATATTTGTTAATATTTAATGTCGATATAAGGAAAAACCCTGCCTAACTATTAAGTTGGGCAGGGTTTCATGAAATGTGCTTATTTAGATATCAGTCTTAAAATCAAACATTTGCGGGGTAGTATAATCTACCGCCACTTCCCGTTGGTATATTCCGTCATCTCTCGATTCCATTACATGCGAAGCAATGGCAATCTCTATATCTAAGTTCTTTAGCCAATCGATTTTTTCAGGATGAAACTCCACAAAATCGTAATCGCTATTAACCCGATAAGCCGTATAGTTTTTTCGTTTAAATACTCTTAACACTTTAGGTATATCCTCTTCAAATACTTTAGCCGTTTTATAAAAATAATCCTTATTAGAAAACATCATCAGCTTGTCAACTTTATGCCCGGTATTCTGTTGGTATATTTGTCCAGTATGCTTATTTTCTAGAGAACAGTAGTGAACTCCCATTTTATAGTTTTGCTCTACACTATATTCTAATAATTGTAAACATTCTTGTTCGCTGCCCTCAATCGGTAGTCCCCCTGCATACCAATAATTATATAGTATTTTATGGGGCCGCCGTTTTACTTTAAAACCTTTTTCATTAAATTCTGCTACATTAATAAAGGGGAAACAAAATTCTAATAGGTTAATTCCGTAGATACCGATTCGTTCTAATTCGTCTAAAATACTTTTCATCTGCTCTAGTGTTCCAGGTATAACCGGCATTTCTACCATAACACGTGGGATATGTGGAATTGCCATTTCTATGCGTGCTAATTGGGCGGCAATTTCTTCATCACTATCATCAGTTTTAATGCTATAGCGGATTTCATCTAGATTAGCATCAGCTAACTGTTTTAATATGTCCTGATCAACTAAATCACCGCATGTATAAAGCCTGGTCTGGGATTTAGGATACAGTTTTTTGGCTTGTAAAAAAAACTGTACTGTTTCCCGTTTATGCAATAAGGGCTCCCCGCCAGTTAAGGCAATATGGTCAAACTTCATTCTTTGGCGGTACATATCTTCTAATTCCTGACTACAATCCCGAATGTTATGCTTATAATATTGATAATCCTCTTGATTTTCATTAAAACAAAAATAACAATCACGGGTACATTTTAAAGAAAGATAGAAGGTTATGCTATTTTTCGCCTGCCTACAAGCCGCACAAGATGGAGAAATAGCATTTAAGCATAAGCTATGTTCATTATTAGCAAATGTTACCGAGGTATCGCGCAATTTATGGCGCTGCTTTATATTTTCTTCCCCCAAATCCTCACTAATCTGGATACCCGTATTAGTCACATCGGAAATATATTGATTATAAATATTAGTATATATTTCACTATATTTTTTAAAAGCTGGGTTTTTAATAATTTCATTATTAGCTAACAAATCAATAATCATTGGTACTACTCCTTTTTGTCTTATCCCCAATATTTTTTATCTAAAGTCCTATAATTTAAAGCTTCGGCTAGATGGGGTAATAAAATATCTTCCGCTTGTTCTATGTCAGCAATACTACGGGCTACTTTTAGGATACGGTCATAGGCTCTGGCACTCATATTAAAGCGCTTAAAGGCTGTTTTCAGCAATTCCTCGGCTTTATCATCAATAGTACAAAACTTACGTACATCTTGAGGGGTCATCTGGGAATTTAATTTAGTGGGACTATTAGCAAAACGTGCCTTTTGCCTTTCCCGAGCTGCTTTTATGCGAATTCTAATGTCGGCGGAAGTTTCATTTTTACTTTTATCGGCTAGTTGTTCATACTCTACCCGTCCTACTTCTACATGTAAATCCATGCGATCTAATAAGGGCCCACTTACCCTGCCTAAGTACCTGCTTATTTGGGTGGGGGAACAAGAACATTCCTTATCTGAACCAAAATTGCCGCAGGGACACGGGTTCATACTAGCTACCAGCGAAAAATTAGCTGGGTATGTGTAGGTAGAATGAGCTCTAGCTACGGTAACTACCTTATCTTCAAGCGGCTGTCTTAAAGCTTCTAATACATCACGGTGAAATTCAGGTAATTCATCTAGGAATAGTATGCCATTTTGGGCTAAACTTATTTCACCGGGCCTAGGAATTCTTCCTCCACCAATGATACTGGCACTAGACGCATTTTTATGGGGCGCGCGAAAAGGTCTATCTATTATTAAAGGCTTTTCAGGATTAAGCATATTAGCTACCGAATAAATGCGGGTAGTTTCTAAGATTTCTTCCCGTTCCATTTCCGGCATGATACTAGGAATACGCCGGGCTAACATAGTTTTTCCGCCTCCGGGAGGACCAATTAAAAGGATGTTATGCTGACCTGCGGCCGCTATTTGCAAGGCTCTTTTAGCCGCCTCTTGTCCCTTAACATCAGCAAAATCATAAAGATTATCTGGAATAATGGCTGCATCATAATTAAAAGGCACTAAACTAGGTAAATCAATATCTCCATTAATATAAAGGCACATTTCGTTTAAATTCTTGACCGGGTGGGAAATAATCTCGTCAACTAAACTCGCTTCTTGACTGTTAACCGCGGGTACAATAAAGCGTATATTAGGATTATTCATCCTGACTAATTCCAAAGCCATGGGTAGTATGCCTGGTACGGTCCGCATACTACCATCAAGTGATAATTCGCCCGTGATAAATAGTTCCTCATTATTTTTCAAATTATAAATTATCTGTTCAGAAGATAACAAAATGCCTATGGCTATAGCTAGATCAAAATGGCTGCCTTCCTTTTTCATATCTGCCGGGGATAGATTAACTATTATTTTGCGATTAGGAAACTTAAAGCCTGAATTCTTAATGGCAGCCCGCACCCGTTCTCTAGCTTCTTTTATAGCAACTGAAGCTAAGCCCACTATTTCAAAGGCGGGTAATCCGTCCTGAATATCTACTTCAACAATAACCGGTTTCGCATCTATTCCAGCTATTAATAAAGTATTTACTTGAGCTAACATCACAAAGTCCCCCAAAATTTAACTAATAAGAATTATTTTAAAAATCATTGCTATTTCTTATTCCCTGCCAGCCATAATATTTCCTTTAAAAAACTAAATTAATGGGGAAGTTAAAATCTAATAAGAAAATCCGCAGTCTTTTGGTCACTTATATTAGGTAAATCTTTTTCCAACCTTAAAAATGATAAATAAAACAATTGAATTTAATAAGAAGGCAATAGCTAAAGCAAGTATCTTTATTTGAACTGGTTGATAATTATTAATAAAAACAAGAATAAAAACTGCATATTCTGCTATTAGAAGATATTTTAAATACATTATGTATTTCTTTCTATGATTATAAGCTTCTTTCCATTGAAGTATTAATAGTACTCCTAGCGATATTCCGAGAATACCTAATACCATTTCACCAATATATAAACTATTAAGAAACAGCGTTATCCCAGAATATCCTCCGGCAAGTATTCCCATACATCCTGTATCATATAACTGTTTATCCTTATTTTTCTCCATAATACCTTTCGTGCTCCTCCCTTTTTGACTTAGTGCGCAGGTTAAGTATAAGAAATTAAGAATTCTATTATGATGTTATAGGAGTTTAGAAATATTATTTTGACTTATTTACCAAAATAGGAACCGAATTTATTAGATTAAATCTATCAAATCATATAATATAATCTATGGCCAAAGTGACCCTATATTATGGGGTGTTATATCAATGCTTTAACATAAATTACTATCACCTCCAATTTGAAGAACATCATTTAAATTTTAGATTTATTTAACAATATAACTCCTCCAAAAAATATACAAAAAATCAAACTGCCAATCATTATCTCGAATAATTTATTATCGATAATGTTTGCAGCGTAGTTAGCAGACACCGAAGCCAATATTGATGCTGTAATTATTAATAACGCTGTATAGTATGTTTTGTTATTAAAATATTTACCGATTATTGCCATAACAAAAATGATAACAAAAAATGCAATTAAAAAATAAACCATGTGAGTAAAATCCAAAGCGCACACCTCCCGGTCTTTAAAAGAAATTGGGGAGGCAGCACTAGGAGCATCTCTGTTCTACCTTCCACCTTCACTTTACTAATTCTAATATTTTTTATCTTGAGTACTTTGCTTTAATGCTTCAAAAATAACCGGTTTCGCCTCTATTCCCGCTATTAATAATAGTATTTATTTGAGCTAACATGACAAACTCCCCCAAAATCTAACTAACAAGAATTATTTTAAAAATCATTGCTATTTCTTATTCCCTGCCAGCCATAATATTTCCTTTAAAAAACCAAATTAATGGGGGAAGTTAAAAAATAAACATTATATAGTAGAAATGTCTAATGATTATTAAACCATTATTAATTTGTTTCCTCTTTTTCTCCACTTTATGACGTGCTATAATGTACGTATAAAACAACTCGCTAAAAAGCATAATATAGAAAGGATGAGTGTGAAAGTGAGTGTTGATTATATGAAAAAGCCTGCTATAAAATCTAGCACCTTAAATTTTTTAAAAGAAAACCTTTTAAGTGTTACTGATATAACTAGAACTAGTAAACTATCTGAAATTCTTAATAAGTATGCTGGTGAAGAAACAGCGGAAATCTATATAATCCAAAATAATAAAAATCGCGAAGCGGTGGGAGTATTAGTTGATTTAGAGCATTATGAACGTTTATTAAAAACCCAAGAAGCAGTCGAACAGGCTAATGACGACTATATTTATCAAGTTGCTTTGCACAGAAAAAATGAATTAGCTACTATCCCTATTTCAGATGTGATTAATGAAGATAATTTTAACCTTGATGAACTAATTGAAGATTTGCCTAATATTGAACTGGATGAGGATTAAAACATGGCAGACAAGAAAATTGAAGAAATAAATCAATTGTTATTAAATAAATATAGTACTACGGTGTTGTTTACCCCCAGTGCCATGCACGATTATAAATCATTTAGCAACGGTAAAAGACAAGATGTTTTAAAACTCATTATTAAACAAGCGGAAAAAGGAGCTTTAATAAAGCCTGAAGGTAATGGCAATAGATGTGAGGGCGAGTTACATGATTTTGCAAAAATTAAAAGTAAAAAACTGAATCTAAGAATAATATATAAACCTATTAAATTAGATAATGATATAGTTCAAATGGGTATTATCGCTATTGGACCTAGGGATGAATTACAGGTATATAAATCAGCTATTCAAAGGTTAGCTGATGAGGATTTATAAACTATATTATTCCACCCGAAAGCGGCGTAAGCGTAAAGAATTGGATACTACCGTTACGGAACTAAAGGCCATGGCAGCGCCAGCAATTATAGGCGATAAAAACCCTAAAGCTGCAAAAGGAATACCGATAATATTATAGATAAAGGCCCAGAATAAATTTTGCTTAATATGGCGCATGGTCTTTTTGGAAAGGCGTAAAGCTGTAGCAATGCCTCTAAGATCCCCGCCCATCAGCGTAATTTGCGCAGTTTCCATGGCTACATCAGTACCGGTGCCGATAGCTATACCGATATCAGCTACGGCTAGTGCAGGAGCATCATTAATCCCATCCCCCACCATCGCAACTTTATGCCCTTTATCCTTAAGTTCTGCAATTTTGTTAGCTTTATCCTGGGGTAATACTTCAGCAATTACGTGCTTAATGCCTACTTTATCCGCAATAGAATGAGCCGTATTATAATTATCTCCAGTTAGCATATATACGTCGATACCCATATTTTTTAAATCGGTAATGGCTTTAGCTGCATGTTCTCTTACTTGGTCACTAAGAGCTATAATAGATTCAATTTTATTATCCACTGCCATTATAATCGCAGTTTTACCCGCTTGTTCTAATTTGATTAATTCTTGCTCCGCCTTTTCTAAACTAACATTTAAATCCAGCATTAAAGCTCTATTACCCATAATAATGTTTTTATCATTATAAACAGCTTGTAGCCCCATACCAGGTAATACTTTAAACTCCTGGGGTTCGCCGATATCTCCTATTTCTTCTTTAGCCAGCCGATAAATAGCTTCCCCCAGCGGGTGTTCCGAGCCGCGTTCAGCTACACCAGCTAAAGTTAAAATTTCATCCCGAGCTAGTTCCCCCATAGTAATAATATCAGTAACTTCCGGCTTACCAGTAGTAATCGTGCCCGTTTTGTCTAAGACTAAAACCTTAACTTCGTGTGCAGTTTCGAGGTATTCTCCCCCTTTAATAAAAATACCATGTTCAGCCCCAATGCCAGTTCCCACCATTATAGCCGTAGGTGTAGCTAGTCCGAGCGCACAAGGACAAGCAATGACTAAGACGGCTACCGCAGTAGTAAGGGCAAATGGTACATCCAGATTAAACGTATATTGTAGCGCAAAAGTGATAATCGCTATGATAACAATAGCGGGAACAAATATACCTGATACGCGGTCGGCAATCTGCTGGATGGGTGCTTTAGAGCTTTGCGCGTCTGCAACCATTTTAATAATCTGGGCTAAAATCGTATCTTTTCCTACTCTAGTAGTTCTAAATTTAAAAGTGCCGCTTTTATTAATAGTCGCTCCTACAACTAAATCCCCTACGGTTCTATCAACCGGAATGCTTTCACCGGTCAGCATGGATTCATCTAATAAACCATGACCTTCGATTATTTCACCATCCACCGGAATCTTCTCGCCGGTTCTAATGAAAACGATGTCTCCTAACTTCACATCTTCAATATCAATATCAATTTCTGCACCCTCACGAATAACCCTGGCAGTTCTAGGTTGCAAACCACTTAAGGCCTTAATTGAGGCGGTGGTCTTGTCTTTCGCTACCGCTTCAAAATATTTGCCTAATAAAATTAAAGTAATAAGGGTAGCTGAAGTTTCGAAATATAAGTCGTGAGTTTTACCGATACTCATATTATATATGCTATAAAAATAAGCGGCCGAAGTCCCTAGAGCCACTAAAACATCCATATTGCTGCCTCCGGTTCTTAAAGCCGCATAAGCATTTTTATAAAATCTGTAGCCGATAAAAAATTGTACCGGAGTAGCTAAAACTAACTGCAAATAAGGGTTATGCAAAATCTTAATATCAATTCCAGTTAACATTAATATCATGCCCAATATCATGGGGAAGCTCAAAATTGCTGAAGTTATGACTAGATACTTAAGTTTTTTAGCTTCCTGCGCTTGGTCGAGGAAATTTTCCCTATCTTCGGTAATTAATTCGGCAGAAAAGCCTAATTTATCTATAGTGGCCGTAATTTTCTCTAAGGGTACTATTTCATCATCAAATTCCACCATGGCTTTATTAGTAGTTAAATTTACGGCCACAGAAGTAATGCCATCCATTTTATTAAGTCTATTTTCAATACGAGCTGAACAAGCAGCACAAGTCATGCCGCCAATTTTTAAGTCCGTTTTCTGGTTCAAGATCCACTCTCCAATCTATTTATAACATACAAAGATTATCAAATAACTCCGCCACGGTGATAACTCCTACTCCCCCCGGCACCGCACTAGCATAACTAGCCTTTTCCTTCGCTTCGGGATGAACATCACCGACTAATTTTCCTTCATCAGTAAAATTAATGCCCGCATCTATTATTACCGCACCTTCCTTAACCATATCGGCGGTAATAAATTCCGCTTTGCCAATAGCAGCGATTAATATATCAGCCTGCCTGGTCTCCCCAGCTAAATTAGCCGTACGTGAGTGGCATAAAGTAACCGTACCATGTTCATTAGTCATCATATTAGCTAGAGGATGTCCTACAATAGTGCTGCGGCCGATTATAACTACTTTTTTCCCTTCGATGGGAATTTGGTGTTCTTTTATCATAGTAACAATCGCTTTAGCTGTAGAGGGAAAAGCCCCTTTTTGTTTACTAATTAATTTACCCAAATTATAATTATGTACTCCTTCGACATCCTTTTTAGGATCCATATTATCTACGATTAAATCACTGTTAATATGACTGGGCAGCGGCTCTTGAAGCATAATCCCGGTTATTTCTGCATCATTATTAAGCTCACGAATAATTCCTAGTAGTTGCTCCTGCGTAGTTTCCACCGCGAATTTACGAAAATCAACCTTAATACCGACTTCATCACCGAATTTAATTATATTACGCACATAGACTTCCGAATCAGCTTCATCCCCTACTTGGATAATAGCCATAGCCATTTTTCTTTTACTAGCTTCAGCTGAAATTCTCGCCTTAATATTCGTACGAATTTCTTTACCGTAAATCAACATTTCCATTTCCCCTTCACAAATGTATTGTTTTGTTATCTTCTAAGCCTTTTTAAAGCTTGAATATCCGCTACTATTTCGTCTAAGATATTATCCCTATCTTATCTTTATTTTCCACCCTTAGCAATATTCTATTTAATTCGTCAAAATCTAAACCAGGATGTATACAAAAAATGAGCCCTTTAGGTAATTTCATATTCTCTCACCTCTTAAAAGGCATTTTTTATATGGTTAATATTCATATCTTTTCCTTGTAGTAATATACCTATGACATCAAAACGCAATTCCTTATAATACTTATCTTGCCCCTGCAGATAAACATAAGCCGCTTTTTTCAGATGTTCAATTTTGCGGGGGGTGACAGCTTCTTCCGGCGTGCCATAAGTAGTATTGCGGCGGGTTTTAACTTCTACAAATATAAGGCTGTGGTTATTTTTACATACGATGTCAATTTCACCATAACGCGTGTGATAATTACGCTCCATAATCTCATAACCTTGTTTTTTCAAGTAATCAGCCGCTATATTTTCCCCTTTGCTTCCTAATTCCCTTTTCATGCACTTCTCCTTACATTTCCCCGTCCATTCTGTATATAAAAGCTAATATTTCCGCGATAATCGGATAAAGATCGGGGGGTATTTCTGCATATAAATCTAGGCTCATCAGATAATTAATTAGCTCACTATCTTCCTTTACCGGTACCCCGCTAGCTTCGGCAGTTTTAATAATATTTTCGGCAATAAGCCCTTGCCCTTTAGCTACTACTACCGGGGCAACATCAGTTTCTACATCATATCTTAAAGCTACTGCTTGAGGTTTAATTTTATCATCCATTTTTAGCTTAAAACCCTCCCTTACACCCGAATATCTATAACAAAAGGCTTAACTACTTCTGGGGCTTCTTGTAAGCGTAAACGCAGCGATTCTTGGTCGCTGACTACCTTAATTCCTTGAAAATCAACCGTATAGCCCAAGCTTTGTAAATTATTAATAAGCCCCTTAATTCCAGCGTTTATGTGTTGTTTTACTTCTGGCGTTTCCACAACCCCCTGAAAATTTAACATTTTATTTTTATGCCAATCGACATGGAAAAGAACTAGACCCAGATTAGCAGTTTCCAATGAGACTACAAACTTAATATTATCTTGGTCTACAAGTGAAGTTTTCCCCACATTCTTATCGATTTTAAGCTCACAAAGGCGATATTCTTCATTTACTTTTACCGGGAAGGATACATAATAATAACTAAGGGTATTATCGGCGGTAAACTTAGTCATTACATTTAATAATTTGGTGCCTACTATTTCCTTTTCCACATTTTCAATAGTGTTAATTATAGAGCTGACTACCGATTTATTAACTTCGGGAATTTCCTTTTGCGTTAAAATATCTTTAACCAGGTTTAACCCCCGGATTAAATCTTTGTCATTAGCCAAATTAGTTTTTAAAGCTTCGATTATTTCTTGCCTGGTATTTTCGGGCATATCCGTATTTACAGGTACAAGCAGTGTAGTTAACAATTGATTTAATAGGGAAAATACCCGCTCCGTACTAGGGGAAAACACAGTCTGCATACCGCCGCCCCAAGTATTAGCTAAAGGGGTAATAGCAGGCTGAATTTGCTGCGTATTAGCTTGGCTTACTACTTCTGCACTACCGGTGCTAATGGGGGCCGGAGGAACAGGGCTTGCCGTTATGTTAACCGGCATTGTTTTTGGTTCGGCAGCCAGGCTGTTAGTAATATTCGGCGGAACTGCTTTAGCTTCTACTGTCAAGTTAGCAGCCATATTTGTAGGAACAGGCTTTCCTTCGTCTATAAGATTAGGAGCTATATTTACCATTGCTGGTCTAGGGGTAGATGCATTACCTTCCATACGATTCAAAATATTAATCAATTCTTTAGCTAAACTAGCTAAATCAGCCTTATTATCAACAAAACTTGCTAACGCAGATAAAACCGGCTTACTAATAGGAGTATTATTAGCCATAGCAGTGCCGACTATTTCCAGGTTTTTGGCCGTAGCTTCCCCTAAAAAACTTACTCCCTTCGCCATAGCTTTTAGAGATTCGCTATTAACCGGTAAATTATGCTGAATAAGCTTTTTTGCTATTTGCAAATTCGCTTGATCAGGAGGCACCCCTATTTCTTTAAGAGTACCTGCTAAGTTAGCGTTTTCCGCCTTGCTTAATAATTCGGGGGTCATAACTTTTAATACTACCCGACCCTCTTTCATATCATCAACCATCAAGAATAATTGCTGCCCTTTGTTTACCATTACTTCACTGAGAGCTTCAATTAGTTTACCTTTGATGAAAATACTAACTAAGCCATTTTCTTTTACCTCTTGGACTTGCCCTTTTAAAAGCTCACCTTTATTAAAACTAATCCCTTCATCAGAAGCTTTAGCCAGGTTTAAAATAAATTTATTTAAAAAGACTTGGTTGTTCAGTTCCACCTATATTTCCTCCATTAAGAATAGTTTTTATAGGCTCGAAGCTTTTCCTATGTAATGCGCAAGGGCCTTGGGCAAATACAGCAGCTACATGTTCCTTTGTAGCATAGCCTTTATGTTTAGCAAAACCATAGCCCGGAAACAGGGCGTCATAGTACTCCATCGTATTATCCCGCTCGACTTTCGCGATGATAGAGGCCGCGGCTATAGATATACTTAATGCATCCCCTTTAATAATGCTTTTCTGCTTAATATTAATATCGTTTAATTGCATTGCATCAATTAGCAGCAAATCCGGTTTAATATTAAGAGATAATACGGCGGTTTGCATAGCTGCTTGGGTAGCCTGGTAAATATTTAATTCATCTAACCTAGGAGGATATATGTAACTCACCGCCCACGCCCATGCCGCTTTTTTAATATCAACTGCCAGCTGTTCCCGTTTCTTAGCTGGTATCTTTTTTGAATCATTTATCCCTGGAATAGAAAAACCAGGGGGCAGTATGACCGCCGCCGCTACTACCGGACCCGCAATCGGCCCTCGACCTACTTCATCGATACCAGCA
>CAZYLY010000046.1:0-12878 GCA_964648825.1 uncultured Syntrophomonadaceae bacterium
TTCCACTTCCGCAGGATAAATATTAGTACCACCACTAACAATCATATCTTGGGCCCGGTCAACTAGAAAATAATAACCGTCCTCATCAAATCTAGCCATATCCCCTACCGAACACCATTGGTCATCTAAGAATGATCCGGCTGTACCTTCGGGATTACCCCAATAGCCGTTAAAAGTAGCCGGGCTCTTTACATATAGAACCCCGATTCCGCCCGGTTCAGTTACCTCATTACCATCTAAATCTACAATTTTTAAGTCAATATCGAAACTGCCTTTACCAATACTGCCTTCCTTATTTAATCCGAACCATTCATCAGTTGTAATCGCAGTTACGAAACCTAATTCCGAAACACCGAGCATATTTACACACTTAGCATTAGGAAGCTTATCCCGCATCGCTTGGAAAATGTCACTGTGCATAGGAGCTCCGCAAGATACAGCTTTAGTTACCGAGGATAAATCGTATTTAGCTACCGTTTCAGGCGGCAACATGGCTAACATCCATTTGAACATAACTGGAACCATAAAAACGAAAGTAGGTTTGAATAAATCAATTAAGCGCAGAGAATCTTCGGGAATGAAAGCTGGAGCAATAGTAATAGTTCCTCCCACCATTAAGGTGCAATAAACATAGCCCGCTGTAGCGGCGGCATACATAGGAGCAGCTACATAAAGAATGTCCTTACGGCTAACCCCAAGTTCAATCGCAGTGGAAACTGCCATATTGTAGTCACAGTACATACTTCTTACCGCACCTTTAGGTTTACCAGTCGTTCCCGAAGTGTAAAACAATAGATGCATATCATCTAAGCCAGATTTCACATTAGGTTCTTCGGTTCCGCCATTAGCAATCAGTGCTTCATAATCTAAGGCCCCATCAACTTTAGTATCGCTAATTAAAACAATTTCTTTAACCGTAGGTAAACGATCCATTAAAGGATAAATTAAATCATACTGTTCTTTTTGCACAAAAATAATCTTAGCCCCGCAATTATTAATCTGGTAAATAATTTCTTCGGGGGTGAGGCGATAATTACCCAAACTTAATGGTAATCCTGCCATTAAACAAGCTACTATTATTTCTACATACTGATAGCAGTTGGGCATGTAAGTAATCGCCAAATCCGGCTGGACAAAACCCTTATCCAAAAGAGCATTAGCCATTTGTGTACAGCGTTGCCACATTTGGGCATAAGTTTCACTAAAAGTTTCGGTCTTAAGGGCGATTTGGTCAGGTCTTTTAACCACATGACCTCTGATGGTAGAAAGTCCCGTACTAGTTGCCGTTGTCTTTCCTGGTTGTTTGCCGATAAAATCCATTATACATACCTCCTTAATATTTCTTTTTAAATCCTTTGCCACAACACCTCTTCAAATAATAGTTCTTATTATTAAAATACTACACTTTATATATTTATTTAAGTATATAATTTAATATATAATGATAACTAAATAAACATATATTAACTGGAGGAGCGCTTATGGAATTAAAACATATTACTTATTTTTGTTCAGTGGCAGATACAGAGAATGTCACTGCTGCTGCCCAGGAATTATTAGTATCCCAACCTTATCTATCGAAAAAAATAGGGGAATTAGAAGCTGAGCTTGGGGTTAAGCTTTTTGACCATGTCGGTAGAAATATTAAGCTTAATGAATATGGAAAAACCTATTATAAATACGCTAAATCAGTCTTGGAAACCCTGGAAAATGGTCAAGATATCCTCAATGAATTACAGGGCAAAAAGGATACAACTTTCTCCCTTTATACTAATGTCAGCCTTTATATGCCAGGGCTGCTCGGTGCATTTCATCAGGAAAATCCCGAACTAACCCTTTTACAATCATCAGCACCCAGGGATGATATGATTAATGCTCTGCTAACTGATGAAACAGATTTTGCCATATGCACGCCCCCTATTACTCACGAGGATATTGAAAGCCAGCTCCTGTTCAAAGACACCGGGCTGGCCTTATTGCCCCCTAATCATCCCCTGCACCGAAAGGAAACCATTTCCTTAAACGACCTTCATCAAGAAAAATTTATAATTACTCCGGTTGGTTACGGGATGCGTGATAATGTGGATATAGCATTTGCCCGCAATAATATTACTCCCCATATAGTCATAGAAACAGCCGATTCTTCCTTAATGCCTGCCTATGTTTATGAAGGGGTGGGAATAGCAATGATACCGGGTACCGTAGTAGCTAAAAACAAATTAATGCAAAAACAATGTAAGGAAATCCACGATATCAACTATATAGCCCATATAAGCTTAAGCTGGAAGAAAAATCGCCATAAAACAAAATACCACCAGCTTTTAATCGACTTCATGATAAAATATTATTCCCCCATGGGCTTCTAATTACTCATGCAACGGGGACGGTTCCTTTTGCATCTAAAATCTCCCCTTCTATTAAAATGCAATAATTGCTATTATGGTAAGTAATAACATTATTCATATATTGGGGGGGCGTATTATGAGTAAAGCTAATCATCCCTTAAAATCTGACCTTTTAGCCGGGATGAAACGAGGTAAAATTGTATCAGCCAGTGAAGCTGCTAATTTGATTAATAATAATGATGTAGTAGCTTGGGGCGGATTTATCGGCATAGGTTTTGCTGAAGAATTGGCTATTGCCTTAGAAGAACGGTTTTTATCGACTGGCGAACCACGCAATCTTACTTTGCTTTATTCCTCTGGATTAGGTGATAGCAAGGAACGCGGAACTAATCATTTAGCCTATCCTGATTTATTAAAAAGGGTAATATGCGGACATTGGGGGCTAACCCCTAAGTTAGCTAATTTAGCTGTAACTAACGAAATCGAAGCTTATAACCTTCCCCAAGGAGTTATCTCCTGTATGTTTCGCGATATAGCTGCTAAACGCCCCCGTTTAATAACTAAAGTAGGCTTAGGAACTTTTGTAGACCCTAGACTTCAAGGCGGCAAAATTAATGCGAGAACTACCGAAGATATAGTAGATTTAATTGAATTTGACGGAAACGAATACCTGGCTTATCATACTTTCCCCATAGATATAGCTATTATTAGGGCTACGACTGCTGATTTAGACGGTAACTTAACCATGGAAAAGGAAGCCTTAACTTTAGACATTCTAGCTATTGCTATGGCGGCTAAAAATTCCGGCGGCTTAGTTATTGCCCAAGTGGAGCGCATTGCCGATCGGGGAGCCTTACCGATGCGGGAAGTAAAAATTCCCGGCATCTTGATAGATTGTGTTGTCGTAGCTAACCCGGAAAACCACCAGCAAACCTGGAATACAGCTTATTCTCCCGCCTATGCCGGACAATATAGAATTCCCCTAACTACTATCCCCCATTTGCCCTTAGATGAAAGGAAAATTTTAGCCCGGCGGGCCGCTTTTGAATTAGTGCCTAACAGCATCGTTAATTTAGGCTTGGGACTTCCAGAGGGTATCGCCAGTATCGCAGCCGAAGAAGGAATTTTAGAGCTTTTAACCCTTACTGCCGAACCGGGTGTAATAGGAGGTATTCCCGCCGGCGGACTAGATTTTGGAGCCGCCACTAATGTTAACGCGATAATAGACCAGCCCTACCAATTCGATTTTTACGATGGCGGAGGTCTTGATGTAACTTTCCTAGGTTTAGCCCAAGCCGATAGCCAAGGTAACTTAAATGTAAGTAAATTCGGTCCCCGTATAGCTGGTGCCGGCGGCTTTATTAATATTAGTCAAAATGCCAAAAAGGTAATTTTTATGGGGACTTTTACTGCGGGCGGATTGCAAACCTCTATTGAAAACGGACAGCTTATAATTAACCAAGAAGGGCGAACTATAAAATTTGTAGATAAAGTTGAGCAAATTACTTTTTCAGGAGAAGTAGCTAGACAAGAAAGAAAAGTAGCAAAATATATTACCGAGCGCTGTGTTTTTGAATTAACTGCGGCGGGGCTAGTCTTAACTGAAATAGCTCCGGGAATAGATATAGAAAAAGATATCCTTCCCTATATGGGCTTTCAGCCCTTGATTGCCGATAAAGTAGTACTTATGGATGAACGTATATTTAGAGATAATATTATGGAAATCAGAAAAGACTTACTATCTATACCTATTAGAGATAGGCTGATTTATAATCTAGAAGAAAACTTATTTTTCGTTAATTTTGAGAACTTAGCCATTCGCAGCCATCAGGACATTGAAGAAATTAAGACAATAATAACTACTAAGTTAGCTCCCCTGCCCCATAAAGTATCTACTATTGTCAATTACGATAACTTCGATATTTTACCTGAACTAGTCGATACCTATATGCAAATGGTAAGTGAGGTAGTAGGCGAGTATTATGAAAAGGTAACCCGTTATACTACTAGCGCCTTTATGCGTTTAAAATTAGGCGATACCCTCAAAGAACGCCACCTAGCCCCACATATCTATGAAACCAGAGAAGAAGCAAAAAAGGCATTAGAATAATATAAAACGCTGGGGACGGCTCCTGTTACGTCATATTTTTGCAAAAAAATGTGTCAAAACCCCCGTCCCTATGACACAGATTCTTTTAGGTAGATGGTTATATCGAATTCTCCGATATTAGTCATTAGGGGTATGCGCAAGGCTTTTTCGTTCGCCATTGACACTGATTGGTAGTTACCGATAAGAATTTGCGGGGGTACGATATCACAAGTATAATTAGCCGCCGCCAAATTACTTAGGGCATTACCGCCAATAATATTAGCTACTTCCCCTAGAGCTGAAGAAACGAAATTGTCTATTTCCTCCATGCGCATACTACTCATTATGTAAACCATTTCCAAAGTCATATCCTTCGGAAAACTAAATAAAATGCTGCCCCGCAAATCACCGGTTACCCCTAAAATAACATTAGCATCCCGACTAGATATTAAGCCTTCGGTAACAGTAATCTGGCCTTGCTCAACTTCTATATCAATCATCATCCTAAAAACATCTACGGTTGCTTTGTAAAAGGCATTTACATATTCCGCTTTCATATATTAGCGCCCCCCTTCTATGCTTTTTACATATTCCCCTATTCTTTGGTCAGCCGCTGCTACGTGCATAATTAACCAGGCCATAATCTTAGCCCCAAATTCTTGAGCTAATTCTTCACTATATCCTTCAGTTTCCAGACGGTTCACATAACCGAATACTCCCGCCTTAAAGTTCTCGTGCATTACCTTATGTGCTTCCATATCAGGATAATTCACCTTCTCCTGATATTCCTCCTCATCCCTAAAATGCACCACTACATAATCCTGCATAAAATACATAGTTTCCTTAACCTGGTTTACTTTATCATCCCAACTAGTAGCCTTATCTTGTACAACCCTAACATAATCGGCGATCCGCCCGAATAATTCCTTATGTTGTTCATCTATTAGTTCAACCCCGATTCTATACTTCTCTTTCCACATTTTTATCCCACCTTTCGCCATTTATTATTTAGATATTATCATAATAATAAGCTTTTATGGCTTAATATTCTAAAAAACTGTAAAAGAATCATAACCTTTTTCCCCAAACCATTAATTTAATATAGTATAATTTCTATTAGTAATATTTACAAATATGCTGGAATACGGAAGGAAATAACCGAAACTGTAGCTTTAGTAGAAAATAATGCTACCCGGGAGAACATTATTAAGCTTAATGAAGCAGGTATAGATATAGCTATGGACGATTTTGGTGTAGGTCATTCTTCACTAATCTATTTGCGTACTATGCCTATACATACCCTTAAAATCGATAGTTCCTTATCTAAAGATATTTTACAACATCAAGTAACACTTGATATTATTGCTGCTATTTATGATCTATGTCGTTTAATGAATATCGAAACGATTGTAGAACACGTCGATAATAAAGAACAACTTGATAAACTAATGCAAATCGGAGATTTCCTAATCCAAGGCTACCTATTCTCCCCACCACTCCCCAGCAATAAAATCCCGGCTTTTGTTAGGGAATTTTCGTTAGGATAGTAGATAACCCCATGCTACTGTTAAACACTATATAGCTTCTCACATTCTGCCCGCCGCGCCAGCGGGGTTGTCCACTCCCCTTTAGCTAAAAGTAATTGGTTATAGAAGGTATTTAGCATCGGAGTAGCGGGGAATATGAATGCTCATCGCGGAAATGTCATTATAGCGTAAAAAGCTTTCCGACACTTCGGCATCACCCCGTAAATTATTACGCTCCACTCCATTTAAATCATTATTTTCTTCCAGCGCCTTTAAGAGCAGGGTCTTCATCCGCATAATTTCGGGGATATTATGAAAAGAAAACATCTTAACCATACTAGATACTATAGCAGTAGGATATTTTAGCCATAAGGTCTCAGGACATTCCCTTGCCCAGTGGAAGCTACCGGGCAGACTACGCGCCAGAAACATCAACATAGCAATTAATGATTTTTGTTGCAAAAATATAAATCATCCATAATAATAAAAACCGGTGTCTTACTAGTGGAAAAGCTGTCATATAAAAGCTCCGCTAATACCGATATGGCCGTAGCATCTTGAGGGTATCCCAGAGCTTGCATCTGTTCGACTAATACAGGAAAATCCTTAAAAGCGCGGCAAAATCCAGCCCAGAAGTCGCTAATACTATCATTAAAAATCATTTGCCGAAATATAATATGGTACTGCCGAGGAACTTAACCCTTTATATGAATTTTTCAAATATGAAACGGAAAAGACTTGGGGCAAAAGACTGTGAATTCGAAAGGAATATGAGGGATGCAATCATTAAGGGTGCGGGGCATGGACGCTAATGAAAAGCTTTGCCAAATAATCATTGCCCCCAATGCTATTCTCAACCATATGGCAAACAAAGCGTTCCCTTGCCACCTTAATTGATAAGCTCTATAAGTTCTTGTCGTATCTTCTCCATTATCTTTCCCGATATTTTGCCAAATCTTTTTATCACAATATCCTGTGATAAGGTATATATTTTATCACAACGAATACATGATTTCGCCTTAAGATGACCCTCGGTTAAATTTTCATTAGTTATTTCTATAGCATAAGCCCGTTCATTAAGATTAGAAGTAATCGCCAAGACTACAATATCTTTCGTAGTTTCATTGTAATAATCATTAGAAATTACTAAAACAGGTCTCCTTTTTACCGACTGCAAGTCACTAAAAGGGATCGGAATTAATAATATGTCACCCTGTTTAGGCATCATTCCAGACCTCATCATCTATTTCATTATTCCAAAAATCGCAACTGGTTTGGCTAGCCATTTCTAAGTTTTTTAATTCTTTTATATTTCTTTTCTTTTCTACAAATAAGGCAAAGTCTAGAATTTCTTGGACTTCCTTTTCGGTTATTCTATTAACTAATGCTATTAATTCCTTTCTCGCTGTGAGCATTTAAGCCACCACCTTATTAATATCCTTATATTCATTATAAGCAATATTAAGTAAAATAAAAGCAAATAGTCTAGAAATCTTCGGGGGCTATAGCGCCCCTGATTAGTTTTTTATTTAGCTAGGAGATTATATAGTACTTGGGTCATTTCGGCTCTGGTGCTAGTGGCAGCGGGAGTTAGTTGACCGTTATTGCCCTTTATAGTGCCGGTTTTGATTAAGTAGTTCATAGCCTCTGTAGCGTAAGGGGCGATAGTGTCACGGTCGCTAAGAGCACACGATTTTTTATCGCATTAATAATAAGTTTAAGTATTTTTTGCCTTCTGCCTTCCGATTATGGATATGCTGATCAGAAGATTACTAACGGGATTTCAGTTACAGCCAGTTCCTTTGTTGGTAAAATATCTAATACTACATTTGTATCTATTAGTAATTTCATTGCCGCTCCAATCGTGTATTACGAATTTCTTCAAGTGAAATATTTTCACCAGCTATTATCCCAACTAAACTATCTAGCAATGCAGCTTTATCTGGAGTAGTTCCAGTAAGTATTGCTACACATTTGCCATTTTCGGTGATAAAAATATCCTGTTCACTTGCAAGCGCAATATAATAAATAGCGCCCCCGTCATACAGGTTATGTGTCAAATCCCCCCGTCCCCATGACATAAAAGCAGCTAGTGCTTTTGATTGATGGTAGTTATTTTGCCAGGAGGTTATATAACTAAACAAACCGGCGACCCCCCTACTAGGACTGCATACGTTCGGCTATTGCCTCACAATTAAGGTTGTGAATTCGTCTCTAGGTTGTTGGAACGCGGCACACACTTTCTCCACTATCGCCATACTATGGGGTCCGATATTACGAATAGCAGCCACCTGCTCGGGATTATATTCTAAGATGGCGCATAATTTATCCATATCGGTAATGCCCCCTCGGGCTAACTGTTTGCCGATACGGCTGCGTTCTCCAACATTAATTATGTCATTGCAGGTCTTGAAGTATTCCATTACGTTCGCTGCCATCTAACCTACCTCCTTAATCATCGTTTCAAATTCCGCTGCCACTTTTACGAATATATCTACAATGATAGGGTCAAAATGGCTGCCTCGGCCTTCTTCAATAATGCGCATAGCCTCTTGATGGGAAAAGGCCTTTTTATAGGGTCGTTCTGAAATTAGGGCATCATAAACATCGACTATGGCCATCAAGCGTCCGGCTAATGGTATTGCTTCTCCTTTAAGCCCGCATGGATACCCGGAGCCATCCCATTTTTCGTGGTGGGTTTTAGCCATAATTTTAGCATAAAGGAAAAAATTGTCTTCTTCGGTGTTAGCGGCAATCTGGTCGATAATTTTCGCTCCCATAGTTGTATGGGTTTGCATCTGGGCAAATTCCTCTTCAGTTAGCCGCCCCGGTTTTTTTAAAATAGCATCACTAATGATAATTTTCCCTACATCGTGCAGTTGGGAGGATTGGAGTAATAGTGGTATATCCCAATTAGCTATATCGCCTGTATAAATATTCTCCTTTTTTAAGGCCTTAATTAATATCTCTAACCCATATTGGGTGCGTTCTATATGGGCGCCGGTAATATCATCCCGACTTTCTACCAGATTAGCTACGGTGCTTAAGATGGCATTTTGCAGCTGCAGAACTTTATAAGTTTTCTCTTCAACCATCTCTTGTAAATTATTATTAAAATTCTGTAACTCCAACTGTTGCGCTTCTAGAATATGAGTCTGTTCTTCCAGCTTCTTCTTTTGCTTTTCTACCATCAGGTGTACTTCAATGCGTTTTTGTAAGAGGGCGGGAGAAAAGGGTTTGAAGATATAGTCAATGGCCCCTAAGCTTAAACCTTCCAGTTCACTTGCGGTATCGGTTTTACCGGTTAGGAAAATAACCGGTATATCCTTAGTTTCCTCTTGTTTTTTTAAAATTTTAATGGCTTCAAAGCCGTTCATTTCCGGCATATCAATATCTAAGAGAATTATTTCCGGTATCTGCCGCTCTAGTAAATCAAACATCTTGGCGGCTGACAAGACGGAATAGACATCATAATCGTTGCTCAGCACATTTTTCGCTATCTTAAGATTAGAAATATTATCATCGACGATTAGGATTTTGGAACGTTCATTAGGCATTATTTTCTCCTCCTATGAATTCTTGTATAAGTTGTATGGCCTCGCCGAATTCCGAGATTAAGGCATATTCCGCTACTCCATCTAAGGTTTCCCGATATTCGGGGTTAAGGGCTGCCGGCAGGAGTTCCGCTAATAAGCTGTCGATGCTGCCGATATCCTCTGCGGCTAGATAATCCATTAAAAGATTAAGCTTAGTCCTATCTGGCCCGGCGCTATCTTCTGACAATATCTTACTCGGCTCGGACAATGTTAAAGCCTCATTAATATCTGCTATTAATAGATCTAATTTACGGCGAAAGGCTTCTAGATTACCGGCTATATAAGCCATATCCTTATTATTAGCAGCCCTTTCTAAGTTAGCTGCCAGTTCAGCTACTGCCATAGCTCCGATACTAGCGGAGGCGCTTTTTAAGGCATGTACCTGGGTGGTAAAGTTAGGCAGATTATCTAAGGCCGGCACCGCGGATAAGTCTTGCTGGCGTTCTTTAACATCCTTGCGGTATAAGGCTAATACTTCTTTATAGGCGGTCATGGAATTACCCATCATCAGCAGACCTTTTTCCACATCTACTCCCTTAATTTCTAATACTTCGGCGGTTTCCAGCTCTTTTTTAGGCAGCGGCTGCATCTTGAGCTGTTTTTCCTTGGCAATCCAGCTTGCCATCATATCATTTAACTTAGTGAGTTCAATGGGTTTCGCTAGATAATCATTAAAGCCATTACTTAAAAACATTTCCTTCATACCGGATACGGCATTAGCAGTCAGGGCGATAATAACCAGCTTCTTCTCCCGTCCGGCTTCCATATTCCGAATAATTCGAGTGGCTTCAATGCCATCCATCTCCGGCATCATATGGTCCATAAAGACGATGTCATAAGCGGTCTTTTGCACTGCTTCAATAGCTTCCTGCCCGCTCATAACACAGTCAATACGACATTCGTAAGGGGCTAATAGGCCTGAGGCTACTTTTAAATTAGTCGCAATATCATCAACGATTAAAATAGCGGCCCCAGGTGCGGTAAAGCGGATATTAGTATCCTTGCCATCGGCATAGTAAGTAACTTCGTCGATACCATTTAAGATATTAGCTAAGGGAAGTGAATAAACAGGTAAGGAGATAGTTTTAACTCCGGTCAATACTACCGGTCTGCCGATTTCCAGCATTAATACTAGGGTAGCCTTAATTCCTGTATAAGCTTCTAAATGCTTTTTGGCACTGGCAAAGTGGTTATAATCTATAAATATAAAGGTGAATTTGTCCTTACTTAAGGCTTGGTTAAATTCATCTGCATTAAGAGCCATGGTATAGGCAACTTTTAAGTCATCTAAGGAGGCGGCGATCGAATTAGCATAAGGCAGACGGCTTTCGTAAATAAGCACCTTATGATTAGCTGTCTCTTCAACTAGGGCAAAAGGAGTTTTAGCTACAATCTGCTGAGGGATTACAGCGGTAAAGATACTGCCTATGCCATATTTACTGGTAACTGTAAGTTCCCCTTGCATGAGCCGGCAGAAGTTATGGGTTATGGCTAGGCCTAAGCCGGTCCCTTCGATGCCCTGGTTAGTTTTTATATCTACTTGGGAAAATTCATTAAATAACTTAGGCAAATCTTCTTCTCTAATCCCTAAGCCGGTATCAGAAATGACAAAGCTTAATCTGGCCGTATCACCCTTAATATCTACACTTACCTTAAGGGCGATGTGCCCTTCGGGGGTGTATTTGACTGCATTACCCAAAAGATTCAGCAGGATTTGGCGCAGGCGTACTTCATCACCTAGCATGGTATGGGGCACACAGGGGTCAATATTAACTAAGAAAAGTAAATCTTTTTCTAAGGCCCGCATCCGGATTATATTAATGACATCATTTATTAAGGAGGCGAATTGATAGGGCTTATTAATAAGCTCCAGACGTCCGGATTCGATTTTAGAAAAATCTAAGATATCATTTATAATTGAGAGTAGATTATCGCCGGCCTGCTTAATAGCGATAACATCTTCTTTAGCTTCTTCTTTCAATTCCTTGCGTAAGAGCAGGTCTGCCATCCCGATAATAGCATTCATGGGGGTACGGATTTCATGGCTCATACGGGCTAGGAAGGAGGATTTAGAACGGCTATGTTCTTCAGAACGCAGCTTAGCTTCACTAAGGCGCAGCAAAATCATGCATAAGGCTAGCATTAAAACCGTGCCTAAGGATATCATAATCGCTTCCATTACATACATTTCCCGATAATATACTTTGGAAGGGGCTAACATAGCTACATACCAGCCATTATATAATTTGCGGAAAAAGACTAAACGCTTTACGCCATGGGCATCTTTGATTTCTACTCCGCTTATAGGCTCATCTGCTTTTAAGCGGACTGCAATATCCGCATAATCTCTAGATAAGCGGCCTAAAGAAGCACCGATTAATTCTTTATCTGGATGGGCAATAATCGTTAAGTCTTTATTCAAAAGCACTCCATAACCGTCTTTAGTCAGCTGTAAGGAACAGACATAATCAGTAATACGGTTGATGAGGACATCAATAGCAATTACTCCCATTAAATTATTATCATTGCCCCGCACCTCGACAGCATAAGAAATAATAGCTTCCTGGGTTTGGGCATCAATATAAATGTCGGTAGGTATAGCCTTACCCCGCCCGACTTTCCCAGCTACATACCAAGGGCGTTCTTGGGGGACATAATCTTCGGGGGGCTCCCAGCCCGTTCCATCGAGATATTCGCCTTGTATAAGTCCGTAAATACCGTTAAATCCCGAAACCCTATCTATATTTTCCGTCAAATAATTAGTCAGCCCCGTCATATAGGATAAAACTTCCTCCGAAGATGCGTCATCATTTTCAAGCATATTGCGAATGGTGAAAGCCGAGTTAATCAAGGTTCCTTCTGGTTCACGAAGGTTAGTTTTAATATTAGCTTCTACCGTACGCAAAGTTTCATTAGTGCTATTAGTTAACTGGTTGCGTGCCATATAGTAAAAGGAAAAGAAGGCGACTAATATCATTAATAGAAAAGCCAAAAACACGAAAAGGACTTGTTGATAATTATTTTTAACTATAGGATTCCATTTACTAAAAAAACTGTTTAACATAATAACCCCCTGTAAATTCCTAGTTCTAAATAAAATTATATAAGGCTGCCCTATAATTAGATATATTCAAGACTGTCAATTTATCCAACGAAATCAACTCTTGACAAAAGTATATCTTTGTTTCTATTAAATGTTGCGCCTATGCTATAATGTAAAAAACTTTGCTATTATTTGCTTTGGGGAGAAGGGTTAGTTTTGGAGATACCGATGTTCTAATTACCCGCCTGAAGAATTACTCCCGTATGGGAATGATTCAAG
>CAZYLY010000047.1:0-12819 GCA_964648825.1 uncultured Syntrophomonadaceae bacterium
TTACTCCTTCTAGCAGCTTTCCATTTTTCGGCATAATGCTATTAACGATATTGTAAGACGGATTGGCTAAAGATGCAATTATTGTTCATCATAATTTATGCTAATATGGGCGAGTAGTTGCTTAATAAGTTCCAGCTATTTCTTGCAAAGTGGTGCGGTCTAAGATCATAATAGTCCTTTGTCCGATTTGTTTAATTATGCCCATCTCTTGAAATGCAGATAATTTACGGCTTAAGGTTTCCTGGCTCATACCCATATGAGCAGCTAAATCCTTTTTGCTAATGGCTAAATTAATTTCATTTTTATCTAATGACATCCTGAGCAGGGTATCAGCTACCCGTTGTTCTACATCATGTAAACCTAAAGATTCAATCATACTTTCCGCATTATGTAAACGTTTGCTTAGTTCCTCGATAATTTTAACTGCAATACTAGGCACTTGCTTAATAATCTGATTTAATTTATTACCGTCAATTATGCAAACAGCTGTCGGTTCCAGTGCTTCAGCATTAGTATCTAAAGGTGCACGTGCAAACAGGGAAAGCTCCCCCATAAAATCACCCGGATATAAAATTCGGATAATCTGCTCTTTCCCTGCTTCGGATACTTTATAAATTTTAGCACTGCCGTGGTTGATTACATATAGTTTTTCCTCCGTAGCGCCGGATAAATAAATACTTTCCCCTTTTTTATAGTCTCTATCAGTTATTATGTCAGCTATTTGCCCCATTTCCTCCGCTGTCAAATTACTGAAAATCGGAACTTTATGCATACAGACTCTTTCATTATGACATTGTCCTGCTAAGCAATTACTATCCCGATGCATTCTTTCATCCCTTCTTACTTTAAATCAGTTTTTCTTTATAACCTAATAGTCTAATCGCATTAATAATTACTGCTAAAACGCTAAGAATATGAATTAACATTCCTGATGATAAGAAAACTAACTTAGCTAATACCCCGATTAGGAGGATAAAGACTACGGATACGGCAAAGTATATATTTTGTTTCATATTAAATACCGTGACCCGGCTTAAACCAACCGCATAAGATAATTTAATTATCTCATTGGACATTAATACCATATCAGCAGTTTCCATGGCTACATCAGTTCCAGCCCCCCCAATGGCAATGCCTAAGTCGGCTGAAGCAAGTGCGGGTGCGTCGTTCACACCGTCCCCCACCATGGCGGCGGTACCATATTTATCTTGTAATTCAGTTAAAATCCTAACCTTGTCTTCGGGAAGTAATCCGGCATAATAACCATCCAGGCCAATTTTACCAGCTATAGCGGCTGCGGCTCGTTCATTATCACCCGTAAGCATAACGATTTTTCTAATTCCCGCCGCTTTTAGCCTTTTTACTAGTATAATTGAATCTTCGCGAATAGTATCAGCTATTGATATTACCCCTAAAATATTCTTCTGGTCGGCAATAATAACTGCAGTCTGACCTGCAGATTCTTCCTCTTTTATATATTCCTCTATATCGTGAGGTATTGCAAGTCTATTCTCGGCTAAGAGTTTACGATTCCCTACTAAAATAATTTTATCATCTAATTTAGCTTTTAGCCCTTGCCCTGTAATAAGTTCCGTTTCGCTCGGCTCGGTCAAGGTCAGAATAGCTTCATTTGCTTTGGCTATTATCGCCTTAGCTAAAGGATGTTCCGAAAACATCTCGGCACTGGCGGTAAGCTGCAATAATTCATTTTCACTAATATTATAAGGCTGAACCTTAGTAACCCCTGGCTTACCTTCAGTAAGGGTACCGGTTTTATCAAAGGCAATTACTTGGACACGACCGATTTTTTCTATTATTTCGCCGCCTTTAATTAGCACTCCATTTTTAGCCCCATTACCGATTCCGGCTACTATTGATACTGGGGTAGCGATAACTAAAGCACCGGGGCAAGCAATAACCAAAAGAGTTAAGGATAAGGGTAAATCCTGAGTAAAAAAGAACACTACTATGGCTAATACTACAATCCCTGGGGTGTAGTATTGGGCGAAAACTTCTAAAAACTTTTGGGTTTTCGCCTTTTTATCCTGGGCTTCTTCTACCATTTCTAATATGCGGGCAAAAGTAGTATCATCCCCCACTTTTTCAGCTTCAATTTTTAGATAACCTGATTCTAAAATAGTGCCGGAAAAAACTCCTTCTCCATATTCCCGGCTTACCGGCATAGATTCACCCGTAATCGACGCTTGGTTTACATAGGCATTTCCTTCTACTACCTTCCCATCTACCGGAATTTTCTCCCCTGGCTTAACAATTACTATTTCACCCTTCATTACTTTATCGGGGGAAATTTCTATTTCTTCACCATCACGAATCACCCTGGCTTTATCGGGAGCTAATTCTAATAGCGACTTAATCGCAGAGCGAGTTTTCTCCAAAGCCCTGGATTCCAAATAGTTACCCAACATAAATAGAAAGGTAACTGCGGCTGCTTCCCAATATTCCCTAATATATAAAGCCCCAATTACAGCTAAAGTAACTAAAGCATCGATACCTAAAATTTTATAACGAATAGCTTGAAAAGCATTAACGGCTATAGGATAACCAGCCGCAGCGGCGGCTAAAATCATTAAAATATCGGATATGTTCAGGGAAAAGCTGCTAGTAATATCAATTCCCAGATTAACTTTATTGAATAGTAGCGCTAATACAATCAATATTCCGGCTATAATAACTCGTCTGCCCTTTTCATCCCTTAACATATCAGCATCTCTCCTTAAGCATTTTATTTTTCTCCCAGAACTCCAAAGCCTAATCTCTCGATAGTTTTACGAATATCCTTACCATCACCCAGGCTGTCATCATAGTTTACTTTTACCTTGCTCGCATTAAAGAGTACATCTACCTTTTTAACCCCTTCCATGGATTTAACTGCGGTTTCAATTTTTTTAACACAAGTCGGGCAAGTTATGGTTTCCAATTGATAAGTTTTAGTTGTCATTATTCTACCTCCTTTATTTATCTTAATGTTTTCCGGTTGTTGACTAAATTATAAGGGTAGCAAAAGATAAAAACCTTGACCTAAGTCAAAATTGATTGATTAAATAATAAAGCCCCAACCATTTATTGTAGTTGGGGCTCTTAGGGGTTAATATAATTAAAGTATTATATTTCTTTACGCATACCCTTAATATTAATATCAGAAGTTGAATCGATGAAGTTTAACCGTTTAGCTTCGGATACTAAGAATTCTCTAAAATCAGGATGAGCAATGCTAATAATTTTCTTAACCCTTTCACGCATTCCCGTTCCTTTAACATATACACATCCATATTCAGTAGCTAGGTATTGCACATCCCAGCGGCTAATAGCCACCCATCCATTTGCTACTGGTGATATTTTGGATTGTAAGTTGCCGCTTTTATCAGTAAAACTAGAATACATAGCCAAAAATGCTTTACCACCTTTTGATTGCCAGGCACCTTGGACAAAATCTGCTTGTCCGCCCATTCCAGAGTAAGGTGTGTATCCCATGGATTCAGAAACACATTGTCCGCCCAAGTCACAAGCAGTAATAGCATTAATAGCCATAAAATTGTCGTGTCTGGCAATAATACTGGGATCGGCACAAAAATCAATTCCATGTACTTCTACGCCTGGATTTTCATCCACAAATTCATATAGCTCCTTACTGCCGATAACGATAGTTCCCACCGATTTATGGGGCATGAAGGTCTTCTTTCTGTTAGTTAAGGCCCCGGCTTGGTATAAATCATAATATGCGTCAACAATCATTTCAGTATGGCAGCCTAAATCCTTTTTGTGAATTAACTGCTTACCGACTGCATCGGGTAAAGAGCCAATACCTAGTTGTACAGTAGCACCATCTGGAATCTGTTCTGCAATATAACTAGCAATAGCAATATCTTTCCCATTAGGTTCTACTCGGGGGGGTGCGATTAAATCCCAATTAGCTTCCACTATAGCTGTTACTTCAGAGATGTGAAAATGGTTATGTCCATACACAGTTGGTGCATTCTCATTTACCTCCAAAAACACCTTCATAGGTTTTCCCCTTTCCCATTGCCGGCGCGTCATGGAATAGCTGTGGGAGCAATTTAAGGCGGCACTAAACCAGCCATGCTCATCCATCGGGGATGCAGTCATAGTTACTACATTATAATCCCGGTCTTCCACACAAGTACGGGGAATATCAAAAAATCTAAAGGGAGTCGGGTCAATTATGCCTTTTTGAGCCAGGGGTCTGGAAAAAGGACTAATATAGCCGTCACGATAATAAATTTTTGAGGCAATTTCTGGTTTACATAAATCAGGAGCGTTAAGATTTAGACCTACAGTTAACTCACTATCTAGTAGTTCATTATTTTCAATTCGTTTAGCAATCGCATGCCATAGCATACGCGGTGTCCCATTAGCAGTAGGTAATGAAATACGATCTCCGTTTTCAATTAATTTTGCCGCATTCTCTGGGCTCATACATTTCTCTTTATATAACTGTTGCCATTTCTCTGTCAATTAGTCCGCCTCCTTGTACAAATTAGCTATAATTAATTTATTATTCGTATATTTTTTCGTCTTCTACGAAAGCATTAAGGGCATCAAATTCACTATTGCGTTTAGTATTGTTTTTAAGTTCTTGTCTACGCTCCGTATACCATTCGTGTTGAGTAATTACGCTCATTATTTCATTAGTTCCTACCCATATCATAGATAAACGCATATCCCTTAATATTTTTTCTACTGGATAAATATCGGTATAGCCTATGCCGCCCATTACTTGCATACTTAAGTTAGCTACATCCCAACATTGCTCGGTAACAAACTTTTTACCTTCCGAAACTAGGCGACGGCATAAATTAGGATTAGCTCCTGAATCAACTGCTTTAGCCGTAACATACATCATACTGCGGCTAGCATCTAATTTAGTAACTGCATCGGCAATTTTGAAGTTAACCCCTTGAAATTTATTAATAGTTCTGCCAAAAGCTTTACGCTTAGTAGAATAATCAGTCGCTATTTCTAACGCAGGGCGTACCGCTCCGATAGTCATTGCCGCGGTACCAAATCTTTCTGGAATCATCATTTGATAAAAGATAGGGAAAGCACCATTAACTTCACCAATAACATTTTCTTTAGGAACCCGTACATTTTCAAATACTACCCTAGCAGTTCCGCCGCCTCTGCATCCCATTAGACCATATAGATATTCAGTCTTAACTCCCATTTCTCTTTCGACCATAAAGCAGGTCATGGAATTAGTAGAGTCCCCTTCGGGATTAGTTTTCGCATACACTAAGAAATAATCACAACCTTCGCCGCCCACGATGAATCGTTTTTGTCCATTAATGACAAAATCATTACCATCTTGTGTAGCAATCATGGTAGAACCAAAGAAATCTGAACCTCCCCTTGGTTCGGTTAGACATTCGGCTGCGAATTTTTCCCCTTTACAGATAGGAATTAGATATTTCTTTTTTTGTTCTTCGGTTCCGTAATGCACTAAGGCTTCGGGAACCACATCCCCTGATACTCCATAAGTACAACCAAACATATAACCATTAACACATAATTCCTCTAAGGCAATAATATCTTCTTCCCAGCCTAAACCACGACCGCCATATTCCTTGGGAACCCTAAGACCAATTAGGTTTCTCTTACCGCATTCTTGAAGATATTCTTTAGGGTACTTAATTTTATCTGCATCCATATCGAGAATATACTCGCGGGTCACAGATTTCGCCATTTCCCTGGCTTCATCACGCAAAGCAATTTGTTCTGGTGTCATTGTAAATTCAAACATTAATAAAAACCTCCTAATATTTTTTTCTGTAATAATAATATCACATTTGTAATATAACGTAAAGAGAATTTTTATATTCACTTCCTATGTTACCAGTTTTTTTGTTTATTACGGGTCAGTTGTTATTTGTAATTTACGGAATAATCGTAATATTGCCTTATGTTATTTTGCAGGTAAATTTCATTAACTAGTTCGGGCACAATTATACGTCTTTTATTAAAATTATTCTTTCCCCCGTAATAAATCGCCAACTTTATAGTTAGTTTTTCTAAAAACATGACAACCTATACCACATTTATGATAAACTAAATATATCAATATATAAGGAAAGGTTGTTCCATGAATCTTACTGAATTAGGTCGTAAAATCCAAACTGCACGGGAAGAACTTAAAATGACCCAAGAACAATTAGCAGATGCGATTGGTTGTTCGCAATCAGCCTTGTCTAATTATGAAAAGGGTAAACGTCGTATTTATTTATCCCATTTAGAAAAGTTATCTGCGGTATTGGATAAACCTTTAGAATATTTTGTTGAGACCCTGGGGGAGAGTAACATGGAAACACCCCCCTTATCGCCTGACTATCTAGGTAGTGATTTGATTAAATTAATGAACAGTTTTTATAGCCTAAATGAAAATGAACGCCAACAAGTAATAGATTTTGTAGAATACCTGGAATGGAAAAAGCGAAAGGAGCACACGTAATGGACTTCTCACTTAGCAATGAACAAATCACTTTAGTTAATCAGGTACGAGAATTATGCGAACAGGAACTACATCCATATTTTATATCTAGGGTGGAAAGTGGGAACGATTTTGATTGGTGGCCGATTAGAAAACTAGGTGAGCTTAACCTTATCTGCCCTACTATACCGAAAGAATATGGCGGTTTAGGCCTTAATATTTTTTCTACTAGCTTAATAATAGAAGAAATAGCAGCCTGCTGGCCGGGATTAGCAGCTATAATTGATACTAACCTCCATGCGATTCAACCTTTATTACTGGCAGGCAGCCATGAACAAAAAGAAAAGTATTTGCCTTTATTAACTGGTGTAAATGGCGGGTTAGCCTCATTTGCTTTAACTGAATCTAGCGGCGGCTCTGATATTGCGGCTATGCAAACTTGTGTAATGAAATTAGCCGAAGGTTATATTGTTAATGGCAGTAAGGATTACGTCCTCAATGCACCCCAAGCCAGTTTTATATCGCTATTTGCTAATACTAATCAGCATAAGAAGAAATCTTCACTAAGGTGTTTCATTATTCCCCGAGAGGCAACTGGCCTTATAATAAAACAATATCGTGAAATGGCAGCCCTTGACTACTCTGAATTAGCTGAACTAGTTTTTGAAAATGCTTATTTAGACAGCAATGCCGTAATTAAAGGAGATGAATTATATAGCGGCTATTTACTACTATCACAAACATTCGATATCGGGAGAGTATTAGTAGGGGCTACATCTGTAGGCATAGCAAGAGCAGCTTTTGAAATAGCACGTAATTATGCTAATGAAAGGGTTCAATTTGGGCGAAGCTTAAAAAAACATCAAGTTATTGCCCATAGCCTAGTTGAAATGGCTACTAAAATACAAATGGCACGTTTAATGACTTGGCAAGCTTGTTGGCTTATTGACCAAGGAGAGGATTATACCGTAGCTTCGGCTATGGCTAAATTTTCAGCTAGCCAAATTGCTCAAGAGGTAACTTTAAAAGCGTCCGATATTTTAGCGGCTAAAGCCTACGTAAAGGGCTCGTTTCTTGAACAACTTACTCGCGATGCGCGAATATTATCTACAATCGAGGGTACCAATAATATTCAAAAGAATATTATTGCCTCACTTTTACTTTAAGGGGGGCTTAAGCATGTACAAAATAATACCCGAATTATGCACATCCTGCGGCTTGTGTGCCGATGTATGCCCAGTAGAAGCTATTAGCCCCATAGGGATATATAAAATAAACTTAGATATATGTACCTCCTGTGGTCTGTGTGAAGAGGATTGTCCTTCTAGTGCTATCCGCTATATAGAAACGGCATAAAAGGAGAGCCGCCACTAATTAAATGTGGCGGCTATTTTATTAACAAATTCCCTCAACACTTATTTCCTTAATCAACTTCTTTAAAGCTTTCTTCTCTATGCGGGAGACATAGGAGCGGGAAATGCCTAGCTTTTTAGCGATTTCCCTTTGCGTTTCTTTTAGCCCGTTAAAAAGCCCGTAACGCATCTCGATTACCTGGCGTTCCCGTCTAGTTAAGACCCCCATATTATCACGAATCTTTTCTTCTTGAATCTTAGCTTCCACTGTTTCAATAATTTCGTTATCAGTAGTTAAAATATCTATTAAGGAAATCTCATTTCCTTCCTTATCATAGCCGATGGGGTCATAAAGTGAAACTTCCTGTTTAATCTTTTTTATATTTCTTAAATACATTAGAACTTCATTTTCTACACAACGGGAAGCATAAGTAGCTAACCTAACTCCTTTATCATCCTTAAAAGTCTTAATAGCCTTAATTAATCCAATAGTGCCTATAGAAATTAAATCATCCATATCTTCGCCGCTAGTTTCATATTTCCTAACAACGTGGGCGACTAATCTAAGATTATGTTCAATTAGTTTATTGCGAGCATCCTCACTTCCAGTTTTTAATTGATCTAAGTAAAACTTTTCATCCTTTTCCACCAAAGGTTGAGGAAAAACCTGATTATTTAAATAACCAAAAAATAATAAGCTGCCCTTAATAATTGCCGTCACGGCTAATACCCAGGCTAAAATACTCAAATTACCACCCCCATTAAATTTTAGGCGTTTTATACTATATGAAGGTGGCTTACAAAATGTGACTAAATCTGATATGAAAAAAATGGGGGGGTCTATTGGGGTGAGGTCATTTTTAGCCCCACAATTCCGATTAAAATAAAACTGATGAAAATCAACCTAGTAGAATCAGCCGATTCGTTAAATAAAATGATACCTAATGCTACGGTGCCTAAAGCGCCAATCCCCGTCCAAATCGGATAAGCTGTACCTATCGGCAAACCTTTCAATGC
The DNA here is from genome assembly GCA_964648825.1 of uncultured Syntrophomonadaceae bacterium. Classification (GTDB taxonomy): domain Bacteria; phylum Bacillota; class Syntrophomonadia; order Syntrophomonadales; family Syntrophomonadaceae; genus JAAYRQ01. The sequence goes on from CAZYLY010000047.1 coordinate 8,833, forward strand.
TATAGCTAAGAAATAAAAACTGGCTATCATCCCGATTACAGTTAATATGCTGGCAAATAGTTGGGTAAACCCTTGGGAATATTTTAATCCTATGGCCCACCCTACTTCAAAAACTCCCGCAATCATTAAATATACCCAATGCATAACTTCCACTCCCTATAAATAATTTAAAAAAGCCTAGTAGATACATCTAATATCTCCCAGGCTTTTATCCTTCCGTGCACACAGGCGAACCCGCGCGTTTTATCTCGGACCAGTCCAGCTATCTCTAATAGCTGCGGAACCCTATAAAACTTTAAGTATTCAATTTCAGTTAAAATAATACCATAGTAATTTATCTTTTTCAATTTGATACTAAGAAAACCATTCAACATATCTATTGGTGAAAACTGCCCGATTTGATTGTGTTTGCTATAAAAAGGCGGTACTTTTACAGTTTCTGCTTTAAGCGCCTGAATACCTCGGATGTAAAGCGGGAATTGTCTGCTTTCTTATGTTATAATTATTATTATTTTTTCTAAATCATAATTAGCATTAAGGAAGTGTTGTTTTATCCCTTTAGTATTTTTGGGTATAATTTTGTTCTTAGTTTTATTTATTTTAGCTAATTTTTATATTGGTTTAAAAGGCTATTATTATTTAGTAGCATTAATGCCGGTATTTAATGCTACTGTTTATTGGATTATTTTCTGGTTAGTAGCCTTTGCTTTTATATTAAGCCGGGTAAGGTGCAAATATATATCTTCATTTTTTAGAAATATATTAAACTGGATTGGTTCATTATGGCTAGTTTTTTTACTATATGGGCTGATGGGCTTTCTGTTAATTGATTTAATTAAATTAATTATCCCCCCTTCTTTTTTCAGTAATTTGATTAATGTTCCAGTGCAGAATCTCTACGGAGGAACTCTGCTTTTTGCTGTTATTATGGGTATTATAATTTATGGCACTTATCAAGCCCGTAATATAAAGCTTAAAACGTATGAAATTATAATTCCTAAAGCTTCACCTACATTAGGAAATCTAAACGTCGTCTTTCTCTCCGATACTCATTTAGGCAATATGGTAAATAATAAGCGCTTAGAAAAGATAGTAGCAATGATTAATAGCTTATCACCAGACATAGTTTTATGGGGCGGGGATATTATTGATGATAGTATTAAGCCTTTTGTAAAACAAAATATGGCTGCTACCCTACATAAAATTAAATCTACCTATGGAGTATATGGGGTGCTAGGTAATCACGACGGACCGGCTGCCCGTCAAGCTGAAGTCATTGCCAATCTTGAAGCAGGCGGAATAAAGATACTTGTAGATGAGTATGTCAAAATTAATGATGCTTTTTACCTCGTGGGACGAAACGATAACCAAATGCCCCGCGGCAGTAATAATAGAAAGCCCCTTGATGAAATACTTTCCGGTATAGATACTGCCTTGCCAATAATTCTTATGGATCATAATCCGGGTAAATATTGGGAAGCTAAGCAGCATAATATTGATCTGCAATTCTCGGGACATACCCATGGGGGTCAGTTCTTCCCTACTAACCTAATAACTAAAAGGATTTTTGCTACTGATTGGGGTTATCTGCAAAATGATAATTTTCAACTAATTGTATCCAGCGGTGCTGCCACCTGGGGTCCGCCTTTAAGAATAGGAACTGATTCTGAAATTGTACATGCGCACATAATATTTTCAAACCCATCTGCCAGCTGTGTTTAATGCTATTTACATGCAAAAGGAACCGTCCCCGATGCATTTAAGGTAATTAAACATTCTAAATTTTCGCAACATATATTACAATCATATAATTCTTTATAATTGATTTTACTTATCCGTATGTGATAAAATATCTCAAATTGCAATTATTATTGCAAAGCGGAATTAATGAAAAAAAGTAAGGGGAGGTGAATCCTAGTATTAAAACAACTCCATACTATTAATATCTTATTTACTATAATTATCGCGCTAGTTTTAATATTAGGGAATGTATGAATTATCAGAAGGAGTATCAAGGGAAACTATCTACCGCTGAAGCAGTTGCAGCTATGGTTAAATCGGGAGAAACGGTTAAATTAGGTTATTTCAACGGCAAACCAATCGTGTTAATCAAGGCACTTGCCGAACGGCATGAAGAATTGAGGGACGTTTTATTGATGGCGGCAGTTACTGTTCTACCAGTTCCCGAAGTCATTTCTTATCCGGAAAGTTTTAAATACCAAGATTGGCATTGGAGTCTACTAACTAGAATGTTAGCTAATCATTATGACAATGTTACCTATGCCCCACTTCTATACAGTATGTGCTGCGAATTTATTAGGGATAAATCAGTTGATAAGGGTAGAGATGTTGAATGGTGCTGGCAACAAGTCGCCCCTATGGATGAAAACGGTTATTTTAATTTTGGCCCTAGTTGTTCGGAATCATTAGTTAGTTTTTTAACTGCTCAAAAAAAGGTGGTAGAAGTAAATAAAAATATGCCTATTTGTTTAGGCGGCACTGAGGAATCAGTACATATTTCAGAAGTTGATTTTATTGTTGAAGCACCCGCTGATCAAGAAATAATGGCGGCCCCCGATTTCCCCGAGCCTAATGATGTAGAAGTTACCATAGCTAAACATATAGTTGACCAAATCAAAGATGGTGATTGTTTACAGCTAGGGATTGGCGGATTGCCAAACGCTATTGGTAAATTATTAAATGAAGCTAATTTCAAAGATTTAGGCATACATACTGAAATGTTTGTTGATGCTTTTGTAGATTTAGTAGAAAATGGTGTAGCTAACGGGGCTAAGAAAAATATTAATAAATACAAAGCTGTGTATACCTTTGCTTTGGGAACTAAGCGGCTTTATGAATTTATGCATAATAATAAAGCTTTAGCTACTCATAATGTTGAGTATGTAAATGACCCCCGTATAATAGGCCAACATGATAATTTTGTTTCCATAAACCAAGCTATACAAGTTGACTTAGTAACTCAAGTCAATTCGGAAAGTATGGGCTTTAAACAGATTTCAGGTAATGGAGGTATGATTGACTTTGTTTTAGGGGCTCAGTGGTCCAAAGGCGGTAAGAGTATAATCTGCTTACCTTCTACCTTTACAAATAAGGAAGGCGAATTAGTATCAAGAATTGTGCCTTATTTTGCTCCTGGAACTGCAGTTACTGTTTCTAGACATTTAGTTGATTATATTGCTACTGAATATGGGGTGAAGAAAATGAAAGCCCAAAGTCAATGGGTTAGAACCGAAAATATTATCGAATTAGCTCATCCAAACTTCAGGGATGATTTAATTAAAGCGGCGGCTGAAGCTAAAATATGGACTAAGACTAATAAACAAAACTAGTAATATAAAAGGGTTATCCGTTTTTTGGATAACCCCTTTTTCTTAGTCTATTTGGTTACTCTTGGTCCAGATATTCATCTCATCAGCCGACTTTATAAGTTCATCCCTAAAATCAGGGTGGGCAATGCTTATTAAGGCTTCAGCTCTTTTCCAGGTTGATTTGCCTTTTAGTTGCACTATGCCAAATTCAGTAACTACATAATGAGTAATAGACCTAGGCACGGTTACGATAGCTCCCGGGGTTAAGGTGGGCTTAATTCTAGATTTTATTTGGCCATCACTATCTTTAAATGTTGAGCTAAGACAGATTAAACCTTTGCCTCTTTTAGAACCAAAAGCTCCAAAAATAAAATCTAATTGTCCGCCTGTACCGGAAATCTGCCTGGTTCCAGCACTTTCCGAACATACTTGGCTGAATAAATCTATTTCTATAGCATTATTTATAGCAATCACCTTGCTATTCATAGCAATTATGCGAGGGTCATTAGTATAACTAACCGGATAGGAGGCACACATAGGATTATTGTCTAAAAAAGCGTATAATTTGTCTGTGCCCATTGCAAAAGTATATGCCATTTTGAAAGTATCAATAGTTTTTTTAGCCCCAGTTATTCTACCTGCATTATACATATCAACA
>CAZYLY010000048.1:0-1965 GCA_964648825.1 uncultured Syntrophomonadaceae bacterium
TGATTATCCTTTTAAGGGTAATACAGATGTTGATAAGCTTAAAGCTTTAATTAATGAACACGGAGCCGAAAAAATTGCTTTTATAAGATTAGAAGCTGGTACTAATTTAGTTGGCGGACAACCTTTTTCCTTAGCTAATATGCGTGAAGTTAGTAATGTATGCAGGGAAAATGGTATTATAGTAGTTCTTGATGCTAGTCTTTTAGCTGATAACCTTTATTTTATTAAAGTAAAAGAAGATGCCTGTAAAGATATGAGCATAAAAGAGATAACTATGGAAATGGCTAAACTCTCAGATATAATTTATTTCTCCGCACGCAAATTAGGCTGTGTACGGGGAGGTGGAATTTGCCTTGATGATGAAGAAATGTATTTAAAAATGCGGGAAATCCTGCCTCTTTATGAAGGGTTCCTTACTTATGGCGGAATGTCAGTACGTGAAATGGAAGCTCTTACCGTGGGACTTGATGAAACTATGGATGAAAACATGGTTAACCAAGGCCCCCAATTTATTGAATATATGGTGGAAGAGCTAAAGCAAAAGGGGGTTCCAGTTGTTACTCCTGCTGGTGGTTTAGGCTGTCACTTGGATGCAATGTCATTTGTATCCCATATTCCTCAACATGAATATCCTGCGGGCTCACTAGCAGCTGCTTTGTATATCGTTAGTGGGGTTCGGGGCATGGAAAGAGGTACTATGTCGGAGCAGAGGGATGCCAAAGGGGTGGAACCGTTTTCTAATATGGAGCTATTACGTTTAGCTATGCCTAGACGTGTGTTCACCTTATCCCAAGTAAAATATGCTATTGACCGCATCGGTTGGCTTTACGAAAATCGTGGATTAATAGAAGGATTACAATTTGTAGAAGAACCTAAGGTACTACGCTTTTTCTTCGGCAGGTTAGCCCCTGTTTCCGATTGGCAAAGTAAGCTAGTAACTAAATTTAAAGCTGATTTTGGTGATAGTTTATAAATTAATATGGAGAAATTAGCTTAACCTAATTTCTCCACCACATTTTTCTTCCCTAGCTTTTCTACTTTATAAACTGAATCAATAGGTACTTTATTAGTAATTAATAATTGCTCGGTTTCTTCATAGTAATCCGGGCTTATTTTAATGGATAAACCACAGCTAGTAGAAATCTCCCTTAACGTAGGTATTACTGTAAACTCCATATTCGCTGTTTTTAATGTTTTCTCTGCCTTTAAGGCGTAGGATGTAGTCTTAAAGGTAAATAAATAATAATTAGTTAATTTAAGCAAGCTTTTCATTTAAATCATTCCTGTTCCGTTATTTCTCCTAGTTTATAGAAAGTACCTTTACAGTGGACTATAGGCTTATCATTAGAAATAATCTCAGCTTCGGTAAAAAATAAATTACGCCCTGCTTTTAATATTGTGCCTTTAGCAATTATTTCATCACCAACAGTTGCAAAAGACATAAAGGAAGTCGATATATCAATCGTAACACTTCTATATCCTATGCTACGAACAGCGTTTCCCATGGCAGCATCAGCAAGCGACATTAGCAAACCTCCATGAATCTTACCTAAAGGATTAGTATGTTCCTCTGTAGTCTTAACCCCAAGGATTGCCTCGCCTATCCCTAATTCTATTAATTCAATTCCGAGTAATTTATAAAATGACGTATTGCCTATACTATCTACTATATAATCAAATAGCCACTTTTTTACACCATTATTTATAGCCGTTTCTAATCATCCTTTCATATATATTTAAAAGCTTTAACATAAAAATTTCCAAAATTCCTTTATATTACATTAGGGGCGCAAAAGCACGTAATACTAGGCTTATAAATTTGTTATACCATTTAATTTGTGCTAATTCATCTAGGGTAATTTCCCGGCATACTTTTAAAGTAGTTACAAAATCATCTTTCAAATCAGCAATACTGCTTGTACCATACATCCATACCCCGCATTCAAAATGCAGATATAAACTGCG
>CAZYLY010000048.1:1975-12470 GCA_964648825.1 uncultured Syntrophomonadaceae bacterium
TGAATGTATAAATCCTGGAGTATATTCATATATTTTTACTCCGTTTTCAACTAAAGATTTATAATATGATTTGGTTACTTCATGCACAAACCATCTATCTGCCTGATAAGGAGTTATTATCCGCACATCGACACCTGCCTTGGCAGCAGATGATAAGGCACTTATCATTTCCCCGCCAATGATTAGATAAGGGGTAGTAATATAAATATATCTTTTCGCTTTATTTATTAAGTTAAGATAGACTATTTCACCAACTGGTTCATCATCTAAGGGACTATCAGCAAACGGCTGTACATAGCCATCTGCTTTAATTAATTCATTAAGATTGCTTTTATTTTTATATTCAAGGAAGTCTTCATCAATACCTCGTAGGTAATCCCACATAGTTAAAAACATAATCGTTAAATTCCAAGCCGCCTGACCTTTAAGCATTATAGCAGTATCCTTCCAATACCCAAAGCGCTCAATTTTATTTATATATTCGTCAGCTAAATTAATACCCCCGGTAAAACCGATATGTCCATCAATAACTGCAATTTTTCGGTGATCGCGATTATTTAAACGCAATGATAATATAGGAATTAAGGGATTGAAAACACAACATTTAATTCCTAAGCTTTCCAACTTTTTATCGTATCTATAGGGTAATTTAAGCATACAGCCCACATCATCATATATTACCCTTACATCAACGCCGGCTTTAGCTTTAGCCACTAAAATTCCTAATATGCTGTCCCACATTATTCCTTCTTCGATAATGAAATATTCTAAGAAAATAAAATGTTGCGCCTTACGTAATTCTTCTTTTAACCTTTGAAATTTCAATTCCCCGGTAGGCAGATATTCCGTAATTGTATTTTTATAAGGTGGATAGTAAGCATAATTTTGAATATATCGTGATTGGTTTAAAGCGTCTTCATTAAATCCTGCCATTTCCTTTAAAATAGCTGGATTAATTACTAAAGCCTCTAAAGTTTTATCTTCAATATATTTCATCCTCTTTCTAGTACGTTTGGTTAACTTGTTGCCACCAAAAAATATATAAAATACCCCCCCAAATATGGGGAAAATTAATATAGCTATAATCCAAGCAATCTTATATGCAGGGTTACTATTATTATTAACAATAAATAAAACGACAATTAAACTTATGAAGATACTGGCACCATAAAAGAAAGCAAAATAATCATTAAGCTTTAGAATTATTACGATTAGAGCAGCTAGCTGTAGTGATAAAGCCAAAGCTATAATTACGGCACGATGAAATGCAAACTTTCTAATATACTTCAATTGCTCACCTCTCCATAAAAGTATTAATAATATTACTATAACAAACTTTTATTGAAAAATAATTTTTTATAAAAGTACCAATAAAAAAGGGGAAGAACCCTTGCTTCCTCCCCTATGGTCTTAATTCCGCAAATCACTCTTTTTCATATACGGCGAAAAGCTGCAAAGCTACTTCGTCAAATGGCTGACTGCGCAATTCTTCCGCTAACTCTTTAGCCGGAGAACGGTCAGCAATTTCAATAAATTCTTCCCATTTCATATAATCAAAAGGTACCATTTCTACGTTTTTAAATCCAGCACTAGCAAAAAGTTCATTTAGTGATTCTGGTGCAAAGTGGTGCATATGGAGCATAGCCGGGAATAATGTACCTTCAATACTTTCGTGAATTCTTTGCTCTACTTCTCCATATCTAGTCGGGGCTGTAACAAAAACCCTTCCCCCTAGTTTTACAACCCGGCTAAATTCCTTAATTATTTTGGCGGGATCAAAAGTATGCTCTAATACATCTAAACAGTTAATAGCATCAAAAAAGTTATTTTCATGAGGAAGATTATCTATGCTACCTTCTGTAAACCTGACTTCTTGTGATTGCCCGGATAATAATGATTCCGCGGTAGGAAATTCACAAGCTACATCGATTCCTCCTAGTTCTTCTTCGATTAATTGAATAACCTGGGGAAAAATCTGTTTATCCCCTTTTTTCATTAAGGCCGATAATGCCATAGCCCTTTCAAGTCTAGCCTTACAGGCGTCTATAGCATAAACCGACATATATTGGCTCATTACTAAAGTAGCAAAACCAGCTCCACATCCTGCATCTAGTACATTACCTTTCAAATCCTTGATGCGGGGGTACACATATTCTAAGAAAGAAAACTCTCCACCAGAAGAGAAATTTTGCAGGGCAATAACCTCATTCATAGTAAATAAATCTTCTTGGCTTAACTTGCTGCCAATTTCTTTTCTAAACCAGTTACGTAGCCCTACATCGGTATTAAGTTTACCCACAATCTCATCTAAATTCTCACTGGCACTTACCTTTATTAATTCTGCTTTTTGTTCCTCGGTCATTCTTTCCCAAATGTATTCTACAAAATATGGAAAACACACATTATTATGTACATTAAACAATATGGCTTGATCTAATTTTTGATTTCTTATATTAGTCGTGGCTCGGTGAAATTTCAGTAAAAATTCTATCGCTTTATCATCATTACGAGAAAATATCTCTGCATAAACTGCAGGTAAATCAACAGTTTCACCGACTAAATCACTATAAATTGTAAATATCTCTGGATCTACTCGGTCAAAATAGTAATTAAAAAATTCCTTTAAAATCATATTTCCCTCTCCAATACCATTATTTTCTTAATTTATCAATTCAAATACTTGCACATAATCTGCATAACGTTTGTTGCTATCCAGCTTCCAATTAATTGAAACTTCAAAATCTCTCTTATCCCCACTAATTGGAATAATAGGACTTATCATAATACCAGACGTATGGTAGCCTAAATTACTTTGGTTTTCAAATACATATTCCTTATAATATTCCCTTACAGCCGGTTTGACAATAAGAATTTCCATATTATCCGTATTAAAAGAATAACTTACGCAATTCCAAAACTCACTACCTTTAGCACTAATTATCTGATACAAGTAATCAATCTTATGGGGCATGTTCACCTTCGCAGTTAATGACTTATAGTCAATTCCGCCTTCACTGATTACCGAAATATCTTGAATATTTATATCAACTTCTCCAGTTTTACCCTCTATTCCAATAAAGGCCGCCGGGCGAAAATCTACTTCATCGGAAGCAGCTGCTGAAGATACAATCTGCGGGGCTAAAACAAGTGGTATATCGGATATATCACCTTCTAATGCAAATTTACAAGTTATTTTATCTTCTGAAATTGTAAAAGTTTTCAATAATGTAATATTTTCTTGATTACATTCTAATACTACTGTTACATCTCCGCCTAATTCTTCTATTGTTTTTATCTTAAAAATAGCGGTATCAAAATTTCCTATCGCTTTATAATTATCTGCATCTTTAACTAAAACTTCGCATCTAAAAGAATTACGACTTACTTCTTTACGCCCCCCTTCGGGGTAGTATTTAACAGCCATTTGACTATCTGCTTCCGTAAAAATAAGCGGATATGCGTATTTATATATGGAATTATAAGCCGGTAAATTACTATCTTGAGCTAAGATGTTAACCATCATCCCCGGATTATCTATTAATTGAGGGGCGATGATATGTTGATAACTTACACAGCCACCTTTAAGATCAATTACTATCGTTTGGTGATTGTTTTCTATTAATATTTCATCATTACCATCATAATCCCAATCGGTTGTCATAACCTTAGGTATCGTTTTATCCCCAGTAGTTATATCTTGTAACACCTTATACGCAATTTCTAAGTAAGATAATCCTATCATATCGTAAAAAGGTGAGGACCCATAGCTGGGATGCCTACTAGCCCATTTGGGATCTTCTTGGTAAACTAGGTTTCTGACCCGATTAATCATTTCGTATATTTCCTGTTTTTCAGGCTCATCATTTAATAATTTGGCTACTAATTCAAACCTTTCTGGTGAATTAATTAGCGAACGAGTAATAATAGCTTGTAAATCAGTATCTAAGTTAGCATAATTATTATTTAACTTGGTAATAATTTGATTTTCAAAAACCTCTTGTTGTTGTTCAAAATCCCTTAACCTAGCAATAACTCGGCGTAATCTTTCATCGCTAAAAGTTACCCCTCTAATTCCTCTTTTAGCCGTCCAGTTTTCCCACTCAGGATAACTATGGCTTAAACTAACTGGGTAGGTATCAAAATATCCGAATTTATCTAAATATTGTTTTAAACCTATAAATTCAAGTTCATCATCGGCAGCTACCAGCTTAAAAAACTCCAAAAGCCATTCAATATCACCATCGGGGTCTTTACTCCATTGTCCTAGTTTTTCAGCATCCTCAAACATTACTAAAATCGGCTCAATATTCCGCCCATAGACAACTGATAACTCTTTCGCCTTTTCCAGGGCATCCTTAATATAGAAATAATAATGGCTCGGTTTAATTTTCACTTTATCTTCAGTAGTAAAAGATTGCCGTTTTAACAACTGGTAACGATATTGGCTATGCACCGGCACCGAGAAAAACTCTTGCCCGGCAATTTCATCCCGAAAGGCAAAATATAATAATTCTTGAGGAATGTGTCCGATGGTAGTTTTAGCTACTGGATCAACAAAGCCAAAATGCTTTAAGCAGTAATCATAATCTGAACCGGGATAATTAAAGTGAGATTCATAAAATGTTTCCGCATCTAAATAAAAAATCGGCGGGGCCGCCATTAATTTAGCCGCATAACTAAGCTCCTTTAAGACTAATTCCCCACATTCCCTTTCTACAATATGAATACCTTGCCAACCATCCGCTTTAACCCCGGTTAGTTCGTGTAAAAGTTCCTCATATTTTTTTAGCTGATATAAATAATCATCATTACGCGAAGATAATTGTACAAAGGGTTCATCTGCTAACCCTCCGATTAGACCGATTTTATCTGAGGAAAGTAAACCCTTAAAATCTCGCATATAATCCTTCTTCTGATCCCGCATCCAATATAATAAAGGACCAGATAAGTGTAAATTAATGTAGAAACCCTCAATATTTACCGCACTTTTTAATAAATTAAGCCATGGTAAATATGAATTGCGAAATGCTTCTTCCCTCGTTTTATATAACTGAAAATGAGGTTGATGAAAATGAGGACAAAAAGCTATGTGCCCTTTCATGTTACACCTCCATAAATTATTACTTTATTCAAAAATATCATCTTCATATTCTGTACTACCTAGCCATTTAGCAAATTCATCATCTAATTTGTTATTATGTAAAGAATGGGCTATCCTTAAAAACTTAGTATAATGTTCGAAAAAACGCTTCATTGCATAATCACGAGTTAAATTATTAGTCACCATAAACAACCAATCACTACTTTGCACCAGCATTAGTTCTTTTAAAGCTAATTCTTTAGCCCGGTTAGCCAAATCAGAAGTTAAATCCAAAGCATTTAATTTCTCGTACTCCCCGCCCGATTTTTTTATAATATCCCACATCCAAGCAGTTTCTTTATTCTCCCAAACAAAGTGTTTACCTCCTAAGCCCCAAGAGGAATCAAATATCTCTGCTTCACGTCTTACTGTAGTTATTTGTGAAGGTAAAATAAAGTCTATACTTTCATGAACGGCCACACCACGCATTACTTGTTCCAGCCATTTAACCCCTTCCCACCACCAATGGCCGAATAACTCTGTATCATAACACCCTACTATTAGTGGCTCATTAAAACCAAGTTTATTAGCTTCTTGCGAAGTTTTCTCTAAGCTTTTTATGAAATGATTCGCATGATAAGTAGTTTTAAGTTCAGCTTTTCTATTATCATAAATTCCTTTATTGTGCAAAGATTTAAAACGGTCAGTTACCCGCCAGTACTTAAAACCTGATTTTCCAAAATGTTTATGAAATTCCCGATAATCATCATCTCCCGGGTAACCGAAATCTGCAGACCAGACTTGATGACTTACCATAGAGTTTCTGCCAAATACCATTATATCACGGTCTTTTAAGCGGTAAGGGCGATAGGTACTCAAACCAGTGCGGGCAAAGGTTTCTATCTCTATTTCTTCATCGACAAAATCCTGACTAAAAATGCCGCTCGGTTTACCACCTTCTACTGCATGACTATCAACATAAAAAAATGAAAAACCATAATCTTCTAATATATCCTCAATTCCTTTGGAATAGCCGCATTCCGGCAACCAGAAGCCTTTAGGCTCTGTACCAAATACTTCAGTATATATTTTCTTACCTACTGCTACCTGGTGTTTTAGGCTGGATTTATCTAATAAAGGAAGGTAAGCATGAGTAGCAGCGGTAGTTATTATCTCAAACTGGCCTTCATTTTGTAATAATTTAAATACTTCAATTAAATTAGTATCAAATTCAGCAATATAATCACGTCTTCTATCCCGATAAAAATTATAATATAAAGCTGCAACCGAAGCTAATTCCTTTTCGCCATGCCCTGAAAAATATTTTTCATCAGCTAAAGCTAATGTTTCCTTTTCTTTAAGATAACTAATAAACTCTTTACGGATATATTTAGAATTAAGTTGTTCGAGTAAAACCGGGCTTAAGCTTAAGGTAATAGGTGCACTTATGCCTTCTTGCTTCATATCCATCCAACTTTTTACTAATGGAATATAAGTTTCGGCCATAGCTTCAAAAAGCCATACCTCTCCAAAGGGCCATCTTCCTTGGCGTTTGACATAGGGGATATGGCTATGAAGTACTAGCATTAACTTAGACTTCACTTACTATACACTTCCTCTACCCATTAACTAATACTATATTCCTTCTGTAAGGCTACCTCTCTATATACTTCTGCAGTAGTAGCTGCTATAGTATCCCAACTATATACAGTTTTAACCATTCTATTGGCGTTATTTTCTAATTGCTCAGCCAAATCCTTATCAGTTAAAATTTCAATAATTGCATCAGCTAATTTTTCTTTACTCCCTGGGTCAACCTTTAGACCGGTTACTCGATGTTCGACGATTTCAGCTAAGCCCCCTACATTTCCTACTATAACCGGGGTTTGGGTAGCCATTGCTTCTAATGCAACTATGCCAAATGGTTCATAAAAACTTGGAAATACAGCGACTTTAGCCTGGTTATAGACATAATTCCTTTCCTTTTCCCGTATAAAACCAGTAAAGATTACTTTATTCTTAAGTTCTAACTCTTTTATCAGTTTTTCTAATTCTGGTTGTTGAGGCCCCCGCCCTCCAATATATAATTTAGCTTCGGGAACTTTTTCAATAACCCGAGGGAATGAAGATATTAATTGCCATACACCTTTTTCCGGTACTAGGCGACCAATAAAAAATACTACTTTATCGTTTGGAGAAATATTTAAAACAGGATTTTCTGGAAGGGATACAAAAAGATTAGGATCAACTCCGTTAGGAATTATTTTTATTTTTTCTTGTTCTACACCAAATAAATCTTGTATTTCATTTTCCATATAATTACTGCAACAAATAACTTTTTCGGCTTCGATGGCTAAGTTCTTTTCAATTTCATTTATTTCTAAAGAAAATCGGTTATGTAACCCAATATTTCGGCCATGCTCGGTAGCGTGAATAGTAGAAACTAAGGGAATAGTAAATATTTTAGCAACCGCACGTCCAGCATAGGCCACTAACCAATCATGGGCATGAATTACATCAAAGCCTTCCACTTGCATATTAAGATTTACTGATTTACGAATAGCTTCACTATTAAAGGAAAAAATCCAGGTTTTAAAATGATCATCTTCTTTAGCTGGATTTCCAACCCTGTGAATATGTACTCCCTCTTGCAGTTGATATTCTGGGTAGTTTTTAAATGCAGGAGTTACAATATGAACTTGTATCCCAATTTTAGCTAAGAATCTACTCAAATCATATACGTGTTGACCTAACCCCCCTACCATGTGGGGAGGATATTCCCAACTTATCATTAATACCTTCACCGGATAATCCCTCATTATAATTTTTATTTATTTTACAGTAATATTACCAGATAATTGTTCCTATTGTAAGATTTTTTGCTTATAATGTTGTAGAAGTTACTAATAATATAATTTCGGGAGGTTTATATATGAGTATTCTTGCTCCAGAAGTAATTAAAAGAGATTCTATAATTAAGGATTTAGCCCTAGCTCCTAATGGACATAAAAAACTGCAATGGGTAAATCAAAATATGCCAGTGCTAAATAGTCTTAAAAAGGATTTTGAGAAAAATCAGCCTTTAGCAGGTAAAACTATTGCTTGTTGTCTACATCTCGAAGCAAAAACTGGTTATCTACTACAGACACTTCAAGCAGCAGGTGCTAACGTAATCGCTTGTGCCAGTAATCCTTTATCAACCCAAGATGATGTAGTAGCTGCTCTAGTAGATTCGGGCATTACGGTATATGCTATCCATGGAGAAAGCATCGATGAATATCATCAGTTTTTAGAATATACTCTTGATAATCAGCCTGATGCTTTAATTGATGATGGTGCTGATATGGTGTCTATATTACATAAAACCCGTCGTGAACAGGCTAAAAATATTATCGGCGGCTGTGAAGAAACTACTACCGGTATAGTTAGGCTAAGAGCTATGGATAATGATAAAACTTTATTATTTCCGATGATGGCAGTTAATGATGCTTATATGAAATATCTATTTGATAATAGATACGGTACAGGTCAATCAGTATGGGATGGCATTAACCGCAGCACGAACTTAGTTGTGGCGGGCAAAACAGTAGTAGTAATAGGCTACGGCTGGTGTGGTAAAGGTGTTTCTATGAGAGCTCTAGGCATGGGTGCTAAGATTATAATTACAGAAATTGATCCGATTAAAGCTAATGAAGCTATAATGGATGGATTTGAAGTAATGCCTATGTCCGAAGCAGCAAAACATGGCGATATATTTATTACTGTAACTGGTAATGTAAATGTTATAAGAAAAGAACATATGGAAGTTATGAAAGACAATGCTATGATGGCTAATGCTGGGCATTTCGATGTGGAAATTAACAAAAATGACTTAGCAGAACTAGCTACTAGTATTACTAGAGTACGGGATAATATTGATGAATATTTAATGGCAGATGGCAGAAAACTCCACTTACTAGCTGAAGGTCGCCTGGTTAACTTAGCAGCTGGTGATGGGCATCCGGCGGAAGTTATGGATTTAAGTTTTTCTTTACAAGCTTTATCTCTCATTCATGTAATTGAAAATCGGGCTAACCTAGAAAACAAAGTTTATAATGTACCTGAAGAAATAGATACCAAAGTAGCTTATCTTAAACTAGAAGCTGATGGGGTGCAAATAGACAAATTAACTGATGAACAGGAAGAGTATTTAGCTAGTTGGGATGCTTAATTATTATTTAATCGCATAATTAGACTGTCCCCTTCGCATAATAATATTAATTAAGTGGAAGGGACGGTTTTTTTATGAATTTTTTTAAGTATAAATATATTTCACTCTTTTTTATGGTCTTATTTCTAGTTGCGGGAGGGGCTTATCTCTTAAATATTTCTGATGTAGAGCAAAAACCCCTTAACTATAATAGTAATAAAAATTATTATATTATCCAAGATGAAGCTGGTAACACTTTAATGGCTACGGGTATTAAAATCTATGTTGATGATGAATTTATTGATGAAAATAATAATCATTATATTGTTACTGCAGTTAAAAATAATGTAGCTACTGCTAGTATTAAAGACAATACTCCCGATGATAATACCCCCATAACAACTGCCTCACTATTTGTACCTGCCCAAGCTTTGCAGTCTAAACTAAGTAATAAAAGGGTAGGGATTTACCTTACCCATAATGATGAATCATATAAGCTTACCTCAGGTAAGACTGCCAAACTAGGTGATGGTGATAGTATGCAGGTAGGTAAAGCATTAAAAAATTGTCTGGAAAAGTCTTCAGTTAAGGTTGATTTGTCACTTAATGACCATGGTCCTCACGATATAAACGCCTACCACCGTTCTCGAAAAACAGCTATAGATTTAATCAAAAAATCTCCCGATCTTATAATTGACTTGCATCGTGATTCAGCACCTTTTGATGCTTACTATGCTAGTATTAATGGGGTCGAAGTGTCAAAAGTAATGATAGTAATTGGCAGAACTAATCCGAATATGCAAACTAATTTAGAATTTGCCAAAGGAGTCAAATCAATTTCGGATGAATTATATCCTGGCCTAATGCGGGGGATTTTTATGGGTAAAGGAGATTATAATCAAGACTTATACCCTACTGCTTTATTATTTGAAGTAGGTACTGATGAAAATTCCCTTTCTATGGCAAAAAAAGGTGTCCATTGTTTAGGAGATGTTTTAATATATCTCATGCAAAAATCTTAACTTTTTTTATAATATTTGCAATAATAAATTTTATAACTTATAAGAAATTCGATATAGTCGAATTTCTTTGCATATGCAAGTTTTTTTTGACCACTAAGTATTATTTTGCTATAATCATTATGCAATATGCGCCCGTAGCTCAGTGGATAGAGCACCGGCCTCCGGAGCCGGTTGCGGAGGTTCGATTCCTCTCGGGCGTACCAT
>CAZYLY010000049.1:0-5219 GCA_964648825.1 uncultured Syntrophomonadaceae bacterium
TGATAATCCTCTTCTAATTTATCGAGAGCCCTAGATGAATCAACCTTCTTTTTAGATAATAAAATAGTGCCATCAGCATCCCATTTTAAAACTAGAACTTCTAGTTCATCACCGACTGCGACTATTTCTTTACAAGAGTCAATATCAGTCATAGATAATTCTCTTAAGGGAATAATGCCTTCTGATTTGCCGCCTACATTGACCATAACTTCATCATCTAGAACTTGTATTACGGTTCCTTTTATTATATCGCCTCGGCTTGGTTCCTCTAATTCTGCCATTTCAGCCTCTAACTTAGCGAATGATTCCTCGTTATTAGTTGGTTGAACTTCTTGTTCTGGTTGTTTTTGTTCCTGTTCCTGTTCTAGGTTCAGGTTCTCGTCATAACCCGCCATCTTATCAATTACCTCCTTAATAATCCAGTCCGGAGTTGAAGCACCTGCAGTTAGTCCAACTTTATTAATACCTTTTAACCATTCATCTTCTATGTCTTGTGCAGTTTGAATTAAATAGGTTTTAACTCCGGTACTAACACACTCTTTAAATAGTGTGGTGGTGTTTGAGCTTTTTTTATCACCTATCACTAGCATTAAATCAACTTCTCTGGCCAGTTCTCTGGCTGCTTCTTGCCTTCTTCTAGTTGCTGAACAAATAGTATTAAAAACCCTTAGTTCGCTAGTTTTAGATAATAAGACTTGTGCTACTGCAAAAAATTCTTTTTCATCCTTAGTGGTCTGAGATACTAAGCCTATTTTCCTTCCTTTAGGATAAGTATTCGCATCTTCAGCCTTTTCAATTACAGTAGCTTTATTTTCACACCATCCCATTATACCTTGTACCTCTGGATGAGTGCCAGCTCCAAAAATAATAATGTCATAATCTTCTTTTTTTAACTTTAATACTATATCATGAACTTTTTTAACTAAAGGACAAGTAGCATCCTTTACAATCAACCCTTGTTCTTCAGCTGAACTTATAATATCGGGAGTTACGCCGTGGGACCTAATGATTATTCCGGCATCTGTCTCCTTAATATTTTCTATATTATCTATGTTTTTTAATCCTTTTTCGCTAAAAAAGTTAATAACTAAATCATTATGCACCAAGGGGCCTAATGTAAACCACTTTCCATCCGCAGTTAAGGAATCATTGGCGATAGTAAAAGCCCTTTTAACCCCGGAACAAAAACCTGCATGTCTAGCCAAAACAGCTTGCATGAAAACACCCCATAAATAATAATATATTCTAATATTATTTGCTAATTCCTGCTTAATTCTTTAAAAGTTGATTAATTTCGTCAGAAATAATATCTGCAACTTCTGCCATGACGTGAGAATTAACTTTTTTTCCGGTAAATTCTTCTAAATATACTAGTTCACCTATCCGAACTTCTAAGGGACTAAACCATCCTATAGGCAGGTTGCGCTTAGTACCTAAACAAGCTACCGGCAAAACAGGAGCTCCGGTTTTTAGAGCAATCATGGCTACTCCCAACTGGGGTTTAATCTCTTTTCCGGTTTTATTCCTAGTTCCTTCGGGAAATATACCTAATACTTCTTCTTCCTCTATTAATTGCATCGCCTGTTTTATGGCTTGTCTATCTGCGGAACCGCGTTTTACCGGAAAGGCATTTAACTTAGTAAAAAATAGTGCCAGTAATTTGTTATTAAATAATTCGGCTTTACCCATAAAGTGAATCGGGCGATTGAAAGCTAACGCTATTACAATTGGATCCCAATTACTTACATGATTAGCCGCCACTATTACGCCGCCTTGAGCCGGAATATTATTTTTACCCCAGGTTTTAAGATTAAGCAGGGCAAATAATGCCCTTCCCACTCCCCAAATAATAGAATAAAACATAACCCTACTCCCAGTTTAGTTTATGTAAGCAATTAGCGTGTCTAAGACTTCCTTTATGCTTTTATTAGTCGTATCTATAACTATAGACTCATCCAGTATTTTTAAGGCTCCTACCCCACGGTTAGTATCGTTAGCATCCCGCTTAGCAATTTCATCTTGCACTTCTTCCAGCGTTAATTGATGACCCTTTTGGGCTAATTCTTTTATACGCCTTGCGGCACGTTCCTCTAAACTGGCGGTAATAAAAAATTTGAAATCAGCATCCGGTAATACACATTCCCCAATGTCCCTGCCATCCATTACTACTGCATCTAAATCGGCTAATTCCTGTTGTTTTTTAACCATAAAAGTTCTAACTGTCGGATAGGCTGCTATTTTAGATACGTTACTATTTATTTCCGGGGTTCTAATTAATTCAGTAACATTTTCCCCATCACAATAAATATATTGCAGGTCAGCTTCATTTTTAAAATAAATATTAGCCGACTGGGCTAGTTCAGTAAGAGCCATATAATCATCTAAATCTATACCTTGCTCAATAGCTTTTAAGGTAAGAGCCCGATACATAGCACCAGTATCGATATATATAAAGCCTAATTTTTCGGCTAGCATTTTAGCTATAGTGCTTTTACCTGCACCAGCCGGGCCGTCTATGGCAATTTTCATCTATTTTTACACCTACCCGTATTCTTTTATATTTTATCATAATATTAAGCATAAAGGCTATTTTGTGCATAACTCATCTAATTTAGCCCAAAATTCGGGAAAAGAAATATCTACTGCCCTAGCATTATTAATCGTAGTTTCACCTGCCACCAAAGCGGCTACGGCTAGTGCCATGGCTATACGGTGGTCTCCCCAGCTATCTACGGTATTTCCCCGCAAGCTATCATAGTTACCATTAATTATAAATCCATCCTCAGTTTCAATAATATCTACTCCCATTTTCCTTAATTCAGTACATATCGCTTTAATACGGTCAGTTTCTTTTACCCTTAATTCCCCGGCATCTTTTACTAATGAAGTACCATCAGCTACTGCCATAGCCACAGCAATAATCGGCAGTTCATCAATTAGGCGCGGCATTATTTCTCCTTGTATTTCTATACTATTTAATTGGCTGCCTTTTATTACTAAATCAGCTACCGGCTCTCCACTGATAACTTTTTCATTTTCTATTTTTATGTTCGCCCCCATACTAGTTAATACTTCTAGTATCCCAGCACGCGTAGGATTAAGCCCGACATTTTTAATTAATACCTCAGCACCTGGAATAATACTAGCTGCTACCATAAAAAAGGCGGCTGAAGATATATCGTTAGGTATCATAATATCTTGGTTAGTTAATTCACGTCCTGGGGTGATAGTAATTGATAAATCCTGGGCCTTAAGGTCAGCGCCCATAGCCGCAAGCATCCTTTCACTATGGTCGCGTGATTTTTGCGGTTCGATTATCGTGGTAGGATTATTAGCCGTTAAACCGGCTAATAATAAAGCTGATTTTATCTGAGCACTAGCAACCGGACTATGGTAGTTTATGCCTTGCAAATTAGCGCCTTTTACTGCCAGGGGTGCATACTTTTCGCCCCGGGCATAAATGCTAGCTCCCATTTGGTTTAAAGGGTTAATAATCCTTTGCATAGGTCTTTGATTAAGAGAATTATCTCCAGATAAAACCGCAAAGAAATTCAGTCCAGCTAATAAACCCGTAAGCAACCTCATAGTAGTACCGGAGTTTCCGCAGTATAATATATCTTGGGGTTCAGTTAAACCGTGCAGCCCTTGGCCTTTAATTCTTAAGGTAGTATGATTCGCTGCAATGTCAATACCTAGTTGTTGCATGATTCGGCACGTAGCTAAAGTATCCTCAGCTACTAGAAAGTTCTGGATTTGACTTTCCCCTGGGGCCAGAGCGGAAAAAATTACGGCTCGATGGGATATAGATTTATCAGCAGCTACCGTTATTTCCCCCTGAAATTTCTGTGTTTTACTAACCGTTTTATTAATATTAATCACCTACCTAATCCAGGCTTTTATTTTATGCTTTTGTAGTAATTGTATCGCTGAAGTTGCTTGTATATCACTGGGAACACCAATTCTAATCGTGCCCCCATCACCTTCTCTAACTCTTAATATCTCGATATCTACAATATTAATATTTTCCGTACCCAAAATATAGCCTAACTTTCCAATAATGCCTGGTTCGTCTGGCACAATACATATTATATCATGGTAACTAGGGATAATACCTTTGCGCGCTTTAGGAATAGTATCCCTTATATCTTTAGCTTGCTTAAGAATTTCCTGCAGTTTTTGGTTATCTTCTGCTTTAATAGTATTTTTAATATCTGTAAATATATCCATAAGTTTGTCAAGTTTATTAAGAATATGAGAACGGTTGAATAAAAGTATGTCTTCCCACATTTGCGGATTAGATGATGCAATTCGGGTAGTATCCCTGAAGCCTCCGGCGGCCATCGATAAATTATCTTCCTTACCCTCGGTTAGATTAACTAGAGCTACAGCAACTAAATGAGGTACATGACTAACTGTCGCTACTAACTCATCATGTAGAAATGCATCTAATATTTTTATTTTCGCCCCCGTAGCAGCAATAATATCGATTAATTTTTCTAATACTTCTGGGGGAGCCTCTCCAGGGGTTAAACCATAAACGGCATTTTCAAAAAGATAGCGATCAGCTCCGCTGATTCCCTTTAATTCTGACCCTGCCATCGGATGTCCGCCTATTCCCCATACTCCCGGCGGTAAGCTTTTAAATATCTGCATCACTGCTAGTTTGGTACTGCCAACATCGGTAACTATAGTACCAGGACGTAATACGGGATTAATTTGTGCTATTATGGGGGCAAAAAAACTAAGCGGGGTACATAAAAATATTATATCTGCTTTAGCCGCTCCAAGTTTTAAATCAACTGCTTCATCAATAGCACCTATATCTAAAGCAGTTTCTAATGATTCCGGGTGAGGTTCATAACCATATATACAATTTATTAAAGGTGAATCTTTAAGGGCTAACCCTAAAGACCCACCTATTAAACCGGTACCGATAATTAAGACGTTCATTTGCATCTTAACTTGTTCCTTACGCTAATGCCTGCTTCATCAAGCGGGCTCGTTTTACTAACTGGGCGAAGTTTTCGGGAGTAAGTGATTGCGGTCCATCAGATAAAGCTTCACTAGGATTAGGATGTACTTCAATCATTAAAGCGTCACATCCCGCCCCAATAGCCGCCATTGCCATCGGCTGTACTAACTTCCACTTGCCAGTACCATGGCTAGGGTCAACTATTATAGGTAAATGGGTTAAGTTTTTAATAACTGGGACTGCACTT
>CAZYLY010000049.1:5229-9860 GCA_964648825.1 uncultured Syntrophomonadaceae bacterium
CGTTCACATAAAATAACTTGGGGATTACCGCTAGATATAATGTATTCGGCTGCCATTATCCATTCCTCTATAGTGGCTGAAGGGCCCCTTTTGAGAATAACTGGTTTATTAATCTTGCCTAATTCCCGTAAAAGGAAAAAGTTTTGCATATTTCTCGCCCCGACTTGAAGAATATCTACATATTCGGCTACTATTTCTACGGCGCGCGTATCCATTACTTCTGTAACTACTGGTAATCCAGTTTGAAGGCTAGCTTCCTGTAATATTTTTAAACCTTCCTCTTCTAAGCCTTGGAAAGCATAAGGTGAAGTGCGCGGCTTATAAGCGCCACCCCTTAACATGGTAGCTCCCGCCTCCTTAACTAACTCGGCCGCTGCTAAAAACTTATCCCGTCCTTCGACTGCACAAGGCCCGGCGATTATCTGTAAAGAACCATCACCGATAGTAGCCCCGCCGACTTTTATTACGGTTTTTTCCGTTTTAAACTCTTTTGATGCCATTTTAAACGGTTGCACAATAGGGATAACATTTTCTACCCCCGGTAAAGTTATGAAATGGTCCATAATTTCCTGGGTTCTTTGCCCGATAGCACCAATAATTGTTCTTTCTACCCCTTGGGATAAGTGAACTTGGAAGCCTCTTTCCTGTAGTTTGTCATTAATCTGCTGAATTGCATTAGTATCAGCATTTCTTTCCATTACAATAATCATTAGAAATCCTCCTTTAATGGGAGGTGAGAAAAACAAAAATACCATAAGAGAGAAAAACTCACCCATGGCATACTACTCCATAGTTGTATTCCCACCATAATACCATACTACCATTTAATTATTTATTACCCTACCTTACTACAATACTCATTATAATATTCATATCCTCAAATAAGCAAGGGTAAAAACTATTAAGCTTTTAAATCCGGGCGCAACTTAACCGCTTCCCTTAAGTAAATATGTTTAATCTCCCCTTGACCTTTGTTAGTATTAATATGAATTAAAATGCGAATACAATAAGGCAAAGCCTCTTGAATTTCGATTTCTTGGAAACATAATAAAGGTACCAAGTCCCAGCCCATATCCCGGGCGGCCCGGGCGGGGAAAGCTGCCGTAACATCTTGCGTAACTGTAAATAGAATACTCGCAACATCTTCCGGTTGAAAATCATTTTCCTGCTGCATTTTATGTAAAAGTTCCGCAGTTGCAGTTAATATCTCCTGTTGATTATCTTGGCTAATTGTTATTGCCCCTCTAATACCTCGCACCATCAAAATAATAACTCTCCTTACTAAGAAACAGCACGGTGACCTAAGCCAATAGCTACTTCATCTAAATGTAATAATCCGATACCTAAAAATATAGCCACACTAACATGGTCATTGTGGCGTGATATGCCGATTTTGCCCCCTACATTTAAGCCTAAGGCTTTAGGCATAATTTGGGCTATAGCTTCACGTGCAGCCCCAGCAACAGCTCCTTCTTCAGCGTGGGTATCTTTTATTACCCCTTCCCTTTTGGCTGCTACTACTGCGCGTTCCACAATTTTACCTACTGAAGTAATAAATTCTCCGCCATAATCAACTGCTACCGCTCTAAGGGCTAAGGTTTCATATAACTCTTGTTTAAGTTCAGTTTCTTCCTGCCTAGAGGAAGTTAATGCCATCCTTATAGCAGAACTGGCTACTAATTTGCTGCCATTATTCACATATTCCACCTACATTCTTATACTCTTATGTTTATTTTACTATAACCTTACCTATCATTACTATCGTACCATTAGCAGTGTAAGTAGTATCAGGCTCAGGAAACGCAAGATTATTAGATATTTCAGTAATTTTGTATTCTACCGGGAAGTTATACGCAGAGGAATCTATTTCAACTACATCCCCAGCCATTATTTTAAGCTCCATAGGTGAGGAGGAAAAGTCCGTATATTCTTTATCATTAATGATAATTTTAGCTTTCGGAAGAGAGGAATATTTATCTATAGCAATAGTTATTAAACCATAAGGGGCTGCAATAACTTGGCTAGTTTCATCGTCTTCAACAGGTATAGTATTAACTGGATACTCTATAACTTGCGCCTCTAATTTTTCCCCCCAGCTTAAAAAAAGCTGTACAGGATTTTTAGTCATAAAACCTTGTACTACAATTAATAAAACTAAGCTTAGTACAATACTTCTAATTAGATATTTTTCAATTAAACGGGCTAACTTCCTCATAGTTAAGCTTTCCCTCCCGGCATTAATTTTTTATTATTATGATTATGCCGAGGGTCACTTAATTATTAAAAAGTTTGTTGATCTGCAAACATATCAGTTAATTCCCCAATAATAGTCTCAACCGCTATTTCGTCTAAATCAAACATTTCCATGGTTTCCGATGATATGGGATATAACAGCCCATCTACACCTAACCCGATACCCATCATTACACAAAGCGCATCAGCTAAGTGTACCACCGCAGTTAATTTTTTATTATCAGTCGCTTCTTCAGGATTATGATGAAAAGCAATAGCTTCGACTAAATCACTAGGCAGGTTCCATTTTTCCGCTACTCTTGCCCCTATTTCCGCATGGCTAAAGCCTAATACTTCAATCTCCGCTTCATAAAAGGGGATGTTTTTTTCTATAACTACATTAACTACTTCTCGATAGGCATCTTGCATAGCATTATTTAAAATTACTTTGCCAATATCATGTAATAAAGCAGCTGTATAAGCTAAATCAAGCTGAAAATATTTCACTTTACGAGCAATATGGCGTGCTGCCAAAGCCGAGGCTTGCGAATGTTTCCATAATTCACCTGGTTCTAAGGCATAACCCTCCATTTTGCCAGCCAGAATATCACTAACAGATGCAGCCATAACAATACTTTTTATAGTTTTAAAACCTAATAAGACTATAGCATCAGTTACAGTAGAAATACGGCGTGGAAAACCATAAAAAGCTGAATTAGCTAATTTTAGCACCCGGGCGGTCATGGCTTGATCCTGACTTAATACATTATTAATATCTTGGGCCGTCGAATTAGGATCCTCGGTTAATTTCATAACCTGAACGACTACATGGGGTAAAGCTGGTAAATCATCTACTGCAGATACTATATTTTCTAATGAAAGTTTTGCCAATTCAAACCCTCCTAAAGCCTATTTCCAATTATCCAGTTTTTTCTCCAGAAAATCTTTATAGTTTACTAATTCTTCACTTACTTTTAATAATAAGCGTTCTATTTCAAACTTAGAAAGACTGATTTCTTCCGGTT
This sequence comes from uncultured Syntrophomonadaceae bacterium, assembly GCA_964648825.1. GTDB lineage: Bacteria > Bacillota > Syntrophomonadia > Syntrophomonadales > Syntrophomonadaceae > JAAYRQ01. Next base: position 8,487 of record CAZYLY010000049.1, read on the forward strand.
CTAATACCTCCACTTTTCGAAATTCTTCTTTCATAGTAAATTTAGCGGCATCGTCCATCGAATCAGCCTCAAAGATTACCGAAACTGGGGCATATGCTAGTTTTTTACCGGTAATGTCATCTTGGACAGTATATATTTCTTGGCTCATATCTATGTCTTCAATATAAATACCTTGTATGGGTACATTTCTAATTAATGTTACTTTATGCTGCCTAACCTCTTCGGCAAATTGTTCACTGTTTTTATTGCCAAAAAACTTATTCTGTTTACCTTTGCCTACAAAATCAAAGCGAACCCGCATTTTTATTTTACCCACTTTTTAATTCTCCTTTTTAGCCAACTTTATCAGTGCTTTTACTTCTTGGGGGGTTAAAAAGCGATACTCTCCCACACTTAAATCTTGAAGTTCAATAATACCAAACTGGATTCTTTTTAAATTAACAACTGGATGATTAATAGCTGCACACATGCGCTTTACTTGTCTTTTGCGTCCTTCATGGATTTTAATAGTTAATAACGTTTGGTCTGCTTCTTTTTTAATAATATCAACTACTGCCGGTGCTGTAAAACCATCTTCTAACAAAATTCCCCTTTTAAGCTGGGCAACATCTTTTTCGCTTACTAGACCTTCTACCCAGGTTTCATAAGTTTTAACAATTTCGTGTTTGGGATGAATCATAAGATTAGTAAATTCACCATCATTAGTTATTATTAATAAACCTTCAGTATCAAAATCCAACCTACCCACTGGATATACCCGAGCAGTAACATTTTTCAGTAAATCAATTACCGTAGGTCGACCATGAGAATCAGTAACACTACTAATATATCCAGCCGGTTTATTAAGCAGTATGTATATTTTATTACTTAAAATAACTTCTTGTCCATCAAACGCTACTACATCTTTTTCCGGGTTTACCTTATAACTCAATTCTTTTATAACAATATTATTCACCTTAACCCTGCCGTCACTTATATATTGCTCCGCTTTTCTTCTGGAGGTTATACCCGCATCAGCAATATACTTAGCTAATCTCAATAATTCCACCCCTATTAATTATATCGTTAATCTAATCAGGTGTAATAAGTATGTCCTTAGTCTTAGAAATTTTATATATTCAAATAATTAAGTATCTTTTCCTTATATTCTTCTACATTTCTATGATTTATCCTTTCCTTTAGCAAGATAAATTACTAATATATATATTGTTAAGTAATGTTAAGGTTTTATTGGGAGGAAAAAAGCTTATGCAATTAGTCGATAAAGCTCAAGGTGTAATGGTAGGGCTAGCTTGTGGTGATGCCTTAGGTGCATTAGTCGAATACATTCCTAATGAATTTAAAAAATATTTACCGGTTATAAATAATATTCAA
>CAZYLY010000049.1:9870-12094 GCA_964648825.1 uncultured Syntrophomonadaceae bacterium
CAAAGACCCCTCCCCTTAGAAAAACTTATAACGGAAGCTGGTGATGAACTTATTCTAAACCGCCTGCAAAATTATATAAACTATATGTGTTTGCCCGGCTCATATACTGATGATACACAACAAGCTGTACTCTTAGCATATTCCTTAATTACCCAAAAGGGGACAAATCCTGCTGAACTTGCAAGGCTTTTTGTGCAAGGGGCTAGGTTAAACGGTTACGGCGATTATGGGGTATTTCGCCATGCAGGTCCGGGATTTATGGAATCAGTTAATAACATGATGATGTTTAATAATTTAGATACCTGTGGGGCTATCAGCGCCGGAAATGGTTCTGCGATGCGTATTGCCCCTTTAGGAGTTTTTTATCATAATGATATGGATAAATTATTACAGGCTACGATTGACATGAGTTTAATAACCCATAGAGATATACGCGGAATTGCAGCAGCGGGGCTAGTGGCTTTTACGGTGGCACACGCTATAGGTAAAAATCCCGACAGTTTCAAACCTTATATCTGGTTAAAAGAATTAGAAGAATTAATTACAGCGATGGAAGAATTAATTACTCTTAATTATCCTACGGTTAAAAATTCTGCCGAGACTAAACATCAAGTTTCGGCTTCAATAGTGATTTTAGAAAAAATATTAGATACATCTGAGGATGAAGCCATTAAAATTTTAGACGAATGGGCACAAACTACTAGTAATAATGTAAAGGTTTATCACCATTCTCCATTTGCTTTAGGCTCCGTATTATATAGCTTGTTTTTATTTCTTAACTACTACTGCGATATGGAAAAAGCAATCTTAAGTGGTGTAAATGGCGGAGGGGATAGTGATACTATTGCAGCTATGGCAGGAGCTATGGCTGGGGCTCTATATGGTTATAATAATATTCCTTCTAGCTGGGTTGAAAATGTTTTTAATATAGATACCTTAAAAGAATTAGGCGAATCATTAGTAACTGGAAAACCCTTAAGCAAAAATCCTTTAACAATCGAAAAAGAATTAAGCCGCAAAGAGCTGGAATACCGCGACTATTACCGTAAAATTTTACATAATCGCTTGGGCTTTAGCTAAGACTTAATAAAAAAAGAGTAAACGAAATTATATTTTTTGTAGTATTATGTAAGCTAATAGAATATGGAGGGTCACATAATATGATAAATAATAATATTAACAAGCCAAAAATCGAACAAGCCGTTCGTATGATATTAGAAGCTATCGGAGAAAATCCAGATAGGGAAGGGCTTTTAGATACTCCTAAAAGAGTTGCCCGTATGTATGAAGAAATATTTGCCGGACTAGACAGTGACCCTAAGGAATTTCTACAAGTTACCTTTTCCGAATATCACGATGAACTCGTTCTAGTTAAGGATATACCTCTGTATTCGATGTGCGAACACCACTTACTGCCCTTTTACGGCAAAGCACATATAGCCTATATTCCACGAGAAGGCAAAGTTATCGGCTTAAGTAAGCTAGCTAGAGTTGCTGATGCCTATGCCAGACGTCCCCAATTACAAGAAAGGTTAACTTCCCAAATAGCTGACTGCATTTACGAAAATATTAAGCCTCAAGGGGTAGGCGTAGTTATCGAGGCTGAACATATGTGTATGACTATGCGCGGTATCCGCAAACCCGGCTCCCTAACCGTAACCTCAGCCTTAAGAGGTATCTTCCAATCCCGACATCAGACTAGAGATGAACTATTCTCCTTAATCCAACAGACCAAGTAACTATGTCATGGGGACGGGGGTTTTGACACACTTTTTAGGAATTTCGAATTGAAACGTAAAAAGCAAGTCGTTAAAATGGGCAATGATGGCGCGAAAAAAGCTTTCGGGAGATAAGAGATAAACTATGATTATATCAAACATAAAAGCCACCTTACAATACGATGTAAAAGAGGTTTGGGATATTGTAACTTCTCTTGAGGATTATGCGTGGCGAAGTGATTTGAGTAAGATTGAAGTTTTAAGCGAAGTTAAGTTTGTCGAATATACAAAAGACGGTTTTCCAACTACATTTACTATAACTGTAATGGAACCTTATCAAGCCTGGGAATTTGATATAGAAAATGAAAACATGAATGGGCATTGGACAGGTTTATTTGCTAAAGAAGGTAATATAACTAGAATAGATTTTACCGAAAATATTAATGCCAAAAAAGCCTTGCTAAAGACATTTATTAGAATGTATTTAAAGAAACAACAAAAATCTT
>CAZYLY010000050.1:0-11814 GCA_964648825.1 uncultured Syntrophomonadaceae bacterium
ATTACCATTTTACCAGCTTTGATGTCTAAAATTGCTTCTTCTATAGTGTTTAACATTAAATATTCCTCCTTATAAGAATCCGTTTTCTGCTAAAAAGCTAGTAGTTAAAGTTCTTAGCTTAGCTTCCGATTGATTACTGCCTAAAAGTTTTTCTACATACCTACCTATTACATCACTTTCAAGATTTACTGTAACACCTGGTTCTTTAAATCCTAATGTAGTATGTTCAGCCGTATGGGGTATTAGTGAAACGGTAAAACTATCTTCAAATACATCTACTATCGTCAGGCTAATTCCATCAATAGCTATAGATCCCTTAGTTACTGTATATTTAAGCACCTCGGGTGGAGCCTTTATGCTAAATATTATGGCAATATCTAAACGTTCTTTTTGCAAGATTGTTCCGACTGCATCTACATGTCCTTGAACTAAATGCCCCCCTAACCTGCTATTTAAGGTCAAAGCCCGTTCCAGATTAACCTGCATGCCTCCCTTAAGTTCTTTTAAGTTAGTTTTATTAAGTGTTTCGGGCATTACATCAGCAATAAAATGGGTAGTACTAAAGCTAGTAACTGTTAAGCAAACTCCATTTACGGCTATACTATCCCCGATTTTTAAATCTTCTACTACTTTTTGAGCTGCAATATTAATTTGAAAGGAATGAGGGCCCCGATTAATATTTTTAACTGCACCTAGTTCTTCAATTATTCCTGTAAATATAATCATCACCACCTTGCATAAGCTTTAATAAGTGTATCATCACCAATCTTTTCTATTTCTACTTTACTAAATTGGTAAGCATTTTTCATAACAGCGACCCCCTGACCTGCAACTGGTGAAGGTGCCATTCCGCCTACAATTTTAGGGGCGATAAAACATAGTATCTTATCTACTAGTTCATTTTCCAGAAAACTTGCATTTATTTGCGCCCCACCTTCTACTAACAAGCTAGTAATTCCCCTTGAACCTAGTTGGGCTAATACTGCTTTTAAATCAAGATTTTGTGAATCCCCGTTAACCGTAACTATTTCAATACCGGCTTCTATTAAGTAGTTAAGCTTTTCTTCATTTCCAGTTTTTGCGGTAAAAATAATTGTTTTTTGTTTTTTACTAGTTTGTACAATATTACTAGTTAGTGGTATGTCAAGGTTGCCGTCAATCACTATCCTTATCGGGTCTTTTGGTTCGGGAATACCTAAACGAGTATTAAGCATAGGATTATCAGCTAAAACAGTCCCTATACCTACTAAAATAGCATCATAAGTATTGCGTAATTGGTGGACATATTGCCTAGATTCCTCATTGCTAATCCACTTAGAATCACCAGTATATGTAGCTATTTTCCCGTCTAAAGTCATAGCATACTTTATGCAAACAAAAGGCAGTCTCGTAATTATATATTTAAAAAACACTTCATTTTGTGCCTGAGCTTCCTTTTCCATAATGCCTATGCGCGTTTTTATCCCGGCGTTTTGTAAAATTTCTATTCCTTGGCCGGCAACTTTGGGGTTAGGGTCAAGTGTGGCTACTACAACTTCCTTAATTCCGCTTTTAACCAGCGCTTCTGCACAAGGGGGAGTTTTCCCATAATGGCTGCAAGGTTCTAAAGTAACATACATAGTAGCACCTTGGACTTCCCCTTGGGCTGCATTTAAAGCATGAATTTCGGCATGAGGGGTACCAGCTTTTTTATGATAACCTTCCCCTACTATCTGTCCATTTTTTACAATTACTGCTCCAACAAGGGGATTAGGGCTAGTTCTGCCTGCAGCCATATTAGCTATTTCAAGTGCTCTGGCCATATATTTTTCGTCAAAATTAGTAAACATATTTCTCCTCAAAAAAATAAAAACCCGATTTTCTTCGGGTTAAAAAGCGAACAGAATTAACAAGGCTAAGTATGCACATAGTCTGTTAACCCCTCTTCTACCATCCAGACTGTTACTGTCGGCTCCGGAATTACACCGAATCATGCCCTAAGGCTCGCGGGCTATACCGCCGATAGGGAATTACACCCATCCCCGAAGAAGGTTTTAGTATTAAGTTGCATTCATAGTATCACTAGTCTTGTAAACGGTCAAGACTAACTTAGGCTTTTTAGCGCGCTTACCGCTGCCTTAATGTCAGGAGATTTAAAAATAAATGAACCAGCTACTAAAACATCACATCCAGCTTGTACAACTTTTAAGCCGCTTTCGGCATTTATGCCCCCATCTACCTGAATCAGTAATTGACTAGATGTATTTTCTGCTATTTTTCTCGTTTCACTTACTTTATCAATAGCCTGGGGAATAAAAGTTTGTCCTCCAAAGCCAGGGTTAACACTCATAATTAATACTAAGTCTAATTCATTTATAATATCTTTAATTAAACATACCGGAGTAGCTGGATTTAACGCCAGTCCGGCTTTAATTCCTAAATCCTTAATCATATATATTACCCTATGTAAGTGGGTACAAGCCTCCCAGTGGACGGTTAAAAGGTCAGCCCCTGCTTCAGCAAATGAAGGAATAAGTTTTTCCGGTTTCTCTATCATAAGATGCACATCTAAAAAAAGAGAAGTTTCTTTTCTTATATCAGCTACTACTTGAGGCCCAATAGTAAGATTAGGTACAAAATGTCCATCCATAACGTCAACATGCAACCACTGGGCTCCGGCTGCTTGAACTGTTTTTATATCTTCGGATAATCTAGCAAAATCAGCTGATAATATTGAAGGAGCAATAGTAGTCATTTAATAATTCCTTTCATTTTCTATAACCTCGGCCAACATAGTCAAATAATTATTATACCTAATTTCGGCTATGTTTCCGGCAGCTACAGCGTCTTTTATGCCGCATTCTTTTTCTTTCCAATGTAAACAATCATTAAATTTACAATCCCCATAATATGCATATAAGTCCGGGAAAAAGCTGACTAAATCAACTTTATTTATGCTGGGCATATCTATTATGCTAAAGCCGGGGGTATCTGCTATAAGTCCCCCGCTTATGGTAATAAATAGTTCTACATGCCTGGTAGTATGCTTACCGCGCCCTATTTTATTGCTCACTTCCTGAGTTTTTATATTTACCCCGTCTAATAATAAATTGAGCAAGCTTGATTTTCCTACCCCAGAAGGGCCGGCCAATACAACTACTTCATCTGCAAGCAATTCTCTTAATTCCTTAATACCCTCATTAGTTTTGGTTGAAGTTGACATAACATTAATTCCAAAGGAAGGATAGTAGTTTTTAATAAATCTCGCATTTTCGTCTTCCATTAAATCCATTTTATTCAGAATAATCGCAGGTTCAATGGAATTATAATAAGCCAGGAATAATAACTTATCTAATAAGATTAAACTAGGAGCAGGTCGGTTATTAGCCATAACTATAAATACTTTAGTAACATTAGCAATTCTAGGTCTATATAATTCATTTTGCCGCGGTAATATTTCCTCAATTACACCTTTTTCATTATCTAAACAAGTAAGTATAACCTTATCCCCAGTTAAGACTAAATCCTTAACTTTACCCCTTAATTTACATTCATAAATTTTATGCCGGTTATCCCGTACATAGTAGAAGCTGCTATATTTTTTTATAATCAAACCTTCTACTTTTTCACCTTGCATAAATTCCTCCATTAGCTTAATTATAATTCAATAGTATCATATACCTTACCATTGAGCAGGATTTCAACAACACCTTTTCCAAAATAGCTAACCCCTATATAAACATCTTCGCCGGCATTAGATATTTCATTATAGACTTCCCTTTTACCCTTGCTATCACTTACCCTAATGACTACTTTATAAAAATCCTGTTCCTCGGGTAATTTAAATTGAATCGCTTTTGTCTGGGCTACAGGGCCTGGTCCTTTGCTAACAGTAATAACTACATTAGTTTCTTCATCCACTAAAACACCAGCAGCCACATCTTGTTCTATTACTATATTAGCAAAATATTCATTACTATCTTTTTTATTTATTTCGCTAGGTATAAGCTTATTTTTCTGCAGTTCACTTCTAGCCTCATCTAAGGTTTTGCCTATTAAATTAGGCATAGCAATTCTTTTGGGCGGTTCCCCTTGGCTTATCATTAAATCAATAGTGGTATTCTTTTCACTTTTAGTCCCCGAAGTTGGTTTTTGCGAAATAACAATATTTTCTCCATATTTACTATCATAAGTTTTATCAATCTTACCTCTTACAAAACCTTGATTCTTTATTTCCAGTTCTGCATCTGCAATATTTAGTCCAACTAAGCTGGGAATGCTAAATAATTCAACCCCTTTGCTTAGTACAACTTTTATTTCGCGCCCTTCTTTAACTTTCATTTCCCCTTTAGGATCTTGGGATACTACTTGATTGATTTCAAATTCTTCATTAAATTCCTCATGACTAACCGCCATTTTTAGCCCTTGTTTTTCTAATTCATTTTTAGCTTCTTTAACATCTTTACCTACTATATTAGGTACTACAACTTCTTGACCAAAGAAGTTTCCTCCTGCCACATAAAGTATGCCGGATAAAAGACCGATTATTGCCACTATGACTATTGCTAATCTACCAGTATTAATTTTTTTCTTACCCCTATAGTTATTTTTGCCTTCCCCAGATACTGAAGGCATCATTATAGTATTATCTTTTCCAGGACGGTAAGAAAACTTATTGCCCTTATCTGTATGAAAACTTAATAGGCTATTACGCATTTGTTCAGCTGTTGAAAAGCGATGACTAGGTACCTTAGCCATAGCTTTAAATATCAGCTTTTCTAAAGATGGCGGAATATCACTATTTAATTCTCGAGGTAATTCTGGTTCATCGTGAATATGTTTTAAGGCTATAGTTACAGGACTTTCCGCATCAAAAGGAACTTTACCAGTCAACATTTCATATAAAACACAGCCTACTGAATATATGTCTGTAGCCCTAGTTAACGGTTCACCCTTAGCTTGTTCGGGAGAGATATATTGCACGGAACCTAAAATATTGCCTCCAAATGTTATTGTTTTCTTGCTGGCTGCCTGGGCAATACCAAAATCAGCTACCTTAACCATGCCTGAATTAGTAATTAAAATATTGTGAGGTTTTATATCCTTATGAATTATCCCTTTTTCATGAGCATGGTGTATACCATCACATATCATTAGAGCAATATCAATAGCTAATTCATTACTTAGCGGAGCTTTTTCGGCAATTAATTCCTTAAGCGTATGACCTTCTACGTATTCCATAACAATAAAATGGATATTATCTTGTCTGCCTACATCGTAAATATTTACTATATTAGGGTGAGATAGGCTAGCAGCTGAATGGGCTTCAGTTCTAAACTTTTCTACAAAAGTACTATCGTACGCATATTCTTCTTTTAAAACTTTAATAGCTACAATACGGTCTAAAATAGTGCATTTAGCTTTAAAAACTAAAGCCATACCCCCTTCGCCTATCTTTTCAATTAATTCATAGCGATCAGCTAAAATAGTGCCATTCAATTTTCCTACCTCCTATTAATTCGCACTAATATCAAAGAAATATTATCGGCTCCCCCTTTTTTTAGGGCTTCTTGTAATAAACTATCTGCAATCACCTTAATGTCCTTATCCTGAATAATTAAAGATAATAATTCCTGTTCAGTTAACATATCACTTAAACCATCACTACATAACAAGATAGTATCATAAAGTTTTAGTTGTAAGGCAATATTATCTATTTCAACGTTTTCACTTATTCCCAAAGCACGAGTTAATATATGACTATATGTTTTTTGCTCATCATGGTCTTTCATACCACTATGCACCATTTCTTCTGCTAAAGTATGGTCAATAGTAATTTGCTTGATTTCGTTGGCCCGTATTAAATATACCCTACTATCACCGACATGACATATATTCATATCTAAGTTATTAATTAAAACTGCAGATAAAGTAGTACCCATTTCATGTAAATCAGGGTTTTTTAGACCTTTTTGATAAATAACTTTATTAGCTTTAATAATAGCCTCATTTAATAAAGGTACAGTTAAGGATTTAATATTATCTATTTCAGTTTCCACAGTTTGTATAGCTAGACTGGAAGCAACATTTCCCCCTTTATGTCCCCCCATGCCGTCACATATTACAAAAATTCCTTCCTTCTCCCGGATAAGAAGATTATCCTCATTTCTTTTGCGCACTAAACCAATATCTGATAATCCAACAACTTGCATCAAACCACCACTTTCCCCCAACAATATCTTAGCGCTCTTTCTTTGCGGCTAACTGACCACAAGCAGCTTCTATATCTGCTCCCTTCTCTTCACGAATGGTAACATTTAACCCTTCCTGTTTTAACCAATTATAAAATAATTCTGTTTTTTTAGCGGAAGGTTTACTATAAGGAAGACCTTCTACCTCATTATAGGGAATTAGATTAATATTAGCTAGTAACGGTTTTACCAATTTTGCTAAGTCTTCCGCATCATTTTTACTCATATTTATATCATCTAATAAAATATATTCAAAAGTAACCCGGCGATTAGTTTTTTGGATATATGATTCTATCGCCATAAATAATTCTTCTAACGGATATTTGCGATTAAGAGGTACTAATACATCGCGTAATTCATTATTATTGGCATGCAAAGAAATAGCTAAAGTTACTTGCAGGTTCTCGTGAGATAGCTTTTCAATGCCCTTAATATCTCCGCAAGTAGAAATAGTAATATGTCTTTGCCCGATATTTATCCCTTTATGGTCATTAAGTAAATAAATTGATTTTATTAATTCATCATAATTTAACATCGGTTCACCCATACCCATATAAACAATATTAGAAATAGGGTTTTCGTCACCGTTTTTTATTTTTTTAATAAGTTCCCGGGAAGACGTTAAAACTTGTCCCACAATTTCATAATAAGTAAGGTTTCTTTGAAAACCCCCTTGCCCGGTTGCGCAAAAACTACAGCCGATTGGGCATCCTACCTGAGTAGAAATACATAAGGAATATTTAGTATTTTTATCCGCACTATGTGGTATTACTACTGTTTCAACTTTTTTCTTATCTTTAAACTCAACTAAATATTTGCGGGTACCATCTTTAGATACTTTTTGCTTCAATACGCGCGGAATGGATACCTCAGCTATTTCATCTAATTTAAATCTTAATTCTTTTGGTAAATCAGTCATTTCATAAAAAGAATGTTCTTTTTTAATATATATCCATTTAAAAATTTGTTTAGCTCTAAAACGAGGTTCTCCGATGGAGATTACAAACTTTTCTAATTCACTTATATTTAACCCTAATAATTCTGTTTTACCTGTTTCCATTTAATTGGCACCTTTCCTCCTTAATAAGGCATAAAACATACCATCAGTCCCGTATCGACCAGGGATTATAGTTAATAAACCACTCTGCGCTTTATTATAATCTTCATCGGTAAAAGGGAAAAAAGATAAACGCGCATCTAAAGGCATCAATTCAAATTCGTTATTATTAAGTAAGAAATTTTGAACTACATCTTCATTTTCCCTTTTATTAATTGTACAAGTAGCATATAAAATGTATCCACCTTTTTTCACAATTTGACTAGCTTTAATAAGCAATTTATTTTGTAGATTAACTAATTCCTGCAAATCATCTAAGGTTTTATTAAAGCGTAAATCGGCTCGTCTATTAAGTACCCCTAATCCTGAACAAGGAGCATCAAGTAAGACTTTATCAGCTACTTGTTCCTCCGTTATTTTTAGGACATCTTCCAAATTAATAGTTAGATTTTTTATTCCTAGACGGTGAGCATTTTTTTCTAATAAAGTTAATTTCGACGGATATATATCATAACAGTAAATATTACCCGTGTTATTCATTAATTGCGCCATATGAGTAGCTTTCCCTCCCACCCCGCAACATAAATCATAAACTTGCTCTGTAGGCTCCGGGGTTAAAATAGGTGCCGCTAACATCGAAGCAATATTTTGGATATAAAAATTACCTTTTTTATAGGCCGGTATTTGGTCTAAAGAATTATTTCCCCAATTATTAATAATTATAGCCTGGGGGAATATACTGCTTAATTCACAATCTATCCCCATTTCTATTAATTCATTAAGCAACTCTTCTGGAGTAGCTAGCAAAGTATTAGTTCTAATATGTAGCTTAGGTCTTTGATTATTATATGCTAATACTTCTGCACAGCTTTCTATCCCGTAATTATTTATTAAGTTTGCTACTAACCATTCTGGATGGGAATGATACACAGCTAAATATTCGATTGTATCAGGTGCTGGATAAGTAATATTATCCATATTCCGTATTATATTTCTTAACACTCCATTTACTAAGGAGGATAAATTATGGTTAGTCTTTTTACGGGCTAATTCTACTGCTTCATTAACCGCAGCATAATTAGGGACCTTATCCATAAATAAAATTTGATATAAGGACATCCTTAAAATAGTTTTAATCCAAGGATTTTGTTTACTGACATTCTTCGCCAAAAAGAGATTAAGCACCCAATCTAGGTGCTTTAACATGCGAATAGTGCCATTAACAATCTCCGTAACTAAGCTTTTGTCCGGCCGGCTTAAATCATTACCTTTCAGCGTTTTATCTATAGCTAAGTTAGCATAAGCTTTATTTTCAGTAATATTATAAATAATATTCATTGCTACTTTACGGACTTTATTAGGGTTGCTTAGGGTTCTATTTTCCATAATCTACCTCTATTTTAATCATTATTACCGCCTACAAATATCATTACATAATAAAGTAAATTAGCGATAGCGGATAAAGTGGCAGCAATATAAGTTAAAGCAGCGGCCGCTAATACTTTTTTAACCATAGGTGCTTCCTGCTGACTAATAATCCCGGCTTCACTAAGTTGTAGTACGGCACGACGGGAAGCATTAAGTTCTACTGGTAAAGTTACTAAATGGAATAAGACGACAGCGGAAAATAGTAGTATACCGATTAAAATTAAATTAGCATTATATAGAAAAAAACCTAATAATAAAATAGGAAAAGATGCTGACGAAGCAAAATTAGTCACAGGTACTAATTTGTGTCTTAATTCTAAAGGTCCGTATTGATGCCTATGTTGTATAGCATGCCCTACTTCGTGGGCGGCAACTCCTAAGGCCGCAATAGAGTTACTACCATAAACAGTTTCTGATAATCTTACCGTATGAGTTTTGGGATCATAATGATCAGTTAAACTACCTCTTACTGGTTCAACCACAATTCCACTCATACCATTACGCTGTAAAATAGTTTTAGCTACATCTACTCCAGTCATAGCCCGGGATGCTCTTACCTGCGAATATTTATTAAAAGTAGATTTAACTTTAAATTGGGCATAAATCGATAATAAAAAAGCAGGAAGAATTAAGATCAAATAATTCATAAATTATTACCTCCTTCAGACAAAGTTTTTAAAGCTTTTTCAACTGCATTAATATCTACATCAGTATTATAACAGGGTCCATTAGGACGACAATTTAACACACCTAAGACGGGTAACACCCCCGTATCATGAATACCAAAAGACAAATCTCTTTCACAGGCAACAGCTATCACCCCTTTTGGTCTAGTTTCAAGTATAAATTTACGAGCTAAAGTTCCTCCAGTAGCAACTTTAATATCAGTGTCGTATTTTTCAGCTAATTCTTTTAATTCCCCTATTTTACACTTACCGCAATTTTTACAGTTATTAATATCATGAGTAATTTTAATTTTACAATCAGAATTTTGCAAACAATGGGGTAATAAAATCATTATCTTATTGCTAGGAAGATATAGTTTCTTATTTCTAACCAGGTAATTATTCACTGCAATATAAGAGCTTAGTATTTTTTCCCTCTCAATTCCTAATAGTTTACCTGTAAATAAGGCAAAAGGAAACAATATGTCATTAGCAATATAAGTAAAGTTTTCCAAGGACGGAATCGTTTTAGATCTTATTATCATAATTACTATAGACATAATACCTATGCCTAATAATAAAAAGATAACCCCCACTACTACGGCTATAATAATTAATATTATTTGGCTTAATATTATATCACGCTTACTTACCAAATACCAGATTAAGCCAACTAATAGTATCGAAAATAGCAGGCTGCCAGCTAATAGCCCAATATAAATGCGTTTTCTGCTTTCCAAAATATAAACCCCTAACTATCCGATGACAGTACCCTCATGTAAATTAAACCCTTGTAGAAATTCCCGTGTCGACATACGTTTTTTATTTTCCCTTTGCACTTCTTTAATTAATAAAATACCTTGACCTGTTTGCACGGTAAAACTATCCTTTTCCACTTTTAAAACTAATCCCGCTTTCCCCTTTTGGTTCTCACCTACAATACTAGTTTTATAAAGCTTAACTTTAGTTCCGTTTATATATGTAAATGCACCAGGTTTAGGGGCTAAAGCCCGAATTTTATCATTAATATTTTGCACTGGCTTAGTCCAATCAATTTTTTCTTCCTCACTAGATATCATGGCAGCATAATTAGCTTTATCATTATCTTGTTTTCTGCGCGGCATGGAACCGCTTTGAATTGTACTTAAAGTATCCATTAATAATTCTGCCCCTGTTAGGGCTAAAACTTTTTCTAAATCTCCATGATCCATATCGTTATATATGGAAATAGGTACTTGCATAATTATATCACCAGTATCCAAGCCTTCTTCCATAAACATTGTGGTAACACCCGTAGTTTTCTTTCCGTCCATAATTGCCCTTTGTATAGGTGCAGCACCTCTATACTCGGGCAATAAGGAAGCATGTATATTAATACACCCAAAGTGAGGATACTCCAGTATTTCTTTTGGAATTATCTGCCCATAAGATACAACAATAATTAGATCTGGATCCCATTTTGTTATCTGGTTAATAGCATTATTATCCCTAATTTTAAGTGGTTGAATTACCGGCAAATTATTTTGCTCAGCAGTTTGTTTAATTGGAGTAGGCAAAACTCTTTTCCCCCGGCCTTTGGGGCGATCAGGTTGAGTTACTACCCCTACTATTGAATAATTATTTTCGATAAGCTTTTCCAAAGCGGGAACGGCAAACATCGAAGTACCCATAAAGACTAGCTTCATTGTTATCCCCCCTGTTTAAAAATTATTCTTTAGCTACACTTATAGCAATATCAGGAAATAGTATGCCGTCCAAGTGGTCTAATTCATGCTGAAAAGCTCTGGCTAATAAATCTTCAGCAGCTATTCGTATTTCGTCCCCATTTCTATCTAAAGCCTTTACTGTAACCTTTTGCGCTCTTTTTACTACCCCTACTAATCCAGGGACGCTTAAGCAGCCTTCTTGGGCAGTTTGTTCCCCTTCTGCTAATATTATTTCGGGATTAATCAATTCATAATACTTTTCTCCGGTATCGACTACCACCACCCGTTTAGATACCCCAATTTGCGGAGCAGCTAAGCCTACTCCATCAAAAGCATACATAGTATCCTTCATATTATCTAATAGACGTAAAACACCGGCATTTATTTTATTGATTGGTTTAGCCTTTTGGCGCAAAACATCATCCGGCAGTGTAACTACATTATATATTGCCATTTTCTCCGCCCTCCCTACAACATAGTATTAGGATTAATATCTATATCTATTTTTCCACTTGGAAATCTAACTTCTTCAGATATATAAGCACCTAAGCTTTTTAATAATATCACATTATCACTCTTAACAATTATTTGATACCTATATTGATTACGTATTTTTTGAATCGGGCAAGGGGCCGGGCCTAATATCTGTAAATAATCTTCTTTAGCATCAATTGCTTCATTAATTTTTTGGGCTAAATTATAAACATGGACTTTAACTTTTTCTATAT
>CAZYLY010000051.1:0-11323 GCA_964648825.1 uncultured Syntrophomonadaceae bacterium
TACCGCATTAACTACCCGATCAGCCCCTACTTCACGGGGATTCTCATATTTTATGGCTAAACCAGTTTTTATTCCCGGACCTACTACCAGCGGTTTACAGAAAAAATATTTATGGCTCAAATCCTCTAATTCCATCATTAGGGTAGGTACTACCGAAGATATTACGACTGCTTTTACTTGCCGAGGGTCGAGATGATTATAGCCGAATAAACCGTTGAGCATCATGGCATATTCGTCACTAGTACGTAAATTATCCGTTCTGATGCGCCAATGGTTTAATAGTTGATCATCCTTAAAAACTCCCACGACCATATTAGTATTACCTACATCAAAAACCAAAATCATGCTTTTTGCCCCTTTAATATCATTTTTTATTTGAAAACTAGTTTATAAATAATACTTATCAAAATTCCATTGCCGGGGATTGTTATATATGTACTCCCTAGTCTTTTGTAATTCGCTTTCACTTCGGATAATATGATCATAATATGATTTTTGCCATAGGCTGTTTTTTTGCCCTATGGCAAGTTTGTTATATAACCTTGTTGTTACTGATTTGAAATCTCTTATAATCCCGGGTAGGGAACGGTGCCCCCACCGTTCCGTAGTTTCGAAGCCATATTTTTTATCTATTTGAATGCTTTGCTCGGCTGCTTCTAAAATAATTATACCGTGTATATGATTAGGCATCAGGCAAAACGCATCAGTAATAATTTTATCATCTAATCGTGAAATATTATTCCAATTATTACTTACTATTTTCCCTACTGCAGATGGAACGACGAGGGCGTCGTTCCCTACGATTTCACCCAAAATCTTGCTTCTATTATGAGTACAAATAGTTACGAAATAGTATCCTGCTTGTGAATAATCGTAATTATCTAACCTAAGGTGTTTTCTTTGAGGAAAATTATGCATTTTTTCCCCTCCCGGTACTCGAATGACAAGGTTGTCGTTCCCTACGATATAATCCGAAAACTTATATCCAGCGCCGTAGCAGAGTGGGTTAAAGCCCCGACAGATATATAGTCAACCCCGGTCTTAGCTACCTGTACTGCTGTATCCTCGCTTATACCTCCCGAAGCCTCTAATAAGGCCCGGCCTTGGGTTATTTCTACCGCTTGGCGCATTATATTTATATCCATATTATCTAACATAATTATATCGGCTTTAGCTGCTAATGCCTCGTGCAATTGTTCCAAGTTTTCTACTTCTACTTCGATTTTAACTGTATGGGGAACTTTACCCTTTACTATGGTAACTGCTTCGTGAATACTGCCAACTGCAGCAATATGATTATCCTTTATCATCACTCCATCATATAGACCAAAACGATGATTTTTAGCTCCTCCTATAACTACCGCATATTTTTCTAATACCCTTAAACCGGGAGTAGTCTTGCGCGTATCTACAATTTGAGCCTTTTCATTTTTTATTAATTCTGTCATATTCCTGGTTTTAGTCGCTATACCAGATAATCTTTGCATAAAGTTTAAAGCTAAACGTTCTCCAGTAAGGAGAGTGCGTGTATTACCACGAACAGTAGCTATTTCGTCACCTGGGCACACCTTATCACCATCACGTTTATTATTAATAAATTTAATATCAGACTGTAAATAAGTAAATACTAATTTGGCTACTTCCAGACCAGCTATTACTCCCTCGGCCTTAGCATAGAATATACCGCTAGTTTGGGCTTTATCATCAATTAAATTCATGGTAGTAATATCACCATGCCCAACATCCTCGGCTAAAGCACGCTCAATTAATTCTTCTAAACCTAAATAAAGCATAATATCCCCCTATTTAACAATTAGTAAAACTCATATGGTTAACCCAGCGCAAATCATCACGCATTGGGTAATCCCGGCGGTAGTGCCCTCCCCGGCTTTCTTTCCTCCATAATGCAGCTTGTACTATTATTCGGGCTACAGTTAGCATATTTAAAACTTCATAATATTCTAAACTAGACCCGGTTTTCACTAGGTGATTATATAATCTATTGATAGTAAAATTAGCTATTTTTAAATCTTCTTCATTTCTTATGATGCCTACATTCTCCCACATTATGTTTTGTAAAGCTTGGCGCGCCTCAGCCGGAGATATATTACCTTTTCCTGGTATATGTACTCCTTCCATGGCAAAGGAACTAAATACAGTATCTACATCTATGCTGCTGCGATATAATATTTCCTCGGTATTACTAACAATTCGGTGACCAAAAACAATCCCCTCTAACAGTGAATTACTAGCTAAGCGGTTAGCGCCGTGTACTCCGGTACAAGCCGTTTCACCACACGCATATAGCCCGTAAATATTCGTCTGTCCTTTCGTATTAGTAGTAATCCCCCCCATAGTGTAATGAGCCGCCGGAGATACGGGTACATATTCTCGGCGCAAATCGATACCCCGTTCTAAGCAATTACGAAATATATTGGGAAAACGCTTTTCCGCCTGGGGAATAACCGTCATATCTATATAAACATATTCACTATTTAGTTTACGACATTCATTCACAATAGCACGGGAGACTACATCGCGCGGAGCCAGTTCCTCTAAATGGTGATAGGCAGACATAAATCGTTCCCCGGCATAATTATATAATAGTCCCCCTTCACCCCTTACAGCTTCAGATATTAAAAACCGTTGGGTTTCGTGGCTAAATAATACGGTAGGATGGAATTGGATAAACTCCATATCCGATAGACTACAACCAGCCCTGTAAGCAGCCGCCATTCCGTCAGCCGTAGCTACATCCGGGTTAGTCGAATACTTATATAATTGTCCCGCCCCCCCAGTCGCCACAATAGTAGCTTTGGCTAAATAAGCTACTTGAGTATTATTTTGCCCGTCAAAAACTAAAGCTCCGTAACACTCTTTTTTATCATTATGAGTTAAAATATCAATTAAAAATTGTTCCTCGATTATTTTAATATCGGGATTATCTTTACATCTTACTTCCAGGGCGCGGCGAATTTCCTCCCCGGTAGCATCAGCAGCATGAAGAATTCGAGCCTTACTATGGGCCCCTTCCCTAGCAAGAGAAATGCTGCCGTCTTTCATATCGAAAGTAGTCCCAACCGCCATTAATTCATGAACCCGCTCCGGTCCTTCCCGCACCAGAACATCTACTGCTTCTATATTACATAATCCTGCACCTGCTTCTAAAGTATCTTCAAGGTGCAAAAAAGGGGAATCTTCCTCGTGAACTGCGGCAGCGATTCCCCCTTGTGCTAATCCGGTATTAGATTCGATAATGCTTTTTTTAGTTAATACGGTTACACTGCCATATTCAGCCGCTTTTAAGGCCGTGAATAATCCCGCAATGCCCCCGCCTACCACCAGAAAATCACTCAAAACTACCGGGGTATCTTTTTCAAGTACCCCTATATACCTGTTTATATTCATTTAGTCACCCTAATTCTTAAATAATTAAGCATAAAAAATACTATCCCTTGTGTCCCTAGCTTATATTCAGCATCCTTTCTAACGATATATAGGCTTTCTGCCTTATATCTTCCGGTACTTCTACTTGATGCTGCATTTTTTCCATACTTAAAGCTAATTTTTCTAAATTAGTATATTTCATATCCTGACACAGAAACTCATTACGAGCTACATAAAACTTTTTACCCGGATTTTGCTTACCTAAGCTATACAGCAGACCTTCTTCGGTACCAATAATAAATTCATCAGCTGAACTATTTTTAACATAATCTAAAATACCCGCGGTTGAACATACTGCATCGGCCTTTACGGCTACAGACGCAGGAACCTCTGGATGTACTACTATTTTTGCATTAGGATGCAGGTTCATTTGTGCTTCTATGTGGGCAACAGTTAATTCATCATGGATAGGACAGCATCCTTCCCATAAAATCATTTTACGCCCCGTTTGACTTTCAATATTAGCGCCTAAGTTGCGATCCGGTACAAATATTATTTCCTTATCGGCAGGAATAGAATTAACAATTTTAGCTGCATTAGACGAGGTACAGCATATATCAGTTTCCGCTTTAACTTCCGCTGAAGTATTAACATAAGCAACCACTACCGCACCAGGATGCAAGGCCTTTTTCTCTCTTAAAGCCTCTGCAGTAACCATATCTGCCATGGGGCAGCCTGCGTCCTTTTCCGGTAATAATACTATTTTGGAGGGACTTAATATTTTGGCACTTTCCGCCATAAAATGTACCCCGCAAAACACTATAACATCAGCATCAGTCTGAGCTGCTTGTTTAGCTAATTGTAAAGAATCCCCTACAAAATCAGCTATATCATGTATTTCTGGTATTTGATAATAATGAGCCACAATAAGTGCGTTGATTTCTTGCTTCCGTTTAACAATATATTCTATTAATTCCTTGGTCAACAAAAATTCCTCCTATTCATAGCTCCCTAAACATACTTTTTGTATTTCATTTTTCTCATTTACAAATACTAGCTTCGGTTTATGCTCTGGGCAATCCTTATCATCTAGCAATGTGTAAGTGAGTATAATCACGACATCACCTTTTTGTACTAAACGAGCCGCCGCCCCATTTAAGCAAATGATTTTAGAGCCCGGCTCCCCTTCGAGGACATAAGTCTCGAACCGTTCCCCATTATTATTATTAACTATAGTTACCTTTTCATTGGGAACTATATCGGCTGCATCCATCAAATCACGGTCAATAGTTATGCTGCCGACATAATTTAAATCTGCTTGAGTAACAACCGCCCGATGAATTTTTGATTTAAGCATATAGCGAAACACGATTTACACCTCCACTACCAGATTATCTATTAACCTAGTACTCCCAAATTTTACCGCTAAGGCTATTAGAACCCGTTCCTTAATAACAGCTAAATCTGATAAATCCTTATCATTGACTAATTCAATATAATCGATGTCTGCATGCTCTTTCGAATTGATTAAATTTGTCATTTGCTGTTTAATATTGTTAGTATCGCGTTCCCCGTTTTCAATAAGACTTCGCGCTAAACATAAAGCGTCATTCAACACTAGAGCTTCTTGTCTTTTTTCCGGGTCTAGATAAACATTACGGGAACTTTTAGCTAAACCATCTTCCTCCCTAACTATCGGCACCCTTACAATTTTAAGCGGAAAATTAAGCTCTTCCACCATCTTTTCGATTACTATTACTTGTTGCGCATCCTTTTGACCGAAAAACGCTGCATCAGGTAAACAAATATTAAATAATTTACTTACAACCGTCGCCACACCTTTAAAATGTCCCGGTCTGGATGCCCCGCATAACTTACTAGTTATCTCACCGCCTACCTCTACACTAGTGTTATAACCGGCGGGATACATTTCACTAACTAACGGAGCAAATACTGCATCTACTTGTTCATTTTGTAATAGTTCATAATCGTGACTTAAATCGCGGGGGTAATCTTCATAATCCTCCCCTTGGCCAAACTGCATAGGATTAACAAAAATACTGACTATGACCCGGTCACAACTTTTTTTAGCCGCTTTAACTAAAGCTAGATGACCCTCATGCAGATAGCCCATAGTCGGAACCAGGCCGATAGTCTTATTATTTTGTTTTTGCTCTAAACTCCATTCTTGCATACTAGCAACATTTTTAAATTCCTGCATCTCTATTTTCTCCGGTCCCTCTAATTTAATATAATTTGTCTAAAACTTCATCCTTAATAGCAAAGCCATGTTCATCAGCCGGAAAAGTTCCCGCCTCGACTTCCTGTTTATAAGTCTGCAAGGCCTCGATAATCAAAGGATGTAGATTAATAAACTTTTTAACAAATTTAGGAATATGGCCTTTACTCATGCCTAACATATCATTAATTACTAAGACTTGCCCATCACAGTAAGGACCAGCACCAATACCAATAGTTGGAACCCCAATTTCATCTGTAATTTTCTGCGCTAAAGCAGTAGGTACACATTCCAAAACTATGGAAAACACCCCGGCATCAGCAAGTGCCCTGGCATCTGCGATCAATTTACGCGCCGTTATTATATCTGCTCCTTGAACCTTATAGCCCCCAAACTGGTTAACCGATTGGGGAGTAAGTCCAATATGTCCCATCACTGGTATTTGAGCAGCTATAATAGCCTTGACCGTATCGACCCGTTCTACCCCACCCTCAAGCTTAACTGCTTGAGCGCCCCCTTCTTGAATAATGCGTCCCGCATTGCGCACCGCTTCTTCTAAAGATATATGGTAGGAAAGAAAAGGCATATCCCCTACTACCATAGTATTAGCAGTAGCCCTGACAACTGCTTTAGTATGGTGAATTATATCATCCATAGTAACTGCTAGGGTATTTTCATAACCTAACACTACATTACCCATTGAATCCCCTACAAGAATCATATTAATCCCAGCTTCTTCCACTAGACTTGCTATCGCATAATCGTAAGAAGTCAGCATAGTAATCTTTTCGTTTTTTAACTTCATTTCTTTTAAAACTGCAGTAGTTATTCTAGCCATTAGTCTTTCTCCTTTCCTTATTAGATTGGATGACAGCTATTTTTTAGCTTGAAGTAACACGGTTAAGTTCCTTAGCAAATAACTTTTGAAACTCTTCCATAGCAGAAATATCTATAGTACCTTTTTCCAAAGCAATCTGAGCCGTATAAAAGCCCAGCCAACTATACAATTTCATTAACTCTGGAGCCATCTGTTCCAAGCAGCCCAGATGTTTTAAAATTGTAGATAAATCTCCCCTGGCTATAGGCCCGGTAAGCGCTTTAGGAATCCCGATATTTTCCACATTATTAATAGTACCTACAATCAAGGGTAGTAAAGCCTTAGTCGCCATATTCCTTGGAATACCGGTAGATTCTAAAAGCTTAACCCCAAAATCAATTAAAGTTACTAAATAATTAGATACTACACAAGCACCTGCATGGTACAAAGGTTTCGATTCCCTATTTATAAAGAAATATTCCCCCCCTAATGTTTCCACCATACAGACAGCTACATTATAAGCAGCTTTATCCCCTTCAATACTAAATACTGAACCAGGTAAGTTTTGAATAGCCCTTTCCAGATTAGCAAAAGATTGAATAGGATGTATAGATAGAACTAAAGCCCCAAACGCTTTAGCTTTGTCTAAGACTTCTGACGATTGAGCTCCACTCATATGAATTATTACTTGTCCATTATAAAATGCTTCACTTCTAGCTAATTCATCTACAACTTCTGGAATCGCCGAATCTGAAGTTGTGATAAATAAGATATCAGCCGAGCGAGAAACTTCCTGAGGTGATGTATGAGCAGTACATCTAATCCGTTCCACTAGCTTAAGTGTAGATTCGGACCTTACATCATATGCACCCGTAATCTCATAGCCTTTTTCATTGAGTACCACCCCAATAGCTGTTCCTACAACTCCCGCCCCTATAATGCCAATTTTCTTAACCACAATTCCAACCCCCTTTGGCAACATGAATTACCGTCTCGTTCTGTAATGATACAAGCGGATTTTTTTAGGAGTATCTGGCGGGAGACTCCTTATAACCTCTTTATATTATTGTTTCCTTCTCGGTCTATAACTGTACTCAACACCTCCTGTATAGGGGTACCATCATCAGGAAAGATCCCGCTCTCATTAATCTCCTCTAACGGTACCAGTACAAACAACCTTTGTTTCATAAAAGGGTGAGGAACAACTAGTTCCCCCGTATGGATTACTTCATTTCCATACAATAAAATATCTATATCTATGATACGGGCGCCCCACCTCTCAGTGCGACAGCGGCCCATGCTTATTTCTATTTCTTGCAGCTTTTGGAGTAAATCTAAAGCGCTTAAGCTGGTCATTACTTCTATAACTTGGTTAATAAAATCATCCTGGAGAGTATTGCCCCAGGGCTTAGTTAAATATAACGAAGAAACCTTCAAAATCTCGGTTTCAGGCAATTTAGCTATCAGTTCGCGCGCCTTTTTTAAATACAGCTTCTAATCACCGATATTTGAGCCTAAGCCTAAATATACTCGGGTTTCTTCCATCTCTTTTCACCCTTTAACTTAGCATATACCCCACTTAAGAGCAAGATATTTTTAATATTATTTGAATATTCAAATTGATTTAGTGCGGTTAATTTCTACCGCAAAATGCTCGAAATTGCCTCTAACCGGTGCTTGCGGCTTATAAACCGTAACCTTTACTTCCTCAACCATAAATATCTCTAATACCTGAAGAGCAATATTTTCTGCCAATGCTTCAATTAAAGCATAGCTATTACCTGTAACTACTTTTTTAACTACCTGATAAACCTCATCATAATTTACAGTAGCAGTTAAATTATCACTTAGCCCGGCCTCTTTAAGTTCTTTATGTAACTCCAAATCTATGACAAACCTTTGGGGGGTTACTTTTTCTTCGGGCAATACCCCATGACACGCCTCAAAAGTTAAGCCTTTAGCAATTATTTTATCCATTTACCTTACCACCGCATCTGTCATTAAAACGATTCTTTTGGTAGCCTCAACATCATGAACCCTAAGTATGTCAGCTCCGTTCATAATTCCCATAGTAGCAACAGCTAGACTGCCTTCTAAACGTTCTTCTACCTCTAAGTCTAAAGTTTTGCCTATAAACGACTTGCGGGAATGACCAAGCAAAATAGGATAACCCATGCTTTTAAACTCCCATAATCTCTTTATAATCTCCCGGTTTTCTTCCACAGTTTTACCAAATCCCACTCCCGGGTCGATAATCACCTTGTCCTTACTTAAACCAGCTGCTAAAAGCTCATCCGCCGATGCTTGTAATTCAGTAATTATATCGGCGATTAAATCCTCATAAGGTTCCCCGCGCTGCATTTGCAAACGGTTATGCATTAAAATAATAGGCGCTTGGTGTTCAATTATTACTGGTAAAAGCTTAGCATCTAATTTAAGCCGCCCAATATCATTTATTAAATGTACTCCTGCTTCCAGACAAGCTTTAGCTACATTACCCCTAAAGGTATCGACCGAAATAATTACATCATTACCTTTAGCTAAAGCATTAATAACAGGTAATATACGTTCTAATTCTTCTTTTTCATCAGCTATCACCGCATCGGGCCGGGAAGAAGCCCCCCCGATGTCAATAATATCTGCTCCCGCTGCTATCATTTCCTCCGCATGTTTTAGGGCCAAATCAGTTGAATAATACCTGGCACCATCAGCAAAAGAATCAGGGGTAACATTTAATATACCCATAAGTAAAGTTTTTCGTCCTATTTCCAGCTTTTTTCCCTGCGCTAAAGGAATAATAGTCGTCTTAGGTTCCAGATTATCCAGTATAGTTTGGATTTCTTCCGCTAATTTTTTCAGACCAAATGGTTGCAGTTTAAGCTTTTTTATTAATAGGAGGTAATGCTTTATAGTGCCCATCAAGAGGATATCAGTATCCCCCTGGGCAAATAATGCTTCCCGCTTTACAACTGCTTCTCCGCCTTTAGATAACATTTCTTGCTTAATTATATTCGCTGTAATGCAAGAAATGTTTTTAAGTTTAATACAGCGGAATACAGCTTTAGGAGCCATATATGCCAGAGCCCTGTCATCTGCTCCTACAGCATTAATAAATTGCTTAGCTTCATTATAATCACGAATAAATACCGCATGATGTCCCGGCATATATTACTCCTTAAATTTAATACTCAAAACTAGTGATCGTAATTTCCTGGGTATCGAATTTAGGGCACGGTTCCCGATAATAACAACTCATACAGACCCGGGCTAAATTATCAGCACGGTAGAGGCGCTCCCCCAAGAAGCTCATATCCATACTTAAGTTGCGGTGTTCATATACAGCCCGCGCTATAATATCAATTTCTTTGGGATTAAATAATACCCGCGGTAATATTTCCCGGGCCAGTCTAGCTCCATAGGAAGCGTGGTCAAGCCCAGTCTGGTATTCTTTCCACTTGCCAATATCGTGTAATAGTCCAGCAGCGTATATAATTTCTTTGGCCGCTATTTTACCGGAGAGATTAGTCTCCTGAATAAAAAAGTTCATATCATTATGCTCTAAAATAAGTATATAAGCTATCCTGGCTACATCAATATGGTGGGCTAAATCATGGCGGCAATACTTTGGGTCAGATTCCTGCTCCTCGTTGTAGCCTAAGTATTCATTGTAAATAGCGTCATTTAACAGTAATTCTATCCGCTTCATTATTAATTCACCTCAATAACAAATTTCACATGCTTAAGTAGTTGTTATATTACCTATTTATATTAAACGAGGGAGGCAAAAATCCTTCTTTTATAGGGTTATTTACTGGGAGTTAAAAGCTAGTTCTTTAACTAATTTTGCTACATAAACTAATAACATGCTTGTTGAATGTGTAAATATTCCAACCAACAAGTCTTAACCCTTAATTAATTCATCGGGTTTAAAAAACAGATTAATCTCCCGTACCGCAGCCTCTGGTGAATCCGAACCGTGAATAATATTTTGGGATAGATTAACAGCATAATCACCCCTAATAGTACCCGGCATAGCCTCTAGCGGATTAGTCTTACCCATCATAGTTCTTAAGGTATTAATAACTTCTGGCCCTTCCCATACCATAGCTACTACCGGAGCAGAGGTTATAAAAGCTAACAGCTCGGAGAAAAAACCCTTGTCTACATGTTCCGCATAATGCTGACGGGCTAATTCCTCACTTATAACTAAGATCTTTAAGCCGGCTAATTTATAACCCTTTTGTTCAATACGCTTAATTATTTCACCAATTAAACCCTTTTCTACACCATCAGGCTTAACCATAATAAAAGTTCTCTCCATCAAAAACACCCCTTTATTTATTTACTAGTAAGGGTCAGGAGTTAGGAGTGAGGGGTAAAATGTAAAAAGGTGGTGGGGGCTTTAGCCCACCACCACCCGAACTACGCTTCAACCTCAACTTTAGCTTCAGCTTCCGGCTCCTTACCCTCCATAATCTCACCAAACTCATTAGCTTCCATAGTCTCTACTTCCATCAACCTGGCCGCTATCTTATGCAGTTTATCCATATTATCCGTTAAAATCTGTTCCGCTTGTTTATAACATTCTTCCATATAAGAACTAGCTTCTTTATCAATCGCATAAGCTATGGCATCGGAGTAATTGCGATGTTGCGATATATCCCGACCCAGGAATACTTCCTCACTCTTTTGCCCAAAAGTTAGAGGCCCTAACTCTTCCGACATTCCATATTCAGTTATCATCTTCCGCACAATTCCGCTGGCCCGTTCTAAGTCGTTTTGCGCCCCGGTACTAATATCATTTAATATTAAAGCCTCGGCTACCCGCCCTCCCAGAAGAGTAGTAACCTCTTCCAGCAAATAAGATCTAGTAATATAGT
>CAZYLY010000051.1:11333-11727 GCA_964648825.1 uncultured Syntrophomonadaceae bacterium
ATAGTTTCTATCTTCTTCCGGTAACAACAAGGTATAGCCGCCAGCACGCCCCCGCGGAATAATCGATATTTTATGCAATTTATCCATATTAGGCAAGAAGTAACTAACTAAAGCATGTCCTGCCTCATGGTATGCGACTAGTTTTTTCTCTTTTTCCGATATTATACGCGATTTCTTCTCCGGCCCTGCAATTACCCTTTCAATAGCTTCCTCTAAGGCATGCATACTAATAATCTTTTCATCCCGCCTGGCCGTAAGTAAGGCCGCTTCATTTACCATATTAGCTAAATCAGCCCCGGTAAAACCAGGAGTTCTTTTCGCTAAAATTTCTAAACTAACATCTTCAGCTAAAGGCTTATCTTTAGAATGAACTCCTAATATGGCTTCCCGCCCC
>CAZYLY010000052.1:0-4968 GCA_964648825.1 uncultured Syntrophomonadaceae bacterium
AGCGGCTGTATATAAACCTTTAATCCAGCCGCAAGTAGTACGGGGATAGCCAGCCTCTTCCGCATAATCTACCATCGCTTGAGGGTTAGGAGCATTTACAAAAATATTATTAAGGTCTAAGGGAATTTGGTTAGCAGCTAATATCGCCTCCACTGGAATAGTAGTAGTAAATCCTATTTTAGGCATCTCTTACCTCTCCATCTAAATCCACTTTTTCAACTGCGCTAATAATATTATTCAAAAGTAAATTCCCTACCTTATAAAAAGATTCATCATTCCCACTTACCAAAAACCTTCTTAGATGCAACGGGGACGGTTCCTTTTGCATCCCATTTTCAGAATAGTTTCCCTCCGTTTCCTGGTGACGGGCTGGGTCGTATTTAGTCACGGTCTCGTTTAATAAATGTTGTGTAGCCAATAAAGCTTTTAATTCGTTAATAGTAGCTAAAGAAAGGTCAATTAATTCCACCTTCTCCCCTACATACTCTTTAATAACGCGGCTTAAAAAGGGATAATGAGTACAACCTAAAACAATAGTATCAATACCTTCGGCTAATAAAGGGGCTAGATATTCATCTACGGCTGTTTTCGTTTCCTCACCTTCTAAGTTACCTGCCTCTATCAAGGGCACTAACTTAGGACAACCTACTTCCCTCACCTCTAATAATGGATTGATTTCTTTAAGACTTATAGTATAAGCTTGGCTATTTACAGTAGCTTGAGTAGCTAAAACTCCAATTTTTCCGTTTCTGGTAGCCTTTGCTGCTACTATCGCTCCTGGTTTAACTACCCCCAACATGGGCAAATCATATTCTGTACTTAGCTTAGGTAGGGTAATCGAAGAAGTAGTACCACAGGCCACGATAATAGCTTTAACCGACTGTTTAATTAAGAAATTTGTTATGTCATAAGCATAATTAAATAATTGTTCTACCGTTTTATTACCATAGGGCACATGGGCTGTATCACCAAAATATATAAAATTCTCTTGGGGAAGTTCCTGTATAAGGGATTTAACCACCGTTAATCCCCCCACTCCAGAATCAAAAATTCCGATAGGCTTATCATTTCCCACATCAAACACCTCTTTTATCCAGCTTAAAGTGAAATCCAATAACTAGAGTAACACTTTCCTTAAATATATTCTACATTAAGTTAGTATTGCCTATACTAAAAAAAGGAGAAAACCAAGTTTCCTCCTTAAATAATTAAAAATTTAGCCTTATAAATTACACCGTATAGTCCGGTTCCAGTGGTTTAGAAATATCTATATGACCAGCTAAGGTATCAAGTTTATCTCCATTTATCAAAATCTGTACCTCTTGAACAGCCGGAAATTGTCCCAGAGTATTCACTATTGAATAAACCGCCAACCTTTCTTGGTGTTCACTACTAAGTTTCGTAAAATTTGAATTAAAATCTACTATAATCACACCTTCTGGTTTAATATTTATATCTAATAATTTTGTGCCTTCAGGAAATACATCCAAGCTTTCTTCTGTGTCAGGGCCCTTTATTAGCTCTTCAATAGTACTTCTTCCTATGCCTTCTTCCTTAATAATATTTCGTTTTTCTGCAGTAAGTTTCTTCCCGTCGCCAGCTATAAAATATAAATTCACTTCTATCATTTCTTTTTCTTTATCTATCATTTCTGGTTTATCTTCTTCCCCGAATTCAAAAGATATTTCTTCATCCTTTTTTGTCTCCGGTTCTAAATTAATTTTTATTAATTCCTGCCATGATTTTAGATCCTGTTTTTGTAAAGGTGCACAACCCCCGCTGATAAGGCATAAAGCCATAACTACAATAGCTAATATACTAATAAACTTTTTAGTCATAATTAAGCCCCCTCTATATTGTTTATTGGTAAAACATACTAAGAAGGAAGCAAAAATATTCCATATTTAGCTATAAAAAAAGAGCACCTAGTGGTGCCCATTTATGAAGGAGGAGTTATTAAAGCAAACTGTGCTTTAAAATCCGTTTTCTAATTTATACCCTATCCAGATTTTATCTTGAATTTTAACTAAGGTCAATTATTATAATTTTCCTGCGGGAATAATTAACTAAGCCATCCTTTTATTATCGCCTAACATAGTTTTCTTTTCATGGCGAACAATATTAATTAAATTATCCTTATTCAAATCATCTACTAAATACAGCACTCCATTAGCTCTATTAGCCAACTTTTCCATGAAATAGCGGTTAGACTCTACCCCTATACATACTAAATGAATTTTTTCATCAGGGATAAGCCCCGCTGCTTCTAAAGCATCAGTTTTGGCATCTAAAGTCCATAATGGAGTATTAGGAATCCCATCAGTAATCATAACTAATAGTGGATTTCTTACCCGGTTATTTTTTATTAAATCAACTGCACGCACAATCCCGCTAGCCATAGGGGTCAAACCTGCCGGGGTAATAGTAGCTAATCCTTTTCGGAGCAGATTCTGGTTGCGAGTAAAAGGTACTACTACTTGGCTGCTTCTCTCCTGGAATGTGACTACAGCTACTTTTTCTTTACCAGTTAATAATAAGTGTTCAGCTAAATAACAGGCCGCTTGCCGTTTGTCACCTGCCATACTTCCAGATGAATCTATCAGCAAGCAAATATCTATAGGTGTATAAGTTTTTTTCTGATAATAATGTAAATCTTCTTTCTGAATAGTAAAGCGCGGTTCACCACGCATCATACTATTTTTAAAAGCCTGCACTACAGTTTCGGGTACCGCCAAATCTCCTGACCAGCTAACATTGGGGTTATTAATAGTTTTATTACGATTAGTTATCTCCACAGAGGAGCTTTTTTGCTGCATCTGCCCCATTTTCCGAAATCGACTTACACCACCAGCTGGCATTTTACGCATATTTTTGCGTATTTCAGTTTCAATTTCACATTTATGATTAATTATATAATCGGTTAGTTGTAAACCTTTACGCGTCATAATCGTACCAAAAGGTGTATTTTTTAATAAGCCCAGTTCTTCTAATTGTTCTACATAATGTTCTACTTCGCCCCATTTTTTCTTTTGTTGTTCTATACCCTTACGTTTTAAAATATTAGTAGAATGACTTTCCATGAATTCTTCAATTTCGTCTACGCCGCCAAACTTCTCCGCTAATTTCATTATTAGTTGGTTAACATTTTCTTTGGCCGGTAGGGAATGGGCTTTCTGCCCTTTAAACTTCTTCCACGGCAATTTAATGTATCCAGCGAAACTATCTTCGGTTTGTTTTTGATTGCCATGGGAGATATTACGCACTTTAGCTAACCTAAGTTCATTTTCCAGTATTACTTCTTCCACTATTTCGGCTATTACATAGACTAAATAATATTCGTCTCGATTAAAGCGAGCTAAAATATGGACATGATCCCAGCCCTCATCATCTTCGACAATCGGCTTGACTATACCTTGGAAAAGCTCATACATTATGCCTTTGCCTTGATTAGTCGTGATGTGAATTTTATTCATATATTCGGCTATCATTTTAAACCGTTCTTCTTCGGCATATTTTAATTGGGGATCCCTTTCCAGAAAATATTGTTCCATATTATAATATATTGCTTGGGCTATTATTTTAGGATCTACTTCCCCAGGTTTATGATAGACATCTATATGCACAACTTGGTCAACATCCACAAAATCAAGATAAGTTTTGCCTGCATCCCGGTTTAAAAGAATTTGTATTTGTCCTTTAACTCTTTTTTCCGGCATCTTAGCATGAGCTTTTCTGCTCGTTACAGTACTTTCCCCTAACCTTACACCTTGGTCTTGACCGAAATAGAGAGATAGGTAATTACCAACTGATACCGCTTTATCTACATTGGTGTTTTCACCTAATACCATAATTCTCCCTCCTTCAGTTTAAACCTCACTGGGAGTTAAAGTCTTCTCCGTATTTACTAATTCTCCCCTCGCCATATCTTTTAATGGTCTGGCATTTTGGAAATAATCACTTTCTACGTCAGAACTATCCTTTTTCTTGTTTTTCTTAGATTTAAAGTTTAGTATTCCGTCCCGAGTTCCTTTAACATCAACATCGTTTATCATCTTAACTAAAGTATCACCATCTACCCGATGCTTAAGCACTAAGGGAATCATATGGGTAACATCATTAATCAAAACTTTATCTCTGCCTCTAATAATACTGTGAAGAACGGCCCCTTGCTGCATAGCTTCAATGGCCCTTATACTTTCTAAGTTATGTTTAATGTAAAGTCTAGCAATATAATTTCTAAGAAAATCAGGTAAATCTGAATTTTGATATTGTCTTGACCATTTCGTAATATCTTGACGATATTTATCATTTTGAATATCGTCAGCTTCGGTATTAGCATTTTGTTTAACTTTTTGCAGTTTATAAGAATAAGAATTTTCCTTTAAAATATTAGATAGAATATCCACCGAATCTGGTCTACCCATATAACAAACTACGTCAAAACGGTCAGACAGCTGCCGTCTTATTTCTTCTAAAGCACCCGGTTCTTCATCAGGGTTAGACGCTGCCCATACTGAAACACTTACCGGTATATCTACTACTGGCAGTCCGGCTTCTTCGATTTGGATATGTCCCGGTTTATTCCCCATTACATCTAGCATAATATCAGTAATTTCCGGTGAAGTATCTGCTAGGCGATTTATTTCATCTATAAATAGGATACCTCTATGGGCTTGGGGTATTAATCCCGGTAATAACTTAGCTTCTGGTTGAGTTGGATCAGTTAATTTAGCTAAATCGATACTTCCGGCCACAGTCCCCACCTTAGTAGAATGGGATATTTCCAGAAACGGCATCGGAATTTCTTCGGTACCGATATTAGCTATTTCTTCTGCCGATAAATTCTTATGGTGGGGGCAATGGGGGTTATCGGGCTCACAATTATATATACACCCTTTAATCCGTTTAATTCTGGGTAATATTCCACGAGCCGCTCTCATTATAGTAGTCTTACCCGTTCCCCTTAAT
>CAZYLY010000052.1:4978-8436 GCA_964648825.1 uncultured Syntrophomonadaceae bacterium
AGACTAACTCAAATAGGGCTTCATTCCCTTCGCATCGTTCGAGTTTGCAAAATGGTATCATGAGCATCACACTCCTGTCATAAATACCTGCGTTAAAACACTTCCACATACAACTTTTTTCTAATTAGCTATAAAACCTTTTTATGCTCCCCTCCCCTATATTTTTTTTCCGAACTTCTCCCTAATCATAACTATAAACTATCTTGTGATTTTTTTCTCTATTTTTTTGCAGTTGGTTGGATTAAATGGATAAATGGTATGACCTTGTTACTTTTGTAACATAAAAAATACAATCTCCCTAAAAAGAAATAGCATGCCGTGTAACATGCTATTTTTCGGGGTATATGCAGTATTTTTATGTCCAACATAAGTAAAATCTATAATGATAGCTTGACGATTATTTGTCCTAAACTGCACTTTTTTAGGGATAAGCGTTCTAATTATATGCCCATTTTTTGTCTAAGTAATTTAGCACGGGAACGGCTCAGTATTAAGTTTTTCTTGCCATAATCAAGATTCAGCAGGTAAGACCCTTCTCCGAAATTTATAATTTCTTTGACATAATTCAAATTAACAATAAATGCTTGATGGGCGCGGAAAAAAATACTGCTATCCAACCTGTTTTCTAATTCATTTAGGGTATAGCTACTCAAATAATCTTCTTCTTTAGTAGCAATAAAGACTTTTTTGCCTTGACTTTCGCAATATACAATATCTTCTTGATTAAGCAAAGTAATCTTGCCTTTTTCCCTTACCGGCAATTTGTTAGAGTATATTTCATGATTTTTATATCTTTCTAACATGAAATCAATACGTTCTTTTAGCTTTATTTTAACTAATTCATCTATAACTTGTTTATGGGCAATTTGTTGTTTAACCCGGTTAATAGTCTTTTCAACCCGTTTTTTCTCCATAGGTTTAACTATGTAATCTAAAGCTCCAACATTATAAGCCTCCGCAGCCAAATCTTTGCGCACCGTAATAAAAGCAAAAAAAGGCGGTTCCTTAAGTTCGCTAAGTTTAGCGGCCGTTTCAAATCCATCCATTTCCGGCATATTAATATCAAGGAAAACAAGATCGACCTTTTTTTCCTGGCATATTAATAATGCTTCCAAGCCATGGACAGCTTCCCCTATTATTTCCGCCTCACTAATTTGCTCCAAGACATAGCGTAAGACGATTCTTTCCCTCTCATCGTCATCTACGATTAAGACTTTAAGCGACATTCTTATCCTTCCCCTAACCTTTACCCCACATAACTAATAAAATTTCCTTATATCATATTCTACTATAATTTTCTTTCTTACGTAAGCCATTAACTGTATTATTATTCAACTCGCTATATATTAACTTTTAGTATAATATGATGATAACACCATAATAAGTTT
Organism: uncultured Syntrophomonadaceae bacterium; assembly: GCA_964648825.1. Classification (GTDB taxonomy): domain Bacteria; phylum Bacillota; class Syntrophomonadia; order Syntrophomonadales; family Syntrophomonadaceae; genus JAAYRQ01. The sequence continues at coordinate 6,367 of CAZYLY010000052.1, forward strand.
GCTCCACCGGAGACAATAAGGAGGAATCAATCAAGTATGCGTTACGAAGGAACAGTTTATCGCCCCCCCAGTGAAGCAGGCAGTCTTTTAATTCAGGCGACTATAGGTTGTCCCCATAATAAATGTACATTTTGCACAATGTACAAAAATACTAAGTTTCGTTTACGTTCAGTTACTGAAATCAAGGAAGACTTATTAGCTGCGCAAAACTACTATGGAAGTTTTATAGAATCATTATTTTTCCCCGACGGCAATACTATCATTATGAAAACTGATCAATTAGTTGAAATTTTCGAGTATGCCCGTTTTTTATTTCCCCATCTGCAAAGAATCACCGTCTATGGTTCGGCTCGGTTTGTAAATAAAAAAAGTCAGGAAGATATTATGAGGATTAAAGAAGCAGGGCTAACCAGAGTGCATATGGGCATGGAAAGCGGTGATGATGAAGTATTAAGAAGAATTTGCAAAGGTGCGACTGCTGATGAAGTCGTAGCTGCTGGAATAAAATTAAAAAATGCCGGCATAGATGTAAGCGAATATTATTTAGTTGGAGTAGGCGGGGAAGAACTTACTAAGCAGCATGCTATAAATAGCGCCCAAGCTTTATCCCAATTTAGCCCGGATTTTATTCGTTTAAGAACTTTTGTCCCCATACCAGGCACTCCGTTAAATGCTGATTGTGAAAGCGGGCTTTTTAAATTATTAAGTCCCCATCAGGCATTAAGGGAAATAAGATTATTAATTGAAAACTTAAATTGTCAGGGAACTATGGTCTTAAGTGACCATTACTCTAACTATTGGGATATAAAAGGCAGGTTGCCGGAAGATAAGGAAAAAATGTTAAAAGAAATAGATTATGCTTTAACAATTGATGAATCAAAATTCAGGATAGCAGATTATCGTTATATGTAGTCTCAAAACGTGGACACGATTCTCACATTTGAGATATGATTATGTCTCAAATGTGAAACATATCGAAAATTATTTTTTAAAACTCCCGATAAATCCACTCTAAAAAGTTGGCACGCAAGTTGCATATACTAAGGAGGGGGGGACATACACTTTGGGGGTGTATTTACCAAATTTATTAAGGGGCTACGGTCGTCACAAGCCCCTTATTTCTTTGTCTAATTATAATTGATTCTACCATAAAAGTCCTTAGTTGAATATATATATTCAACTAACACAGACTACTGTTTCTAACAAATTGCACTAAAATGTAGTCTTTTTAATGCCTGGGGTAAATAGGCGGGACTATGTATATTTCATCACCCCGAAAATCAAAATAATCACTTAGCTTCCAATATACTCCCCGGCTAAGCCTAGTATCTCCCGGCCATTTAAAACTAATATAGGGTACATCATCTTTAAAATATAGCTTTTGTTCCTGATCTAAAACCATTTCTTGCAAGTCATAAAAAACTAATTTTAGGCCCCCATTTTCTTCCACAATTCCAGTAGCATAAAAAGGCACATCCTCCACTACTAAAGGATTAACATCATCGCCAAGTCTAATAAAATAAGTACCATCATCTTCCCTAACAATATGAGCAGCTAATACATGAAAGATATTGCGCCTAAACATTTCGGCGCCCCCAAAATACCATTTACCGTTCTTTTTTATTCTAATTTCTGTTAATTCCATTTTACCCTCCCATCTCCTGTTACTACTTACTATTCTATTAATTTCTTAACTTAAAGCCAAGTAAAAACAAAAAAAACCATCCATGAGCCCTGAAAAAGTCGTGAATATGGTAGGGAACGATGCCCCCGTCGTTCCGCACGTAGGGAGGTTTTCCAGAACACCCCGGATCGAAACGGTGGGGGCACCATTCCCTACATATGCCCCTATGTCCGCTATTAAGTTCTTCACTCCACTCCGTCCCTATAACACCGCCATTCTAAACAGAGGCGACAGAAGCATTTCCTGGGGCTATGGATCTTTGGTAAATCATTTCTACATCCTCATCAGTAATTTCACGCCCCCCCATCACTAAACCAGCTAAAGAAAAACCGTGTTTCTGTCCTAAGCGGCGTAAATATTCAATAGTTTCTAAGGGCAATTTCGTT
>CAZYLY010000052.1:8446-11391 GCA_964648825.1 uncultured Syntrophomonadaceae bacterium
TATAATCCTGATAATCACCTTCTAAGGAAAGTAATACCGTTTCTGATAAACATGCTAAGCTTACTCCCTCACGATAACCTAGATTAGGTCCGAAAGAAATGTTATCTGGATACTTAACTAAACCGCCCTCTAATATAAGTACATCATCCCTTTGCTCATATACTTCCGGTGATACATCAGCCGGACGTGCTACATCACATACTATTGAACCGGCACTCAAATCTGACGGATAAATTAAATATTCCGGGGAATTGCTAGTCGCCACAATCATATTGCATTGCTGTAAAGTTTTAGATATTTCCAGGCTCGACTTAATAGGCGGCTGAATATTAAGGTAATCACATATATCATTAATAATTTCGCTGCTAATGTTTTTACTGTCTAATTGATTAAGAAAATCTTGGGCTAAGGTAGTTTTCTTCTGCTTAAGTTTCCTAATTATTTCATATAACCATCCGGCTAAGCCTTCATTAAGTCCGTTTTTATTCCTTTGTAAGGCATAATTATACATATCATCAGTTAAAGAATTAAGCCGGTTTTTGCTGCTGGTAGGATGGTCAGGATTACCTAACAAGGTAATCTTAGTCACCTTTTCAGATAACATTAAAGCACAAGCACGACCGATAGAACCAGTTGCGCCTACTACTGCACCCCGCGCCTCGTCAAAAGAAATATGCATTTTTTGAGCCCCCACGAAAAGAGCCTCCATCGCCATTAAAGTAGTGTAGCTATTACCGCTGGTAATGGCTACATCACGCCCTAATACCGACCTACCGCCCCTGGTTACTACCGAAGTCAAAGCCCCCAGACCGACTATTTTAGCCCCTAAATCCCTCCCCATATCAACCGCTTTTTGAATTACACTTACAGTTTGTTCTCTGGGCAGGTTCATTATTTCACGCGCTCCGAAAGGCACTCCGATAAGCCAGCCTTCGCCAATAGAGCCACTGGCAGAACGGATAGCCGGCATATGACAAACCATACCTGGTTCGGAGTTTTGGCTTTGCCATTCCATAAACTCATATAGCTCCTGACGATTAAAAGATTTAAAAGAAGGATTATTAACTATCACATCTTCGGGAGCTGGGTAGTGAATAATAAAAGCAAACTTTTCCTTAGCCCCTTCATTTTCTTCTAACTTAGAACTTTTAATATAGCGAGTAGTTGCCTGGTAATCATTTATTAATGCCGGCTTTTCATTATTTCCGATTAGATATTTATATAGCTGGGCATAATCCCTAGCTTCCAGAATGGCGCATACCCCTTTTAATACTTCCATTACATCATCTATTTCCTCATAAGTAATAGTAAGCGGAGGCTGTAATCTTAAAGTCATAGGATTATTTAAAAATGGAGCTAATCTAATCTGGTGCACATTAAGCAGATAACCAGCTAAAAGTGCGGTAAAACCTTTTTGGTCACTAATATAAGTAATATCAAAAGAGCCGACATCATTAAGATTATTAAACTCCATCCCTACCATTAAGCCCTTCCCCCGCACTTCTTTAATAATCTGCGGGAAGGATGCTTTTAATTTTTGCACCTGTTTAAGTAAATATTCACCTTTAGCTTTAACTTCATTTATTAATTTACCTTCATCTTGCAAGAGCATATCAATTACTGCATTACCTACGGCACAAGTTACGCTATTATTAGCAAAAGTCGAACTATGCAAAGCACCAAATTCATCATTATATACCCGCGGTGAACTTAAACATACACCTATAGGCAGTAGGCCGCCGCCTAAAGCCTTAGCTAATAACAAGACATCCGGTTCGATACCTTCTTCTTCACAAGCAAATAAATGCCCTACTCTGCCTAAACCAGTTTGGATTTCATCGACTATAAAAACTACTTCATTTTCACGGCACAACTCTTGGGCCGCTTTTAAATAACCAGGTAATGCCGGAATTATTCCGCCTTCACCTTGAACCGGTTCGATTATAAAGGCGGCTATATCATCTTTATTTTCTTGTATTACCTTTTCTAAAGCTTCAATATCATTGTAAGGGATGTGGCAAAAACCGGGGATAGGTGCCCCAAAAGGAGTTTGGTAGACTTCCCTGCCCGTTGCCGATAAGGCTCCCATAGTCTTGCCGTGAAAGCTTCTATGAGCAGATACTATCAACATCTTTCCCGTTGCCGAACGGGCTAACTTAATAGCAGTTTCTACCGCTTCAGCCCCGCTTTGGCAAAAAGTAGCGTAACATAAGTCGCCGGGAGATACTGCGGCTAGCTTATTAGCTAACCTAAGAGCTTCACCAGGTAAGGAAGGTTGAGTAAGACTAGGAATTTGGTTGGTTCTTACCCGGTCTAAAGCCTCCCACACAAAATCAGGATTATAGCCAAACGGTACGGCTCCATATTGGGCAATAAAATCTAAATATTTAGTTCCTTTATCATCATATAAATAATTTCCTTCACCTTTAACATAATCTTTATCTAGTTTAAAAGTCTTTAATAACTTTGCCATGGTAGGATTAAGCAAATCATTTTTATATATTGACATCATCGTCCTCCTTCAATTTAGCGTGCACATTCTTGTGCAAGTTCCATTACTACATATATTGTAGTGAAATAAAACTTGATGTCAAATAATTTTTAGCTTATTGCTAGATTCTATTATCAAAAAAATCAACCACAGATTAACACTGCATTTACACATTAATCCGAGACAAACATGTCCAGGAAGCAAGCTCCTTTCGGCGGAGTTGAAAAATATGATAAAATACTTTAAATAGTTGTTGACTCTCCGGCAGCCGGAGGTTCTAGGATATAACCATGGAATAAAGGTTGGTGGTTTGATGTATCGCATCGGTATGTTTTCAAAACTCGGCAGGGTTACTATCAAGACACTTCATTATTACGACGAAGTGGGCCTGCTCGCACCTGCCTATGTAGATGAGGAAACCGGCTATCGTTATTATTCAACAATGCAACTTTTC
>CAZYLY010000053.1:0-1566 GCA_964648825.1 uncultured Syntrophomonadaceae bacterium
CTGCTGAATTAGCTGATATATCGGTAGGAGCTTTTGAAATAGAGCCGGGGTGGAATACCCTAATTATTCGCAGCAAGCGGGGACAGGATTTATTCGATAAAGCTGTGCAAAAGGGCTATCTGGTGGCAGAAGATTATCCTGAGGATGAATTTAAGCGATTGAAAAAAGCCTCTCTGGGTAAGAAGGTACGCAGTTATAAAAATATTATAGAAGCTGAGGGCAGAGGGGTTAAACCATTTATTGACTTAGGCAGTGCAGAATATACCGAAGTCAAGCGCCTAGCAGAAGGGGTGGTGGAATAGATGGAATGGATGATAACTGCAAATGAACCGAGCAAAACCTACCTAATGCAAGGGAATGAAGCTATATCAAGGGGAGCTTTGGAAGCTGGTATTTCTTTTGCCGCAGCTTATCCTGGTTCACCGTCTTCGGAAATTCTGACTATGTTAGGTCATGTAGCTGATGAAATGGGACTATATGCGGAATGGTCTACTAATGAAACTTGCGCTTTAGAAGCCTGTTTAGGAGCCTCCTTTGCTAAAGTGCGTTCTTTATGTATTGTCAAACAAAATGGTTTATTAGTAGTAGGTGATGCTTTACATAGTGCATCATTATCGGGTGTAAAAGGCGGATTAGTTCTAATCACTGCTGATGATCCTAGTGCCCATTCTAGTACCAATGAGTTTGACTCCAGGCACCAAGCGCGGGCCGCGGCTCTGCCTATGCTAGAACCGGCTACAATCCAAGAAGCGAAAGACATGGTGAAATGGGGTTTTGAATTATCAGAGGAGTTACAGCAATTAGTAATGGTACGCAGTGTTACACGTATTTGTCACGGGCGCAGCAATGTTACTTTAGGCGAACTGCCTAATCAGGCTATAAAACCAACTTCTATTGGTGAGTGGGACCGCTTAGTAGCAATTAATTGGTTTAAGGATGCGCAGTTAGCCAAAATGGAACAAGCTAAAGCCATTTTTGAAGTATCACCTTTTAATAGTTATGAAGGCCCGGAAGAAGCAGATTTACTAATCGTAACTTGCGGAACTGGTTATTTATATAGTAAGGAAGCGATAGCCAGTCTAGGTTTAAAAGATTCGGTGGGCATATTAAAAATCGGCTGCACCTGGCCACTTCCAGATAAATTTATTGTTAAACATTTAGCTAAAACTAAAAAAGTTTTAGTCGTAGAAGAAGTCGACCCCTTCTTAGAACAAAATATAGCCCAGATTATTGCCTATAATCCCGGGTTAAATATTGAATTAGTCGGCCGTTACGGGCAAAATGCTTTACCCCGTACAGGAGAACTTAATCCAGATGTAGTGAGAAATGCTTTGGCAAAACTTACGGGCTCATCTTTTTCCAGACCTGAAAAAGAGGCTATTCCGGCGGAAGAAGCTTTGGTAATTCCTCCCCGTGATTTAACCTTCTGTGCCGGATGTCCCCATCGTGCCACCTTTTTTGCCCTTAAACAGACTTTGCGTATTCACGAAGGTCAGGGAGTAGTAATGGGGGATATAGGTTGTTATACCATGGGTGGTCAAAGGGCCGGACACTATTTATTGAATT
>CAZYLY010000053.1:1576-11373 GCA_964648825.1 uncultured Syntrophomonadaceae bacterium
TAGTTGCATGGGAGCTGGTATTAGTGCTGCCGAAGGGCTTGGACAATTGAAACGCTTCGGTTTTGACCAACCAGTCATTGCCTTAGCTGGTGATTCTACCTTTTTTCACTCCTGTCTTCCAGCCTTAGTTAATGCTAAATATCACGATTCGAACATGTTATTTGTTATTTTAGATAATTCTGCTACGGCTATGACTGGATTCCAGCCTCATCCCGGAATTGGGTTAACAGCTATGGGCAAACGTACTGAACCAATTTCGATTAAAAATGTGGCCGAAGCTATCGGTTGTGATGTAACGGTAAGCGATCCCTTCGACATTGAAAAGACTTCGGATATAGTTTACAGCTTACTGAAAAAACCAGGGCTTAAGGTGCTTATCCTCGAACAGCCTTGTGCTACTTTAGTAGTAAGAAGCCGGGAAAAAAGAAAAGTATGGGTAGACCAAGACTTATGCCGGGGTGATGAGTGCGGCTGTGGCAGATTTTGCAGCCGGGTTTGGGGTTGTCCCGGAAATATATGGGACTACGAAAAGGGAAAAGCAGCTATTGATGAAGTTGTCTGTATCGGGTGCGGAGTATGTGCCACGCTTTGTCCTGCAGGTGCTATCAAGATAGAGGGAGGGGAAGCTAATGAGTAAAGCATTAGTAAAAGATCCGCTAAACATTATTATATGCGGGGTAGGAGGACAGGGAAATATATTAGCTACCGAACTCTTAGGCTCAGCCTTAGTTGACAAAGGCTATTTAACTACGGTAGGGGAAACTTATGGAGCCTCCCAACGCGGGGGGGCCGTAATGAGCCATGTAAGGATATCACTTAATGACGAACTGGGGGTTTTAATTCCCCAAGGAGAAGCTGATATCATTATAGGTTTTGAACCGATTGAGACCTTACGGGTAGCTAGAGAATATGCTAACAAAAATACTTGGGTATTATTTGACCCGCGCCCTAATTATCCCTTAGGGGTACTTATCGGCGAAGCTAATTACCCTCCAATTGATGAAATTGAAAAAGAGCTTAGAAGCTTATGCGGGAAAGTACAAATAGTAGATGCAACTGATTTAGCGGTTAAAGCTGGTAATAGTCAAGCTGCTAACATTCTTTTAATGGGTGCCTTAACTGCTATTCCGCATGTACCAATTGTAATTAATGATTATGACCAAGTATTAGCCATGCGTTTTAAAGATAAGGTCTTAGAACTTAATCAGAAAGTTTTCCAAACTGGATATGAACAAGTAAAGGTGTAGTTGTTTTTAGGTAAACCTGGAAGGGGGGAACATTTTGAATCCATTAGCAAGTGATTTAGGAAAATTATTAGGGGCGAATCAAATCTTGACTGAAAGAGCAGACTTGTTGCCTTATGCTAGTGATGCTACCCATTATTTTAAGAGCAGAATACCTGATGCGGTGGTATTACCCCATACTACTGAGGAAGTAGCGAAAATAATGCAGTATGCATTTGAAAATGAGATACCTGTAACCCCGCGCGGAGCCGGTAGTGGTCTATCAGGAGGCTGTACTCCGGTAAAGGGCGGAATTGTCGTGGATACCAAGCGTATGAATAAAATCATTGAATTAGATGAAAGTAATATGACGGCTAAAGTCGAAGCTGGTATAGTACTCAAGACCTTCCAAGATACTGTTGAAAAACGCAGCCTTTTTTATCCCCCCGACCCACAAAGTGCTACTGTTTGCACAATTGGCGGAAATGTAGCTACTAGGGCCGGGGGACCTAGAGGGGTGAAATATGGTACTACCGGAAACTATGTTTTAGGCACTGAAGTAATACTACCTGACGGTTCTATAATTAATACCGGGGGTAAGTTCGTTAAACAATCAGTAGGTTATGATTTAACTCGTTTAATGACAGGTTCAGAAGGAACTTTGGGATTAATAACAGCTGTAAATCTACGCCTCTTGCCTTTACCCCAGGCTAATAAAACGGTAATCGTCGTCTGTGAATCCTTAGAACAAGCTGCACAAATCGTAGCCGCAATTATTGCTCAAGGTGCAGTACCGGCCATGTTAGAGTTTTTAATTAAGCTAGCTATAACGGTAATGAATAATTACTTTCAACCACCACTTCCTACTGATGGAGAAGCTTATTTATTTATGCTTTTCGATGGAACTCCTTCGCAAGTCGAAGCAGAAGCTACTATCGTCAGTCAGATTTGTCATGATATGAAAGCTATGGAAGTACGGGTAGTGGAAGACCCCAAGGCGGCTGGTAATTATTGGACAGCTAGGGCTAATGTTTATCCCTTAATCCAAACTATATTTGATCGGGCCAGTACTGAAGATGTAACTGTACCCAGAAATAAAATTCCTGATTTCGTACGGGCGGTACAGTCTATTTCGGCATCAGTAGGAGTAATGATAGGCCTAGCCGGTCATGCCGGAGATGGTAATATGCATCCTTCGGTACTATTTCCCGAAGTAACTGCTGAAGCTGAAGCCAAAGCTAAAATAGCTATAGACCAAGTGATTAGAGCCGGGTTAGATTTAGGGGGCACTATCTCTGGTGAACATGGCATAGGTATTCATAAAGCAGAGTACTTAGAGTGGGAATTAGGAAAAATCCAAATTGAGCTGATGAAGCGGATTAAACACGCTTTTGACCCTAAAAACATTATGAATCCGGGGAAAATCTGGTTAGAGGAGGGTGAGAATAATGCTTAAACTAGATGAATATACCAAAATAATAGAAAAATGTTCTCATTGTAGTTACTGTCAGGCCACTTGTCCCTCCTATTTAAACGTTTTATCGGAAAATATGGTAGCTAAAAACCGTTTATTGCTTATAAAAGAAAGTATTATGCACGAAACAGTACCTTTAAGTAAACGAGCGGAGGAAATACTTGACCAATGTTTACTATGTACTAATTGTACCCAAACTTGTTCTAGTAAGGTTCCTATAGACGAGATTATTATTGCCGCCAGAATAAAAATGAAGCATAAAGGAGCCGACGGCATCAAGCAAAAAGTAATGGGGAAAATGCTTACCCAAAGAGGTCTAACCGGCGTATTGGGAAAAGCAGGTTCTATAGCGCAAAGGTTGGGTATAGCTGTTAAGGAAATGCCGCCTTTAGCCAGTAAATCTTTTGATAAAATCTATTCAGGTACTATTACTCCTAAGGGAGAGGTTAAAAAACGCATTGCTTATTTTGTCGGCTGTGGTACTAATTTCTTTTTCCCTGATACTGGTGAAGCAGTAGTTAAGGTCTTAAATCATAACGGCATCGAAGTAATAATCCCTAGTGGGCAAGTATGCTGCGGTATTCCTACTATTGCAGAAGGTGATTTAGAAACTACGGCTGAAATGCTAGAAACGAATATTAATTTATTTGCCGATTTAGATGTAGATGCCATAATAACCGATTGCACCTCCTGTGGAATGATGTATAAGGAAAAAGCCGCTAAATGCTTCCCTGCTGACCATCCTATTCAAGAAAAAATCACAGCTTTTAATGCTAAATTATTCGAAGTAACTGAGTATTTACAAATCGAGGGCTTAATTGTTCAGCCTGGCAAGCTAGATATAAAATGGAGTTATCATGTGCCCTGCCACCGCGGCTGGTCGCCGACGGTAAAAGATGCACCGCGGGAGCTATTAGCGCAAATACCGGAAGCTGAACTTAGGGAATTTGACCACCCGGAACAATGTTGCGGGGGTGCTGGTACTTATTTTATGGAACATCGGGAAATTGCCGAAAGTATTAGAAGAACTCGTTTGGAAGATGTTAATAAAGTTGAATCAGATGCAGTTTTAACTCAATGTCCTGTATGCAGGTTCTATCTAGGCTTTCAAGTGAAAGACCGGGAAGTAACTCACCCTATACAAGTACTGGCTAGGGCTTATGGTTTACAATAGTTTTGCCAAATAGTGAAGATGAAAGTTTAGACATTGTACGGGTTTTAGGTAAAAAGCTTGGGGAAGAGAGTTGCTTGTTAATTAAATAAAAGAGTGGAAACGGATAATAGATGGAAGTCTATTATCCGTTTTTTACGATTCTTATCATTTAAAGATAAAATGTTGTTTGGTTGTGTTAGTTATAATTAGTTATTGACAGTTAACAATTGGTATTGATATAGTGAGTTATATAATTACAACTTTAGTTTGTCTAACTGAAAAAGCTTTACCAAATGAAAGGCGGGAGAGGAAGATGAGAACATTTGAAGAAGATTTGCAAGCTGCAGCCGCATACCACGGACATCTATGTAATGGAATGTTTATAGGGGTAAGGATGTCTCGTTATGCTTTGAAACTCTTGGAGATTGAAGAACCGCTGGTGTATAAAGATTTAATAGTTTATACCGAAATTGACCGTTGTGCTTCGGATGCGGTATGTGTTGTTACCGGATGTACTATGGGAAGAAAACGCTTGAAGCTAATGAATTACGGCAAATTGGCGGCAACCTTTGTAGACCTGGGAGCTAATAAAGCCATAAGACTTTCACCTAATGATGATGTGCAAATGCCAGATGAGGCTGATCCTTATGAATTCTGGGCCCGCTTTACAGACGAGGAATTATTTAAAGCTGAAGATGTGTCTGTTGATATTTTGCCTCGGGACTTGCCGGGTAAACCGCAGAATAAAGCAGTTTGCTATCAATGTAAGGAAAAGATTCTGGATGGGCGCGAAATAGAGAAGGACGGTCAGACTTGGTGCTTAGCTTGTGCTGATAAGCCTTACTATCGTTTACAGAAAAAGAATGATGGAGATTAATAATATGTGGCAGATTTATGATGATTTAATTGCCTCTATCCCAGAGGATTTAATAGTGCAGGATTGCCTGGTCGGTGTAAACTGGACGCTGGTTCGTTCTAAGACGACGGGTACTGCAATGACTATGGAGAGCGGTATGAGTGCAGTAAAAAATTGTGGAGCCTTGATTGGCATGCCGGTAAAGGAATTGGCAGGATACATAAAGTCGTGGAACAACCTCGAAGCAAGTATTGGTTTAGCTGCCATTAATTCTGTTTACAACACGGTGGAACGTTTAGAAAGACTTACCAAGCAAAGCCTGACGGAGCAGCCGCAGGAAAGTGCCTTTCAAACCTTTCGCGGGGAAATTAAGGGGAAAAAAGTGGCTGTGATCGGGCATTTTCCCGGGATTGAAGAACTAGAAGCCTGGTGCAGTCTTGCGGTTTTGGAGCGTAATCCCCAGCCCGGCGATTTTCCTGACCCGGCTTGTGAATATATTTTACCCAAGCAGGATTATGTTTTTATCACCTCTACCACCTTGATTAACAAGACCCTGCCGCGTTTACTAGAGCTAAGCCAAGCAGCCACAGTCGTTATGGTTGGCCCTAGCACTCCATTGCACCCGGTTTTATTTAATAATGGAGTAGATATTCTGGCGGGCTCAGTAGTAGATGATGATAAAGTCTGGGCCTATGTTCAACAGGGCGGATTAGGTCAGCGCATATTTAAACAAGGCTGTCGTATGGTTAAGGTTCATAGGAACGATGTTAATTTCCATGAACTAAACATTTAGTGACAAGGGTAGTTAAGGGCGTGAAAAGGTGAGCAGGGGACAAGACCGCAATATAGGTGAGAAGATGTTTGGAAATGACAAAAAAACCAGGGTATCCTGGAAGAAAATTCTGCCGATATTACCCATTATTGCGTTTCTGCTCTCCTTTCCACTCGGTAGGTTCGGTATCAATCCCTTAGAGCTAATTTCGGTTTTGTTATCGAAAATATTTCCGATTGAGCCGACCTGGTCTGATACGGTAGAAACAGTTATATTCCAGGTGCGCTTGCCCCGCATTTTTGCGGCTATGTTAATTGGCGCTGCTTTATCAGTGGCGGGGGCGGCCTATCAGGGTATATTTAAAAATCCTCTGGTTTCTCCAGATATTCTGGGCGCTTCAGCCGGGGCTGGTTTTGGTGCAGCCTTAGGTATCTTTTATTCCTTCGGCGTTATTGGAATTCAGGCTTCATCCTTCTTATTTGGCTTGGCGGCAGTTGGTCTGGCTTATGCGATAGGCGGCAGAATCCGCCATGACCCTATGTTAGCTTTGGTGCTAGCGGGGATTCTCATTAGTACAATTTTTACCTCTTCGACCTCATTGCTGAAATTTCTAGCCGACCCTTACTCCAAACTGCCGGAAATAACTTATTGGATGATGGGCAGCCTGGCTTCTATTGCACCGTCCGATGTCTGGTTGGCACTTATACCGATGGCCTTGGGGCTGATACCACTGTATTTGCTAAAATGGAGGCTTAATGTTTTATCTATGGGTGATGAAGAGGCTAAAGCATTAGGTATGGAAACCGGGCGCTTACGTTTTTTTGTCATTTTATGTGCAACCTTGGCTACATCCGCATCTGTGGCAATTAGTGGTCAGATTGGTTTTGTCGGCTTGGTGATTCCGCATCTAACCCGCATGTTGGTCGGACCTAATTACAAGCAATTAATTCCGGCATCTATACTGCTGGGAAGCACATATTTACTGGTAGTGGATGATTTGGCCAGGATGCTGTCAACGGTGGAAGTTCCCCTGGGTATCCTGACCTCTGTCATCGGCGCGCCGTTTTTCATCTATCTGATATTACGGAATAAAGGAGGATGGCAATGAACTTCAGCTTAATTAATGCTAAATGCGGGTATGGTAGCCGGACAGTACTGCGGGATGTATCACTGACCGTAGAATCAGGGGAGGTTCTATGTATTTTAGGCCCTAACGGAACGGGCAAAACCACATTGTTTAAATCTATTTTGGGTTTGCTGACTATGCAAGAGGGCAAGGTAGAACTGGATGGCAAAGATATGTCGATATTATCACGGGCTGAATTTGCCAAAAGGATTGGATATATTCCTCAAGCGCATAACCCGCCGTTCCCGTTTAAGGTTATTGATGTAGTACTGATGGGACGTACTGCTCATTTGGGGCCATTTGCGTCTCCGGGTAAAGCAGACCAAAAAATTGCCGAGGAAATTATCGAAACTTTAAACATAGGCCATTTGAGCAATAAGGTCTATACGGAAATTAGCGGTGGTGAGAAGCAACTGGTGCTTATAGCGCGGGCTTTGACCCAAAAGCCATCTATGCTGGTAATGGATGAACCGACTGCGGCTCTTGATTTTGGTAATCAATTACTGGTATTAAGCCATATCAAAAAGCTGGCCGATAGTGGTTTAATCGTGGTCATGGCTTCTCATTTTCCCGATCACGCTTTTCTTTATGCTTCCAAAGTTATTCTTTTAAAAGCAGGGGGTGTATATGCGGTCGGAAGTCCGGCGGAAGTAATTACTGAAAATAATCTAAAAAGTCTTTATGGGGTTGACGTTAAAATCGTTAATACCGGTCTGCATAAGCTTCCTATGGGGATGGAGGAAGGTGAAATAAAAGTCTGCGTTCCAGTGCTGAATGCTTCTTAAAATTTGTAAATATTATAACTTGTGTAGGGAATGAAAAAACAGGAGGGGTTAAGATGTTTAAGCAAGAATTTAAATCAAAGTTATCTGTTTTACTGGTAAGTATATTTATTTTAAGCCTAGGCTTAAGCGGCTGTAGTAAGCAGGCGGATAATTCCGTGTCGTCTCCCCAGCCGCCCGCAGCTACAACTAGGACAATTATTGATGATATGGGGCGTAGCCATACTATTCCTACGGAAATTAATAAAGTATTTAGCACTAGCCCAGTTGGGGCTATTATGACCTATACGCTGGCCCCCGAAAAGATGGTGGGCTGGAACTATGATCTGCGTGAGGGCGAAAAAAAGTATATTCTGCCCGAACTGTATAATCTGCCTAATCTAGGCGGCTGGCAATCCAAAAGTACTGGCAACATCGAAGAGATTATTAAAGCTAAGCCTGATGTGATTATTTCTATGGGGGATTTGATGGGAGAGAGCGATATTTCCTTTGCCAATAAAATCCAACAGCAAACTGGTATTCCTGTCATTCTGGTGAGCCTGCCATTAACAGAAATGGATAAAGCCTATACCTTTATGGGCGAACTCCTCGGAACCGAAGAAAAGGCAGCCGAGCTAGCAACTTATTATAAGGATGTTTTGGCTGATATTCAGTCCAAAGCGGCTGCTATTCCGGCTGATAAAAAAGTTAGAGTATATTATGCCGAAGGGCCTGACGGGCTGACTACAGAACCTGATGGCTCTACTCATATTCAAACCTTAAACATTGTAGGCGGGGTCAATGTCGCTTCTAGCGTGGCGGAGGCTGGGAAGGGCGGTCAGACCCAGGTCTCCATGGAACAGGTTCTGGTCTGGGACCCTGATGTTATTATTTGCTGGAATGAAACTATGGGCGGAGCTTATAAACTGATTATGAATGACAGCCGTTGGGCAAAACTGAAAGCGGTTAAAAACCAACAGGTCTACGAAATTCCCAGTGGTCCTTACTCCTGGTTTGACCGGCCGCCTTCAGTGAATAGAATTATAGGTTTCAAATGGGCGGGTAACCTGCTTTATCCCGATATTTACCAATATAATATTATTGAAGAAACTAAAGAGTTTTATGAAAAATTCTATCATTATGATCTGACTGACGAAGAAGCTAAAGAACTTTTAGCAAATTCGGTGAGAAACTAGCATTGGGGGGTATCTTCACTATATGAAAAAATATAGTATATAATGGAGCAAGGAACGATTTTTAGGGAGGCTGGAAAATGCAGCTAAAATATACTATAGAAGATAAACCTCAAGGTAAAGAGAACCTGCTTTACGGCTTACAATGGCTGGCGGTGACTTTACCGGCAGTAATTATTTTAGGCAAAGTATTAGGTGGTTTAGGTGGTTCGGTAGAGGCGGAAGTAATTTATCTGCAAAAGCTGTTTGCTGTAACTGGTTTAGCCTTATTATTGCAGATATATTGGGGACATCGTCTACCCTTAGTCATTGGTCCGGCCACGGTACTTTTGATTGGTATATTGGCAGCACAAAGCAGTAGTCCTGCAGCCATCTATACTAGCATTTTTATCGGTGGTTTAGTTTTAGCGCTTTTAGCTGTAAGTGGGGTCTTTTCAAAAGTGCAGGTTCTTTTTACCCCTCGAGTTGTAGCGGTAATATTATTGTTAGTAGCTTTTACCATGATGCCGACCATTTTAAATTTAATTAGTGGTGGACAAGATATTGCTCCTGGTAAACAGCTAGGGTTCGCGGTCTTATTTATTCTGGCGATGTTTACAGGACAAAGATATTTTACCGGCTTGTGGAAATCTACCCTTATACTTATTGGCATGGTAGTGGGCAGCTTAGCATATTTTTTAGTAAATCCTACTTGGATGTTGGGTGCCAGCCAAGTAAGTTTGCCCTGGCTGGCATTTTTTGTCCAAGATTTAAACACGGCTATGGTTTTCGATGTGGGGGTTATAATTGCTTTTCTGCTATGTTTTTTAGGTCTATCCATTAATGATTTGGGTTCTATTCAAGCAGTTGGTTCAGTATTAAAAGCAGATGATATGCCTAAACGGATTAATCGTGGTATTACTGCTACTGGTATTGCTAATATGGCGGCTGGATTTTTGGGAGTTATTGGGACGGTGAACTTTTCTTTTAGCCCCGGCATAATTGCCTCAACTGGTTGTGCAGCTAGAAGAAGCTTAGCACCTACCGGGGTAGCTTTATTCATATTAGCTTTTTTACCTGTGGCCTTATTCTATCTTTCTTTTATTCCTTCAGTTGTAATCGGCTGTATCTTGCTATTTATAATGTGTACACAGGTAGCTGCCGGTTTATTAAGTGCTTTCGAATCTATAAAAGGCTCTAAACAAACTCCTTTTGATAGTGCTTTACTAATAGGTTTGCCGATATTAGTCGGGGTAATAG
>CAZYLY010000054.1:0-6775 GCA_964648825.1 uncultured Syntrophomonadaceae bacterium
TCGCTTGTTTCGCCATTAACATCGCAACATTACAGGCAAAATCCCCATGTTCTTTTTCCCGCGGTACTTCTATTACAAATTCTGGAATAGAAGCAAAATCAAAAGCCCCGTTTTGCTTACACGATTGTAGGGCGGCGCAAATTATTTGCTGAATATGGTCTTTAACTTCTTGTACAAGGTTCATGAATGTCCTCCTAATAATTTTTCCCCATCATCTATATTTTACATAAAGTTAGGCAAAACTAAACTAACAATTAACCACAAATTCTAATTTTAATTGCAGGAGGTAATATTTAATGCAACTTAATCCAGGAGAACGCTCATTATTAGCTTACTTTACTGATTATTCTGCCGCCAAACAGGCGGTATCAGCTTTAGAAACAGCCGGTTTTTCCGATATGGAAATCAGCCCCTTACAGCTTAATCCCGCTAAGTTCATTCCTAACCATACTATATCCTCTTTAGTTTATGGCCATAGTGGGTATGATAAATCTTACGGCCCCTTATTAGCAGCTGACCCGCTAGTCAGTGGTTTATCCTCCCAGTATGCGTTTAGCCCCGCTTATAATTACATCTTAATTATGTTTATCGATAACCATAATTACCAAGTAGCTGTAGATATTATACGTGAAAATGGCGGACTAATATAGTACTTAAGGATTATACCATTTAGCTAAAAAGCTATCCACCTCTTGGGGAGCCTCCTCATTAATAATTGTAAACAAATCGGAGCTAGTAGCAATTTTATATTTAAAATCAAATAAATACCTTTTTAATATCCTTATAACTGTATCAGTTCCGAGTTCTTTTTCCAAACTAAACCAGAACGCTTCCCCCCCAGAATAGGCGGTATCATAATACTCCGAAGTAGAATAACAATCCTTCAATCCTTTGGCTAAGTTACTTTTAGAATAATTTCTTTTCGGTAAGGGTTGATTTTTAATATTATGTAAACATTTATAGGCTGACCAATTGGCTAATCCTTCATCTAGCCAGGGCTCTTTTATTTGGTCATTACCTACCATCCCATACCACCATTGGTGAGCAATTTCATGTGCTAATATAAAATCACGATGATTACTATCATAATTTGGCTGTAAAAAATCATCCCGTAAAAAAATTAATCCCGAATATTCCATGCCTTGAAACCCCTCCATAGGTACAAAGGCTACATTAAAATAAGGGTAAGGGTAAGAACCAAATTCCTGGGAATAATGTTTAAGTATGGCACTAGTTTCTGCTAACAGCCTGGTGCCTAGTGAAGAATTATTCTGGGGTAAATAAAGATTAACTTGTGTATTACCTAAAGTCTGGCTTATTTCCGCATAATTATACAAAACTGCTAAAGAAAAATCCCTGACATCAAGCGCCTTAATCAGGTGTGTCTGCCGTCCGTCATCTTCAGCTATCTTTTGTAAAGTTGTGCCGGTAGCTACTATTTGATAATTTTCAGGAGTATTAATCCTGACTAAATAATTAGCAGAATGAAAGCAAAAGGGATCTCCAAAACGCGAATTATACGAAATATGCCACTCTTCACTTAAGACATTAAGCAAGGGATAAAAGTTGCCTAACATAAGTACATTATCTTTAGTCCCAAAGCGATAGGCTGCTTTAGGTATTTTGATTGTCCATTGCATTTCTATTTCCATAGACTGATTAGGCAGTATAGGACCGGCAGGATTAACTTGGGCAGAAACACCTTCTAATTTGTGAGTCGCCGGTTTTCCGTTTACTTTAATCTCCCCAAACTCCAACCAGCCCTCATCAAATCCAGAATAATAAGCTTTAGCAGGAGCCGGAGAAACAGACTGTTTCCTGAAAGCATTAGGGTAAGTAGTAAACCACAATTCATTTAAGACTTTGCCGCTGGTATTTTCCGTGTTTAACAGGGTAGTACCACGTAAAATCCGCTTATTAATATCTAGATATAAGCTCATCTGATAGTTAGTTTTTTGTGGATGGGGAAATAAGTTGGGTGTTTCAGTAAGCGCATCAACTCTAGCCGATTTTGCTTGCTCAACTGCTAAAGCCGCTGTATTATCTGCTGGTTGAACCGCATAAATTAAACCACCTACTATTAATATAGCAATCGACATAGTTATGCAATATATTTTAAATAAGTTCATAGCCTGTTCACCTACTTAGTTTCAGTTGGTTTTTTTCTAGGAACTAAACTGCGTTAGTTGAATATATATATATTCAACCAGAAAGATTTGGAAGTATTACTGTTTCATTCTAGTTATACAGAATAATATGTTCCCGGTAATCCAGCTGTAAATCCCGCTCTAAAAAGCCTAAGAAACGGACTAGCATAGCTGAGGCCTCGGCTCTAGTCATAATCTGGTTGGGATTAGCCCGATTAGCAGTATCCCCATAGATTAAACCGATCTCTTGAGCGACGAAAAAGCTGTCTTTAGCCCATTCGGGAATAGCATAATCATCGGTAAAGGAAGTTATATAACCAGGAGTAGGAGCTTTATTTTCAAAACCTAAAGCCCTTATAAGTATGGTAATAGCTTGCGCCCGGGATAATTTATCTTCGGGGGCAAATAAATCTTGGGAAACCCCGCTGATAATTCCTTTTTCCACCGCTTCTTTTAAATACGAATATTGGGGATGGCTAGTATTAATATCTTTAAAAGGTGAGGTTTCTGCAGCCGTATTTCTATTTCTAGCTGTCTTTTTAGGTTCTTCCGCTAAAACTCTGATATTACAGGCTTTCATAATAGCAGTGGTGAATTCCATACGGGTCATCGGAACATCCGGGGCAAAAAAAGCCGAATTACCTTCAAATACATCTAACGAATATAACTTACTTATGTCCTCCTCTGCCCAGTGTCCTCCTACGTCCCTGAATTTAGGCACTACTAACCGTTCAATTTTAGGTAATAAATTCTTACTTAATTCTATACTACCCCGATTACGACTAGAGCGTACTTCCCCCTCAACTACATAAGGTAAATTATAATCCAGACGCGCTACTAATTCCTGATTAGTAATGCGCATATGACCCCCGGAAAAGCTAGATAAGGAGGCTTGATTATCGGTATATTGCAAAGTTTTATTCATGCTGTCCGAAGCAAATATAGTAACTGTACCTGACCAAGAGGCGTTACGTGTTTTTTGGTCTTCAGCACCTTTTTCCGGGGCTATTTCCCGGTCAACTGATATATCGTATTCAATCATTTGGGTTTCAGTATTACCCCAAAAATTCTTATAACCGACATCCCCGCCGCTAAAATCAATGATTACTTTCCCTTGATTTTTATTAATATCATAAACTTTGCGCCCCGTTATCGTACCAGAATAAAAATCGGAAGCCGGGCGATTATCTATAACATCAGATTTGGACAGCTGGTAATCAGATAAAGTATATTTATCTGTGCCTATTTGAATAGTTTCCCGATAAGTCTTGAGATTAGTCTGAGCGGTGGTTTGCCCTTTGTCAGTTCTTACATTATATTCAGTTTCATAAGTTATACGCCTGTCAAGGCTGCCGGCCATAGTTTTATCTACCGGAGACAGCTTATACTTGTAGCTTACTGAAGCCGAATCTGCTTTTTCGCTTTTAGAAATATCTAGAGTACCTTTAAAAATAATCGGTTCACCCGATATGAATATAACTTCCTCATATTCATATTCATTATAAACTCCCCCGTTAAAATCAGGCGGTTCGCCGTACGCTGCCACCGGAAGTGCCAGTATTACGATTAATGCTAAGAAATAAGCCGAAACTCTTTTCATATCTTTGCTCCTTTATTAATAGAGTATTACCCGGCGACTACGGGTCGCCCCTACTAGTTACTTCACTAACACAATTTTCGTCTTAAAATCATCCCTTACTAAATACAACATATCCCCATTTCTTAACTCGCCGGGGGTAATAAGCTGGCCATATTTAATAATCATAGCATCATCTATGCTTAGGCTTAAGCTGCTAGTTTTAGGCATCCATTGATTTTTAGCCTGGCTAAAATCATTCGCATCTCTTAACTTAAGCGTCCAACCTACCATACTATCATCTATTACTTGTTCCACTCTGCCGGTAGTAATACGTTGTCCTAAGAGGGAATCCATAGATTTTTGCAGCTTAATACTAACTACCCGATCACCATCAGTATATACATAAGCATACCAGTCCTTTAAGCTCGAATCCCTTGTATTATCTTCGTCAACCGTATAATCTCCTGCCCAAAATTCTAGATTAGTAATCTGCTTTTTATCTTCACTGTTATAAATAAAAGTATCATTATCGTAGAAAAGTTCTTTCGGTTCGCTAAAGGCTTCCCAATTATTATCGCTTAATAAGAAGAAATCATCTAACCATAAAAAGTCTTGAGCAATCTGGTCTAAGCGCCCCACATAAAAATTGTTTTGCCCCAGAGAAGAGTTATTAATGCTGATATTATAGATGTAAATAAGGTTAGCAATTCGGTTAGTGCCCAAACCATCAGCTAATACATAAACATCGGAATTATTAGATAAAATGGTGCTTTCTTGCAGCCGTCCATCCTTCACGATGATACTGCCGTCATAAAAATTAAAATTGCGATTCCCCATTTCTATAGCCGTTGCATACCAATTTACATCTTGAATTTTACCCGAAAAACCTGATTCATACTGATTTTTCACGATTATACGCTCAATTACTTCCTTACCCATGATAGATTTAGTCGCTACATAAACCGTTTTACCTTTATAATACTTAAGATTAGTAATAGGAAACTTCTGGGTGCCAACGTAGGCTAATAAATCACGGGAATAAGGTATCTTAAGTGCAGTTCCTTGTTTTTCAAAGCTACCATTGCGGAAGGTTTCTATATTATCAATATTAATCATACTGCGGGTATTATCAATCGAACTTAAATCCCCCTTAAATATATTATTAATTAAGATGGAATTGCCTTCCACTTCTACCCTATTTACCATACTAACATTAATATCATCAAAAAATATTCTTACCTTATCACCCGTATATAAAATATCCGGGGTAATTTGTTGTCCTTGTTTTAAAACTAAGGTGGCCGGATTAATACTATAAGTCTTGATGTCCCCATTAGATAACTTTACTTGGAGCTGATTAGCCTCCATATTAGTAATAATTCCGGTGCGGACTAAGCTGCCTGGTTCCGTATGCCCCATAACAGAGGTAGAATAGGCTTCTATACTAGTCAGTTTACGGCCTTGCAGCTTACCATAAACCTCCATCCCTGATTTAAAATCATGCAGGTTAACTAAACGTCTATCAATCATAAGATTTGCCCGCTCATCTATTTCCAGTTCATAAAACTGTCCCCCATAAGTTTCAATCCGGGCTATAACTACCTGGGGGGTTCCTTCCGCTTCCTCAGTTGCCTCAGTTTCGGGAGTAATAGTAATATTTATTAAATAACCTTCAATCTCTCCAGCCACCAATGGATTATAGTTAGCAATAGCTATACTGCCAGGAATTAAAAGCATTACAGCGATAATTAGACTAATTATTTTACGCATTAATTTCTCCCTCCTATTACTCCATAATTACCTAGACGATTAATGCTGGCAGAAGTCGCACCCGATAAATAAGTATCCTGGCGCAAAGCTTGCCAACTGTTACTGTAGGGGTCATGCCTGCTTATAGATACATTACGGAAATTACGCAAGTTAGCTTTTCTAACATCATAATCTAAAACAATACTCATATTAGAGGCGATATAATCATAAGGTGATGTAGTTTTATCTATATAAAAATCAGCTTTTAATTCATAAACCGCAGATAAGCCGTTAGCTGACGAAACCGCACTAGTATTGACAGGTTTAATCGTAAACCTTACTCCAGCCTCCTTTTTATTAGCATTTTGGCTGACTTGATTATGGTAGAAAACGCCCGGAGTGAGCTTCACTACAAAATCATTACCTTTAATATCGATATTCATATAGCGCTTATTACTTATCACTTCAGCCGGAATACTTAAGGTTACTTCCTTAGCCCCCGCTAGTTCACCTCTAGTTAAATCTAAAACTATATTAGCACGATTTTCTGTAGTACCGATACTGATTAAGGCTATATTGCCTTTTTTCTCTTGCTTAGTATTCTCTATTACCCCTCCGTCCCGATCTGGTACTCCTACTTCCCGTCCGGTTCTAACTTCATTACTTTCCGCTGAAGGTTTAGAAGAACCGAAATTACCGACTGCTGTAACGATGAATTTATACGTAGTCCGCGGTTCAATATCCTCATGGATGTAGGCTAATAGCTTGGTAGAACCTATAAACTCCATCTGCCCATCTTTAACTACATATATTTCATATTCAGTCGCTCCTTTAACTTCGTTCCAAACCACTTTAATACCAGTATCAGTATTATTATGCTTATCATGGATAAGTTCAGCAGTTACCCCTAAAGGTGCATCTATGCCCGGTAAGCCGTAAGTAATATCCTCATAAATATCACTCGCCCCTTTATCTGGATTAACCACTATAAGTCCCTTACCCTCCAATTTTCCGGGAGGAACCTTAACCGTTAAAGTTTCCCCGTCCACAAACTTAACTTCCACACCATCTGTCCCTGATTCTAGCGTATAATTAACTATAATATTACTAGTAAACTTACTACCGCTAAATTCTTCCTCTTTAGTGCCGACCCGGTAAATAATATTGCCCGCGGTTTCAGCAGCAGCTTCCTTCGTATCAGGCATAAAGATAACTTTAGCCCCTTCCATAAAGCCTGTTCCTTTAATTTTAATCTCTTGCCCGCCGGTTACTGAGACATTATTAAGCCGCGTAGTTTCTG
>CAZYLY010000054.1:6785-11248 GCA_964648825.1 uncultured Syntrophomonadaceae bacterium
ACTTTAGGGCTGCTAATATAATTATAATTACTATCTGGAGTAGAGATAGCCCCGTCAGGGTTTTCTACCCTGATACTTAAAGGTCCGGGTTTATTCAAAGGCGAAATTACTTGTATAGTCTTATAATCAACGACTTCAACTTGGTTAGCCGGTTGTTCTCCAAAAAAGACCTGGGGCATTTCCCCTGCATAACCAGACATAGATGCCCTAAAATCTTCGCCTTCAATTTTTACTAAGGTTCCGCCTGCAGCCGGCCCTAGTGTAGGAGATATCTTAGTAATCTTAGGATCAGTTTCTCCCTTAGTAAATTGCAGCATAATCGGCGGCTCCAATAAATCCGAACTAGCTGAAGCCCCGTCAGTATTTATAATTATAATGCGATATAATTCATTTAAGGCATTTTCAGGTATATCTGGCATAATAAATGTCATTTTATTGGGAAGTTCATAGGTTATATCCTTCGGCTCAATAGTCAATAAACTGCCAATCTGAATTTTAGCCCCTTCCCTAAAATCACTGCCGAAAATCGTCACCCGACTTCTGCTCCGATAATTAATATTTAATAATTTTATATTCTTGCCTTCAATAAACGTGGTAACCGGACTTTTTGTATCCCTAGTTATATTTGTTATCTGCGGTCTGCTATCAGGATTTTTGTACTCATATTGTCCGGTAGCAGTGCCGCCATCAGGGTTAAAAATAGTAACTAAAACTTTAGCGACGGTGTAATAGGAAGGGGTCATTACTACCATTTGAGTAGCCCTTTCAGCAGTTACTCTTGGTGAATAGCCCCGTTCTACGTTAAGGCGGCGGTCTTCAACTTCTAATTTTATTAGCTCATAACCGCCGTAATTACTAGTTACGCCTCCCACACTACTGCGCAGCAAGCTTAAATCTACATATTTCACGGAATCATCATAATTTTCTATCGTAGCCTCATATATTTCTGTTGCTTCTTTTAAAACTATTTTAACTTTTTTATTGGCCGGGCTAGTAGCATCATATGATACTTCCAGACCACCCTCTAATACTACTGTAGCTCTGCCGTTATCAATACGACTATTATTTATTATTTGTCCAAAGCGGACTACCGGCATATTATGTTCGCTTGCCGCAGTATTACTGGCAGAATAAACTTGAATCGTACTGGCAAATAGACCTTCCCCGATAACTTCTACCTTTTCTCTGCCATTGCGGCTGCCCTCATTGGGTATTAATTTAGTAATTTTGGGATTAGACCCTTCATAAGTAAAGGCTGCTTTTGGTGATACCCCCGCATCATTATTTACAATATAAACATCAACCTTGCCGGTTTTGCCCGCCGGAGTTTTAACTTTAAGATAACCAGTAGAAAACTCAATCACTTCGGCTGGTTTATCACCGAAATAAACTTTCGGCAGTACCGGTATGACTAAAGAAGCATAATTATCACCCAGCAATACCTTCCATTCATCTACCGTTTTATTCCTATAGTCATCGTGTTGACCATTATTATTAATATCCGAGTAAGGTTCATTCATACTCCATATACGGTCATTATTTAAATCTTCATACGGCTCATAAAAGCGAAAGTCCCTGCCGGTAATTTCCAGAATATCGCCCCCTGCTGCGCTGCCTTTAGCCGGTTCCATCTTTATTATTTCTGGGTTACTACTCGGAACTACGTATGTAAAGCCCTTTTCTTTATTAGCTGAAGCCCCATCAGGATTAACTATAACTACTGGAACTGCTAATCTGCCCGTGCCTTTATCCTTCCATAAATCACCGGGATAAGCAGGTACTAAAACCGTTATCTTAGTACCATCCGGGCTAACTATAGTATCTTGCGGGCTTATGGCCACACCATTAATAGTTACACTAGTTTTCTTTTGTCCATCATCTTGAAAATCCTGTCCAATAATATCTATAGTGTATCCGCCTTTTACGGAGCCTTCAAAAGGGTCTATTTTTACTATTACCGGATTAGAATCTGGTTGTATGAAATAATAAAATCCTTGATTATCTATGCGGCTATCCCTTTTCGTATCTGGATTAATAACCGTTAAATCATGGTAACCTTCTTGCATAGCCGGAACTTCAAAATGAATCTCTTCATTGCTAATTACTTTTACCCTATTACCAGTAATTTTCTTAGCAGCACCATCTACATAGTAAGGAGTTTTCATTTTCAAGGTCAAAGTAGTATCACCGGTCAATACTATATCAACATCAGACACTGCTACCTCATAGCTTCTGCCAGTTTGACTTAAGGCCTTTAAACCTGTGGTACTTTTTTCTATAACATAGGTATCCTCTTTCCCATTAGTAAGTCTTATAGTGCCATTAGGGTCTTGGCGTAATACATAATAACTACCTGTTACTAAGCTATTTTCTAAAATAACACTATGATAATAATCTGCTAATTTGCCGTCATTATTAATAATTAAATCGTCAGCAGGTGAAGTATATGCTTGTAAAGCTATCCGGTTATATTCATCCAGATTATATTTATTAATATCCTCATTTTCCAGTAAAATTCTAGTCCCTACTAACTTTATGGTTTCACCGACCAATGCAGTAGGATCAGGTCTAAGAAAGTTTTGTCCTTTTATTACTACTAAAGTGCCGTAAGAACCCTTTTTCGGGTTAAAATCAGATATTTTAGGCTCCGTATAGGTAGTTACATAACTAAATGGCCAAACCGCAATACCGCCATCGGCATTCATAACTTGTAACTGAGTTACCCCGGCTCTTCCAGCAGGAGCTTTAAAAGTTATTTTCTCTCCGGCTCCATCTTGAGCTACATTTTTCACCTCATTACCATCGATGAAAACTTTCACCCCCGGTCTAAAGTTACTGCCCTGGATAACAACTTCCTCCCCTCCGGCAACCGGTACTACATCCGGGGTTACATTCTCAATATAAGGTTTTTGCACATTACGCACGAATTCAATAGCATCAATCGCCGTAGCTGTACGGCCGTTTTGCTTAGAAAACCTCATAGGATTAGTAATTTCTATATTAGCCGTACCCGGCCCAATACCACCACCGGTTCCCGCGGGAATAGTCAAAAGGATTTTCGTTCCCATTTCTCTGCCAGTAGAACCATCTAAAACATTATTTAAGTTATCCATAACTAAAACTTCTAAGTTTGGTTGTTCATTTTTATTAAACTCTAAATTGCCTAGCTTAATAATCGGATAGCGTACAATGATTTGTCCGTCTTCTTCATATTTATGAATCATTAAGTTGTTACCATATATAGCTATCATTCTATCTTCGGAAATTTTATAATCATTATCTATCATAATTTTGTTGGGGACGGCTTTTTCTATAGCTGGCATTACCGTACTAGGATAGAAAGTAAAGCTTTTGGTCTTAATTATTTCTTCCTGAAAAACAATGGTAGTATGTTCTGCATCATTATAAATAACCTCAGTTTTAATTGTGGCTTGAACATCTACCGGAAGATCAATATCCACAAATGCAATCGAAGGAATATTAACTGATAAACTATCTAGTCCGCTAGGGGATACAACTTGCTTAGAAGCATCATTAAATGTGGCTGTGCCTCCAATTATAAAACTAATAGTACGGATAAGCTGGGCATCCTCATCTTTTTCGAACTCCTTATATTTACCTTTATCATATTTAACGATTAATTCTTGACCTTGTACTTCTACGGTTAAATTTGCATCAGCCGCCGGCGCAAAAATATTAGGGCTTATACTAGCAATATTTCTGGCTTGAATAGTTACATTTTCTAAGCCCCCATCTGGACCACGGTTGGGGCTTAAACCGAGTATTTGCCCTTGAGAACTGCTATCAATTACTGTAAACCGTTGTCCCAGCCTTCTCTCCCGTTTACTTTTATGTTCGGGTATATCCTCAGGATTAATCATATTAGTAAGGTAAACTTCGTATTCGCCTATGCCTAACGCATTAGGAAGTTCCACGATAAAAACATCTTTTTCCCCCGGATTTTGCTTGGGGGTATATTTTATAAAGGTTCCTTTATTGCTTTGTTTGAAACTATCAGTTCCATCACCAGCTTTTAAGAAAAATACACTCATATCCTCTTGAAGATTTTCGGCTTGGAAATACACTTTAGTTCCCTTAGGTCCACGATTAGGATACATTTCTATATCAGCAGAAATATTTAAATCGTCATATATACGAAAAGCCCCTAAATAACCATACTCAACCTTAAGTTTAATATCAGGATGACCAGGATCAAATTTTATCTCACCAGGCAAAGTAGATTCCCGGGTAAAGGAAAGATTTTGGTTGCCTAAAACCCCTGTAATATTCTCAACCGTTATCCCTTTCTGATCTCCATCCACCTTATTACTTATATCGATTTCAGTAAGTTCAGCCCGATAAGATGCCTTTACTTGATTAGGACCTGTTCCGATTTTATCGAAGTTTTCCCCCTTTATTTTTAAAGTATCGGTTTCCGATTTAAGTTTAACTGGATTAACCGT
>CAZYLY010000055.1:0-3577 GCA_964648825.1 uncultured Syntrophomonadaceae bacterium
CTTGGGCAATTTTCCTGTCTAGCTCGCTATCTTTTAACATATTTTCATAAGTTTTAATACTCATAACTACTAAATCGCCATAACCGTCACTCCTTTGTACATTCTTATAACATTATTACAGCATTCAATTAGTCCTTGATTATTCATTCTTTCGCGCAAGCCGGCATATAGTAGGAAAGTGTGTCAAAACCCCCGTCCCCATGACATAGTAATAAAAATTGGGGAAGCAGGTTAAATTAAGGGCAAGTCTGATAGCGGAGGTTTTAAGCGTGGAATTTTACGGGGACTATCATACCCATAGTAATTACAGTGATGCTAAGCAGGGTGTGGAAGATGTAGTATGGGCGGCTCGAAGTAGGGGGCTTAAAGAAGTGGCGATTACTGACCATGGACCTTTAGCAGCTGTAATCGGAGTTAAGGGTGATAAAGTTTATCTTAAGCTACGTAAAATAATTGATAAGCTTAATGAAGAATATGATGATATTAAGATTTTATTAGGGGCAGAAGCCAATATTCGTGATGAAAGCGGCTCTTTAGATATAAGTCCGGCCGTAATTGAAGAAATGGACATTTTAATTGCAGGCTTACATCCTTATACTTTACCAACTTCGCTGGAAGGGGGTTTTAGGATAATGGCGCAAAATTCTTTGCGCCATTTAGGGAAAGGGCAGCAGGAAAAAGCAATAAATAATAATACTAAAGCTTGTGTCGCTGCAATCGAAAATAACCCTAGCATAGATATTTTATCGCATCCCGGATTATTTTTTAAAGTGGAGGTAGCCGAGGTGGCTAAGGCTTGTGCTAAACACGAGGTTTTATTTGAAATAAATTGTGGACACGAGCATCCTGATATTTCTGTTATAATGGAAGCGGATAAGTATGGAGCGAATTTTATTGTAAATAGTGATGCCCACTTTATGGAATCAGTAGGTAATTTGGAATATGGTGAAAAGATAATTAAGAAACTTAACTTAGGGGAAGAAAAAGTAGCTAATTTATTTAGCAGGGGAGGATATTCTACATGGTCAAAAAAAATGAGGACTTACACATTTTAATAATTACTGGACTTTCTGGAGCCGGTAAAACTCAAGTTATTAACTCCCTGGAAGATGCGGGCTATTATTGTGTAGATAATTTACCCCCGGTACTTTTGACAAAATTCATCGAGTTAAGTATGCAATCAGACGGTAAAGTAAGCCGGGTAGCCTTAGTTATTGATGTGCGGGGCGGGGAGTTCTTTCACGATTTGAATAATGCTTTGGAGGAATTGGAACGGGAACATATTGCTTTTGAAATTATTTTCTTGGAAGCTTCTGAGGAGGCTTTAGTAAGAAGATTCAAGGAATCGCGCCGTCGTCACCCCCTGGGGGGCGGGCGCTTGTTAGACAATATTCAGGAGGAACGCAAATTATTAGAGGAGATTAGGGGTAAAGCTAACCTAATTATTGACACTTCTAATCTTAGCCCGAAACAATTGAAGGAAAAATTAGATTCGTTATATGGCGGAGTTAATGTTCATAAGTTTACCGTCAATATTTCCTCTTTTGGCTATAAAGCCGGTACTCCGTTAGATTCGGATATAGTTATTGATGTGCGCTTTATTCCTAATCCTTTTTATGATCCGTTACTTAAGAATATGACTGGTTATGATAAGGAAGTAAGGGATTTTGTGCTCGATTCTCCGATTACAAAATCTTTTGCCCGTCGTTTTTTGAATCTATTAAAATTCTTAATTCCCCATTATATTACGGAAGGGAAGACTAATCTAGAGGTGGCTATCGGTTGTACCGGCGGACAACATCGTTCGGTAGTCTTAACCGAGTATATGGCGCGCCAAATCAAGAAAATGGGATATAATGTGCATGTACGACATAGAGATGTGTCAAGGTACATTGTGGAGGATTAAATGGCTATTAGTATAAATGAACCGAAAATTGTTGTTTTAGGTGGAGGAACCGGATTATCGGTTTTATTAAAAGGGTTAAAGAAATATACCTCGAATTTAACTGCTATCGTATCAGTTAGTGATGATGGCGGAAGTTCAGGTCGTCTTAGGGCTGAACTAGGAGTATTGCCTCCGGGTATTCGTAATTGCCTCGTTGCTTTGGCGGAAACGGAAACCCTTATGGATAAAGTTTTTCAACATCGCTTTGGGGGCGATAATAGCCTGCAAGGTCATAACTTAGGCAATTTACTTTTAGTAGCTATGACTGATATTACCGGTGACTTTAATTCAGCTATCCGTGAAATAAGCAAAGTTCTAGCCGTTCGTGGCAGAGTACTGCCTGCTACCTTAGAACAAGTGATATTAGGGGCTAAAATGCTGGATGGCTCGACTATTTACGGTGAGACAGCTTTGCGGGCTTATGAAAGTAAAATTGAAAGATTATTTTTAGAACCAGAAACGTGCAGCCCGCTGCCTGAAGCTATAAATGCTATAAATTCCGCTGATGGGATTGTAATCGGGCCTGGGAGCCTGTTCACTAGTATTATGCCTAATTTATTAGTGCCAGGGATTAAGGAAAACATAGTAGCCTCGCCGGCTAAGACTTTTTATGTCAGCAATATTATGACTGAGTTAGGGGAAACTGACGATTATACGGCTGCTGACCATTTGAAGGTGATTTTAGAACATGTTAATGAACCTCTAATCGATTATATTATTGTGAATTCCGGCATTATTGATGAACATAGATTACTTAGGTATAAAAAGGAGAAGGCCATACCCGTAATAGCTAGTAATGAGGAGATTTTACAGATGGGGGTTAATATTATTGAGGCAGACCTGGTATCAGATGATGATGTGGCTTGGCATGACCCTGATAAATTAGCCTTAGCAATTTTGAAGATGTTGGAAAGGGATAGTTGAAAACCTGTTTTTAAGGAAGATGTGTAATGAGTTTTTCTGCTGATGTTAGAAATGAATTAGCTAGAATTATACCGGATAAGGAATGTTGCGTTCGAGCGGAGTTAGCGGCTTTGCTTTTAAATAAATCCCGTATTATCAGATCTGATGGCAATTATGTAATGACGGTGGAATCTGATAATCCGGCTATCGCCCGTAAAATTTTCAAATATTTAAAAGATGTTTGCCGGTTAACTTCCTCAGTAACGATAATTGAAAGAAGTAAGATGCGTAAAAGTCGGGGTTATGCGGTAAATACACTTTTATCTGCGGATGAATTGAAGTGTTTAAATGAGTTAGTAGTAATAGAGCATAACAAAATAAAGCCGCGCTTGGACGGAATACTTATGAAAAGCTGTTGTAAACGGGCTTATCTGAGAGGACTTTTTTTAGCCCGCGGTTTTGTTAATCGGCCTGAAAGTGATTATCATTTAGAATTAATAATTAGTGATGATATTTTAGCTAAAGAAGTGCAAAAAATTCTATACAAGTTCGGGGTAGAAGGGAAAATAATTGCCCGTAAAAAAAGCAAGTTGTTATATATAAAAGAAAGTGACCAAATAGCTGATTTTCTAAGAATTGTAGGGGCTAATCAGGCATTATTAGAATTTGAAAATGATTGTTATTTAAATCAAGACGTCTCTTTTAATAGCTTATCAATTTGCCGTGTAG
>CAZYLY010000055.1:3587-11167 GCA_964648825.1 uncultured Syntrophomonadaceae bacterium
TTTGAAAATGTGCGGATTTTAAAATCGATGCGTAATAGCGTTAATCGCCATGTTAATTGTGAAACGGCGAATTTAGCTAAAACGATAGATGCGGCGGTAAGACAAACTGAGCTTATTCGAAAGTTATCTTTGGGACAAGGTATAGAAACACTGCCTTATCAACTTAGGGAGTTAGCTATACTCAGGCTGGATAATCCTGAGGCTACGTTAAAGGAATTAGGAGAACTTATTAATCCCCCCCTTAGTAAATCGGGGGTTGCTTATCGGATGCGCCGGCTAGAGAAAATAGCCGAGGAGCTGCTGGAATTGTATTAAAGGATATCGTATAACAATTGTAGTATTAATTCATTGGTGAGCCTGTATTAGATAAGATAGCTGAAAGTGAGGGAAGGACATTGAAATTAGGGCATGATATTTCCCTGGAGCAACAACAAAAGTTGATGATGACTCCTGAGTTACGTCAAGCTATTGCCATTTTACAGATGTCCACACTGGAACTGGCGGAACATATTCAAAAAGAGTTAGAAGAGAATCCTTTTTTAGAAGAACGGGAGCCTGAAGATGTGCCCGAATCTAAGGAAGAGGCTAATGATACTAGTAAGATTGAGGAATGGCTAGAATATTATAATGACCGAGATATCGGCTATACGGCTAAAGATACGGAAGAAGGCAAGTCCTTCGAAAATTTCGTAACTAGTACCCCTAGTCTTTATGAGCATTTAGAATTTCAATTAAGATTGACTACTTGTGATCGTGAACAGCTTAGAATCGGCTTATATTTAATCGGCAATATCGATCAAAATGGCTATTTGTGTATCGATATGGCGGAAGTAGCCGCCGAATTTCAGGTTGATATGGAGAGGGCGTATGGGGTTTTAGATATTATCCAATCATTTACTCCATATGGAGTAGGAGCCAAAAATTTAGTAGAATGTCTATTGCTGCAATTAAAATATTATGAACAGGAAGATTCCCTGGCAGTACAAATAATTAGGGAACATCTGGCTGATTTAGGCAAAAGCCGCCTTAACCATATAGCTCAAAAACTAGGCGTTTCTGTGCAGGAAGTACAGGAAGCCGCCGATTTAATTAGAACCTTAGACCCTAAACCGGGATTGCAGTACGGTACTAATGAAGTGAAGTATATTTTACCGGATGTTTTTGTGGAAAAAATAGAGGGGGAATATGTGGTAGTAGTTAATGATTTTCAATTTCCCCGTCTCCTGATTAATAAATCTTATGAAAACGTTTTTAAACAACCTGATACTACTGATGAAACAAAAAAGTATATGGAAGAAAAAATAGGTTCGGCTGTATGGCTGTTAAAAAGTATTGAACAAAGGCGCATGACTTTATATAAAGTTGCCCGTTGTATCGTAGATATTCAAAAAGATTTTCTGGATAAAGGGGTAAAATATATAAAACCGCTTAACCTCAAACAGGTAGCCGAATTAGTCGAGGTGCATGAATCGACCGTCAGCCGTGCCACTACTAATAAGTATATCCAGACCCCCCAAGGACTTTTCGAATTAAAATACTTTTTCAGCACTGGAGTTGGTGCCTGCGAAGAAGATAAGGTGTCGAGTAAGAGTATTAAACATACGCTGGAACAGATAATTGCTGAAGAAGATGTGAATAAGCCTCTGAGTGATGATACAATAGCCACCATGTTATGCGCAAAAGGTATTCAAATATCTCGCCGCACTGTAGCTAAATATAGACAAGAACTAGGCATCGGCTCCACCATCTCCCGGAGACGTTATTAGGTCCCCTAACTCCTTACTTTCCAAAAGTGTGTCAATACCCCCGTCCCCATGACATAGGTATCATTTTTATTATTTTGTGATATAATATTTAATTGCCTATACTATTTTTATCCAGTATAGATTATTGTATTTATATATAATATTTTGTGAAATAGGGCAATCTAATTTATGAACTTTTTCGCGGTAAGGGATATTAATAAACAATAGATAAATTAACGTAGAAAGGATGATTATCTTGGCAGTAAGGGTTGCGATTAATGGGTTCGGTCGGATTGGGCGGTTAGTATTAAGAGTAGCTATGCAAAGAGATGATGTCGAAGTTGTAGCTATAA
This sequence comes from uncultured Syntrophomonadaceae bacterium, assembly GCA_964648825.1. GTDB lineage: Bacteria > Bacillota > Syntrophomonadia > Syntrophomonadales > Syntrophomonadaceae > JAAYRQ01. The sequence continues at coordinate 5,686 of CAZYLY010000055.1, forward strand.
ATGATTTAGGGGATGTTTCTAGCAGTGCTCATTTATTTAAATATGATTCTATCCATGGAACTTATTTAGGTGATGTCGAAATTAAAGATAATAATATTATAGTTGATGGTAAACAAATTAAGTACTTAAATGAAAAGGACCCGGAAAAACTTCCTTGGAAAGAGCTGGGAGTACAAATAGTAGTCGAAGGTACCGGGGTTTTCAGAAGTAAGGAGAAAGCGGGTAAACACCTTAAAGCCGGGGCTTCGAAGGTAGTAATTACGGCTCCGGGTAAGGACTTAGAATTAACGATGGTCATGGGGGTAAACCATGATAAGTATAAACCGGAATATGATATCATTTCTAATGCATCATGTACTACTAACTGTTTAGCACCAGTAGCCAAAGTATTGTTAGATGAATTTGGTATTGTGCAAGGCATGATGAATACTATCCATTCTTACACTAATGACCAACGAGTATTAGATTTAGAACATTCTGATTTGAGACGGGCTAGAGCGGCGGCTTTATCCCTTATTCCCACCACTACCGGTGCTGCTTCAGCTGTCGGTTTAGTTATTCCTGAACTTAAAGGTAAATTAGATGGTATGGCGGTTAGGGTACCTACACCTAATGTATCGATGATTGATTTAACGGTAGAGTTAGAAAAATCAGCTAGTCCTGAAGCTATTAATCAAGCCTTTAAAAATGCCAGCGAAAATAGCTTAAAAAACATTTTAAAATATACCGAACTACCACTCGTTTCCAGTGATTATAATGGCGAAAGCCATTCAGCTGTAGTCGACGGGCTTTTGACTATGACTATGGGGGATAAGATGGCTAAAATCGTTGCTTGGTATGATAATGAATGGGGTTATTCGGTGAGAGTTGTTGATGCAGTATCTTATATAGCCGCCCAAGGCTTATAATCGCGGAGGTGCTAAGTAGTTGAGAACTTTGCAGGATGTTGAGCTTCAAGGGAAAAAAGTATTAATGCGGGTTGATTTTAATATACCTATGGATAAGGCCGGACAAATAATTGATGATACGAAGATGGCAGCCCCTATTCCTACGATTAATTATCTTCTTGAACAAGGGGCTAGTTTAATTCTTATGAGCCACTTAGGCAGACCTAAAGCCGATAATAAGGGAAAATACAGCCTAAAGCCTGTTGGGGAACATTTAGCTACGTTGTTAAATAGACCTGTGCAAATGGCTCCTGACTGTATCGGTGCTGAAGTTAAAGCAGCCGCTGATAAGTTACAAGCGGGGGAAGTCCTGTTATTAGAAAATGTCCGATTTTATGAGGAAGAAGAACAGAATGAGGTGAAGTTTGCTAAGGAACTAGCCTCTTTAGGAGATATTTATGTTAATGATGCTTTCGGATCTGCTCATCGGGCTCATGCTTCAACTGCTGGTGTAGCACAGTTTTTACCTGCTTATGCTGGTTTTTTAATGGAAAAAGAAATAAAGATGCTGCAAGAGGTCTTGGAATCACCGCAAAGACCGAGATTAGCCATTCTAGGCGGAGCTAAAGTAGCGGATAAGTTAGCCCTTATTAGCAATCTTACCGAAAAGCTAGACGTCATTTTAATCGGGGGCGGTATGGCTAATACTTTTATTAAAGCCCAAGGTTATAATACGGGTAAATCTAAGGTTGAAGAAGGATTATTAGAGGAAGCACGGAATTTATTAACTAAAGCAGCTAGTAAAAAGGTATCTATTCTATTACCAGTCGATGTAGTATTGGGTACTGAGGTGGCTGAAAGTGCAGAAGCTAAACTGGTAAATGTGGCTGATGTTCCTGATGATATGATGATTCTAGATATCGGGCCGGAAACGGTGAAATTATTTACCGCAGAAATTCTGAAGGCGCGTACCATTATATGGAATGGGCCTTTAGGAGTATATGAATATGAACAATTTGCCAACGGCACCCGGGAAGTAGCAAAAGCTGTAGCGAAATCAGAGGCCGTTAGCGTAATCGGGGGCGGAGATTCGGCGGCGGCGGTACAAAATATGGGGTTAGAAAAGTATATTACTCATATCTCTACTGGGGGAGGCGCTACTTTGGAATTTCTAGAAGGGCTGCCCTTACCTGGTGTAGTAGCTTGTGGTTAAAGAATTACCGGAGGTGGAGATAATCCGTAGAAAGTTATTAGTAGCTAATTGGAAAATGAATAAATCTATGGGGGAAGCCCAGGATTTTTGTCAAGAGTTTTTGCCTTTAGTTAAAAATATGGAAAAGGTGGATATAGTGATATGTCCCCCTTACACTTCTTTATATATAGTAGGTCAAATGTTAAATGCTTCATCAATAAAATTAGGGGCGCAAAATATGTATCCTGCTGAAAAGGGCGCTTACACTGGTGAAATAGCGCCTTTTATGCTTAAGGATGCTGGTTGTACTTATGTAATAATTGGTCATTCGGAAAGGCGCCAAGTATTAGGGGAAACTGATGCAGAAATTAATCGTAAAATGCAGTTCGCTCTCGAAGCTGGTTTAATACCCATTTTATGTGTAGGTGAAACTTTGGCCGAGCGGGAAAGTAATCGGGCAGAGGAAGTTGTAGCTGCACAGTTAGCGGTTAATTTGCAAGGAATTAATTCTGCACCTTTAGTTATCGCTTATGAGCCAATATGGGCGATTGGAACTGGAAAAAATGCCGGCACTGACGATGCCGGAGCGATGTGTAGTTTTATCCGTAATAATTTAGAAAAGCTTTTGGGGGCAGGAGCCGCGGCTATTACCCCTATTTTATATGGCGGTAGTGTAAACGAAACTAATTTAGGGGATTTTTTACAGGTTGCTGATATAGATGGAGCTTTAGTGGGAGGCGCTAGCTTAGAGGCTGCGTCTTGGCTTAAGCTCGTAAGGATTGGTGAACATGTCTGATAAACCAGTTGTGTTAATGATATTAGATGGCTGGGGAGATAAGAATGATGGGGAGAATAATGCCATAGCAATTGCTAATCCTCATAATTATTATAATTTACGGGATAAATACCCTACAACTTCTTTGGATTGTTCGGGACAAGATGTGGGCTTACCGACAGGACAGATGGGTAATTCCGAAGTAGGGCACTTAAATATGGGAGCAGGTAGAGTTGTTTACCAAGAAATTACCCGTATTTCTAATGCGGTTGCGGATAATTCTTTTTATAATAATGAAGAATTTCTAAATGCTATCGCTTATGCTAAGGAACATCAGGGTGCAATCCATTTAATGGGACTACTCTCTGATGGAGGGGTGCATAGCCATTTAGAACATTTATATGCTTTAATAAAGCTATGTAAAGCTGAGGGACAATCTAAAGTGTTGGTTCACGGTTTTCTTGATGGACGTGATGTAGCGCCCAAAAGTGCGCTTGAATATATTGCAGCCGTAGAAGAAAAGTTCAGGGAAATTGGGGTTGGAAAAATCGCTACTTTATCGGGGCGTTTTTATGGCATGGATAGGGATAACCGCTGGGAGCGGGTGGAAAAATTCTATCAGGCTATGGTTTTAGGTGCCGGGGTAAAAGCCCCTAATGTTTATGCTGCTATTGAAAATAGTTATGAGGAACGCGTAACCGATGAATTTGTGGAGCCGGTAGTCATAGTTGATGAAACAGGGATGCCGGTAGGAACTGTTAATGATGGGGATAGCATCATATTTTTTAATTTTAGAGCTGATCGGGCGCGCGAAATTACGAGAGCTTTTGTAGATACTGATTTTAATCATTTTAAGCGGGAAGTATTACCGCAAACATTTTTTGTATGTATGACGCAATATGATGCTACAATCACGGCGGCAGTTGCTTTTAAACCCCAGAACTTTGATAATACTTTAGGGGAAATCTTAGCCCAAGAGGGATTAAAACAGCTGCGGATTGCAGAAACTGAAAAATATGCCCACGTAACTTTCTTTTTTAATGGGGGGGTAGAGGAAGCTAATGAGGGAGAAACTAGAATATTAATTCCTTCCCCGCAAGTGGCAACTTATAATCTTAAACCCGAAATGAGCGCTTATGAAGTTACAGCTAAAGTTATCGAGGAAATAAATAAAGATATATATGATGTAATTATTATAAATTATGCTAATCCTGATATGGTTGGGCATACAGGCGTGCTAGAAGCGGCTGTTAAAGCGGTGCAGGTAGTTGATGAATGTTTACAAGCAGTAGTTGATGCAGTATTAGCTAGAGGAGGCACCTTGCTAATTACGGCGGATCATGGAAATTGTGAAATGATGGCTTGCCCCGATACTGGTTGTCCTTACACGGCGCATACTTTGGAACAGGTACCGTTTATCTTAGTCGGCGAAAAATATCAGGATGCGCTCCTAGTAGGTGGTGGCTCTTTAAAAGATATAGCCCCGACCATCTTATATTTATTAGGCTTAGAAATTCCACAGGAAATGACGGGGAAAGTGTTGATTAAAGAGTGATTAGGTGATAAATCTAAGGTAATCTTGTTGAAATATTTAAATATTTCAACTAACGCATATTACTTTCTTGTAACAGAATAATTTTAAGAAGGGGATTTTTATGAGTGAAATAATTGATGTATGGGCTAGAGAACTATTAGATTCCCGAGGGAACCCTACTGTTGAAGTAGAAGTAATCCTAGCTGACGGCACAATGGGCAGAGCTATAGTACCTTCTGGTGCTTCTACGGGAGCGCATGAAGCGGTAGAACTTAGAGATGGGGATAAAGAACGCTATAATGGTAAAGGCGTTTTACAGGCAGTAGCTAATGTAAATGAAATCATCGCCCCGGAAATAATCGGTATGGAAGCAGTAAGACAAATCGATATAGATGACTTAATGCTAGAATTAGATGGTACTCCTAATAAGAGTAGATTAGGAGCTAATGCTATTTTAGGTGTTTCTTTAGCTGTAGCTAGAGCAGCCGCTAATTATTTAGATATGCCTTTATATCAATATATCGGGGGGGTAAATGCTAAAGAATTACCCGTGCCGATGATGAATATTTTAAATGGCGGGGAACATGCCGATAATAATGTAGATATTCAAGAATTTATGATAGTACCAACGGGAGCGGAATCTTTTGCGGAAGGGTTACGCATGGGGGTAGAAGTATATCACGCTCTAAAAAAAGTTTTAAATAATAAGGGCTTGGGAACTTCAGTAGGTGATGAAGGTGGATTTGCTCCGAATTTACCTTCTAATGAAGCGGCCTTAGATGTAATTATGGAAGCAATTGCGGCTGCTGGTTATAAGGCCGGGGAAGATATTAAGTTAGCTTTAGATGTAGCTGCGACTGAATTATTTAAAGAGGGAAATTATTATCTTGATAGTACTAAACAAGTTTTATCTTCTGATGAAATGATAGCTTTTTATGTTAAACTAGTTGAGAAATATCCTATAATATCAATTGAAGATGGACTAGCTGAAGATGATTGGGCTGGCTGGAAGAAACTTACTGATGCAATGGGTAAGCAGGTACAATTAGTAGGTGACGATTTATTTGTTACTAATACGCAAAGATTATCCCGCG
>CAZYLY010000056.1:0-10759 GCA_964648825.1 uncultured Syntrophomonadaceae bacterium
GTAATAATCTTTTTGGGGCAAAATTCTACGCAAAAACTACATCCCTTACATAATTGTTCTAAAAACTTAACTTGATACAATTTCTTCATATGCCTCCTTTTGTTGCTGCTGTAGCCATGTAGGCGACAAAAATATATCAATTAGCCTTATAGGAATATTAAGCTGGCTAAATGCTTCCGGTTGTTTTTGATAAGTGTCTTTTTGTATTACTATTTCGATTAAGGGTAAGCCTAGCTCTAAGGCAGCTTTTTCCACTATTAAATGTTTAGCTAGGATTAAATCAGCCGGGGTTCCTGCACCTAAGTTAGGATTACTGACTAAGGCAGTAACTAGCAGCCCCGAGTTATATTCGATACTGTCCTTCATCAGCATTATTTGTTCTATATTCGCTGTAAAAGGACGAAAGGGGTTAACTAGCATTAAAACATTTTTTTCTACTTGGTTTAATTCGCGGCGATAAGCAGATAGAGCTAATGCGCCCATATCATCCCCGCCCACATCGAAAATAGCAGTTCCTTCTTGGATAGAAGTAATTAATTCACGAACTCCCGGCCCCGCAATCGGCAAATCGGAAAAGGCTATTTCCCCTAAAGGCACAATCGCCTTAATATTATGGTTGGTTAATAACTCTACGGCTTCTCGGCTGCGAAAATAAGCATTAACTAAATCTAAATCAACTAAAGTAATATTAGGATTATTTTTAGCTAAGCTTAAAGCTAGATTAATGGCGTATTCGCTTTTACCACTGCCAAAACCACCGATGATTAGATTGATTTTATCTGCAAATAAGCTGTTATCCATATTTTACCCCCTGGTATGCAGGTGTCCTGATGGTCTGACCACTTAACCAATGTCTATTCTACATATCTTTAAAAATTCCTGCTAAAAAGGGAAACATTTTCGACAAAAAAGTCTATTGTATTAGTAGAAAAAGAAAAATGAAATTTTTTAAATAGCCAAAGCCTATGTTATGATACACTAAGTAAGGGTAAAAATAATATTAATTGGCATTAAATGACTAGCATTTTGCGTAATTGAGTAACTTTCAAAAAGCCGAAGGAGGGGAAAAGGATGATCGATACTGACGAAATCAATGTAAAACAATTAATTGAGGAACAAAATCTATCGGAATTAAGAAATAAAATCATTTTATACCCAATCCCTGACATAGCAGATTTATTAGTGGAATTAGACAAACCTAACCGGGTAGTCTTATACCGTCTATTGCCACGCCCTTTATCTTCGGAAGTTTTTTCTTATCTGAAAAAGGATGACCAAAACGAATTACTTAAAGCGCTTAATGACGAAGAAACTCGTAATCTACTATCTTGTCTTAGACCTGATGACCGGACTAATTTATTCGAGGAATTACCGGGACGGGTAACGCAAAAGCTATTGAACTTACTTAGCAGTGATGATTTAAAGCAAGTACGCCAATTATTAGGTTATCCTGAAAAAAGTGTCGGGCGCTTAATGACACCGGACTATGTAGCCATTAGGCCGAGCTGGACAGTTACGGAAGCAATTGAGCATATAAGGGCCAAAGGACGCAATAGTGAAACAGTAAGTTTAATATATATAGTTGATAAAGACTGGAGATTGTTAGACGTTATTAGCTTGCAAAAGCTTATTTTAGCTAGTGCTAATCAAAAAGTGGAAGCTTTAATGGACTACACCTTTATTAGTCTTTTAGCATTCGATGACCGGGAAGAAGCAGTACGGGTTATGCAAAGATATGACGTTTGGGCTTTACCAGTCGTAGATTCTGAAGGGGTATTGCTAGGGGTCATTACCTTCGACGATGTTATGGACGTTGCGGAAGAAGAAGCTACCGAGGACTTCCATAAGGTAGCTGCAGTTAGCCCTTTGAGAACTAGTTACCAAGAAACTAGCCCCATGGAATTGTATAAAAAACGTATTGTATGGCTAGTTACCTTAGTTATCTTTAATCTGATTACGATTAAAATTCTAGCCTCCTTCGAGGATGTCCTAGCTTCCTTTATTGTTCTAACTTTCTTTATTCCGCTTTTAATAGGAACGGGAGGTAATACTGGAACCCAATCAGCTACTTTAATGGTCAGAGCAATAGCTACAGAAGATATCGAGCTTAGTCATTGGTGGCAGACTTTTCTTAAGGAAGCCTCGGTAAGTTTAGCCTTAGGTGTAACTATGGCAGCTACTGGATTAATTTTAGGATTTTTCCGGGGCGGTATGCAAATAGCGGCTGTAATTAGTCTAACCATGTTTGCTATCGTATTAGTAGCTAACTTTATCGGATTTAGCCTGCCTTTTATCTTATCTAAACTTAAACTAGACCCCGCAGTCGCCAGTAACCCACTTATATCCTCAATCGTAGACGCTACTGGTCTATTAATATATTTTGCTATATCGGCGTGGATATTAGGGTTTTAAAAAAGTTAATTTATAGCCTCCGCTTCATGGCTCGGATTAGTTTTTTCGTTTCTTTATCTACTTTCAAGGATTCTGTTATTTTTTGCAGGGCTTTATTATAGGTAAAGTCATCTAGATGATTATCCTTAAGATAAATCATGGTTCGCTGTGGGAGCTTAACATAACAAATAGAAATTGCCCATGCTACGGCCATCTTAACATAATAACCATCATGCTGTACATAATCCAAAATATTCAATACTTCGTCGATATAGGTATCTTGTATATAATACGTAAGCAGCATAACAACAGCAAAGCGTATATCAAATTCTTGTTTGGAGCTAAAGTATGGTTGGAGGAAATTCCAGACTTCTTCGGGATGTTTATTTGCAAATTTAAGCCCCACACAAAAGCTATCACATACAGACCAATTGTTAATTTTCGGAACAAAATTTTGTATATGCAAAAGTCGTTCTGCAAATGGACATTTTACATAGCCTATTACCATACCTTGCAGCATAATTTCCTCGAAAGTGCTATCTTGTGCGGTTTGCAGATATTCCTGCCAGTTATCTGCCGCCAGCTGTTTGGCAATTTGGCGGAGCAGCGGCAGTCGTACACCCAATACATTGTCAGTATTAGGGAGTAGACCCGATGAAAATATACGATATTCTTCTTCTGCAAGTGTTGCTAGTTGTTGTTTAATACTTTTTTGTATCATAAGCCTCATTTCTTCCTTTTTCAAATTTGATTTTATTATCAATATGTTTAGTATATCAGCATCTTTTAATAAATCTAGCCTAGCCAAAAGCATGTCCGAAAACAGCGAGATATTTACGCAAAAGCTGATATAATGTAATTAAATTCAAGCGAGGTGAGGAAAAGTATGCAATATAATGATAACGCACTATATGCTGCATTTAAGGCGAAAGATGCTCGCTTTGACGGACGTTTTTTTGTCGGGATATCATCTACAGGAATTTACTGTCGTCCTGTATGCCGGGCTAGACAACCTAAAGCCGAAAATTGTACTTTTTATCATACTGCTGCCGAAGCTGAACAAGCTGGGTATCGCCCCTGCCTTTTATGCCGGCCTGAACTTGCCCCTGGTACTTCAATCACTGATGCTAACGCTAATTTAGTTTACCGGGCTTCCAGAATGTTAGAAAAAAACTGCGGCAACGGACAAAGTATAAAAGAAATAGCTGAGCAACTCGGCTGTTCGGATCGGCATTTGCGGCGAGTTTTTACCGAGGCGTATAAGGTATCACCAGTAGAATATTTGCAAACTTGCAGATTGCTTCTAGCTAAAAACTTACTTACCGATACTAATTTGTCGGTACTAGAAATTGCAATGGCATCAGGTTTTGGCAGTTTACGACGGTTCAATGATCTTTTTAAAATGCAGTACAAACTTTCGCCTACAGCTTTACGCAAACAAATCTTACAAGAAAAAAAACCTAATGACAATATTACTTTAGCCTTGGGCTATCGCCCGCCTTACCATTGGGATAAAATGTTGGAATTTTTGGCCGGACGTGCAATAACCGGAGTTGAGCTGGTCAAAGACGGCGAATATATGCGGACTGTGGCCTTACAAAATGCCGAAGGAAAATATGTATATGGTTGGTTACGGGTAGGGCATCAGGCTAAAATGCATGTATTGAAGATTACCGTGAGTGGCAGCTTACTACCAGTGCTTCCTCAAGTTTTAGCTCGGATACGCCATTTATTTGATTTATATTGTGATCCAGAAGCAGTATATGAAACCCTCCAAATAATGAATGATATTCGGCCGGGGCTTTGTGTTTCAGGGACCCGGGTACCAGGATGTTTTAATGCTTTTGAAATGGCAGTGCGGGCAGTATTGGGACAGCAAATTACGGTGAAAGCTGCTGGTACATTAGCAGCAAGGATTGTCGAGGCTTACGGAACTCCTATTCAAACTGAAATAGAAGGTTTAAGCTATATCTTCCCTTCCCCGGCAGATATACTTGCTTTAGGCGGGGCTATTGAGGAGCATTTGGGGGTATTAGGTGTTATTGCAACCCGCTCCCGTACTATTTACGCATTAGCTCAGGCTTTAGTAGAAGGGGCAATTGATTTAGATATCCCGGCCCAGCCAGAGGAAGAAATGGAAAAATTAATGACTATTAGCGGTATCGGAAGTTGGACAGCGCAGTATATTGCTATGCGGGCTATGGAATGGCCTGATGCTTTTCTGGAAACAGATGCTGGCGTAAAAAAAGCGTTACACCCCTGTACTGCAAAAGAATTATTAAAAATGGCAGAAGCATGGCGACCGTGGCGCAGTTATGCTACCGTCAATCTTTGGAACACATTATAGGAGGTAATTAATATGTATTATAAGGCAACATATCAGTCACCCCTAGGCATAATGACCATGGCGGGTGACGAAAATAATCTAGTTGGTTTATGGAATGAAGGGCAGAAATATCACGGTGAGACTTTATATAAAGATATGATAAATTATAATGAAATGCCGATATTTGAAACGACTAGAAAATGGCTGGATAGGTACTTTGCCGGGCAGAAGCCTGACATTGCAGAATTATCGTTAGCTCCTGCTGGTAGCGAATTTCGTCAAAAAGTGTGGGACATTTTATGTCAAATACCTTACGGAGAGGTTATTACTTATGGCGACATTGCCAAAAAAATAGCAGCAGAAAGGAATAAGGAAAGTATGTCAAGTCAGGCGGTGGGGGGGGCAGTTGGACATAATCCCATATCTATCATTATTCCTTGTCACCGGGTAATAGGTTCCGATGGTAGCTTGACTGGATATGCCGGGGGTATTCAAATCAAAATAAAACTGCTGGAATTAGAAGGTATTGACACATCTCGGTTCTTTGTACCCCGAAAAGGCACGGCACTTTAAAGATTAGGGATTTATACTTATCCCTAATCTTTTACCGTGTCTTACATCTTACATAACATGTCTAATGTCTTACGCCTCACCATTAACATCAAATCCTAAATCTTCAATTTCATCAACGATTGTTTCTAAGGTGATTTTATCTTCATCAAAATCAATATCCACAAAACCTGCATCATGGTGGGCGGTAACTTTATTTACCCCGGGTAACTCCTGCAAGGTACTTTCTATATTTTTCTTACAATGTTGACAACTCATACCTTGGACTAATAATTTTTGCATCATTTTTATTTACCTCCGTTAATTATTACTATGGATTATATTTTATAGTTTAAAATAAATCTATTCCACTACAAAATAGTTTTGCGCTAGTTAGATTATTTAATATATTATTTGCTATTTTTATAGTGTAGAATAAAGGAAAATATTTGTGGGTGATGAATATTATACTTTAAGAGGTAAACCTAATTAAGGAGGGTAAAAGATGGCTGATGAAGTTCAATTAGTAGTGTTTAAATTAATACATGATGATCAGATTTGTGAATATGGAGTACCTATTACTAAAGTCCAAGAAATTATTCCGATGGCTACACCGACTAAAATGCCGCAGACTCCAGATTTCGTTGAAGGTATAATTAATTTACGGGGTAAGATTATACCTATAATCGACCTTAAAAAACGTTTTGAAATGGGAAAATCAGATTTAACTGGTGATGCCCGCAGTGTAGTTGTAGAAGTGGAAGGACATACCATAGGTATTATTGTGGATGAAGTTAGTGAAGTCTTACGCTTACAGGCAGAGAATATTGAGCCGCCTCCAGCAGTAATAGGGGGAATAACTGCTGAATATCTAACCGGGGTAGGTAAACTGGAAAATAGGTTATTAATTTTACTCGATATGGATAAAATACTAGATGATCAAGAAAAAGCAGAACTAGTCACTGTTGCTGAATAAATGAAAAGAACTAGCCCTGAAGATACTTCAGGGCTTTGTTTTACTAAAAAAGGAGATTTAACTTGCTAATAGGTGTTGATATAGTAGATATTGAGCGGATTAAAATTGCGATAGAGCGAACCCCCCGCTTTTTGACCCGTATTTTTACCCCTAACGAAATAGAATATTGTTATAATAAAAGAAACCCTTACCCCTCATTAGCCGCCCGTTTTGCAGCTAAGGAAGCTTTGCGTAAACTGCATCCAGCCTTTACACAAGGAATAGCTTTCCATGATGTGGAAGTTATTAATAATCTGGAGGGGCGTCCTGAGTTATACTTACATAATAGAGCGGCTAAAATCAAGCAGGAATCGGGTATAGCTGATATAGCTATAAGCCTTTCCCATGCTGAATACCAAGCTATAGCAACAATTATTGCTAAAGGAAGGTGATGTTAGTGAAGGTAGTAAAAGCTGATGAGATGCGGGAAATAGATAGACGAGCTATAGAAGAATTCGGTATTGCCGGTATAGTCCTAATGGAAAATGCCGGAATTAGAACGGTGGAAGTTATTGAGGAGATTTTAGACGGGGTTGAAGGCAAGACGATAGTAGTAGTGGCAGGAAAAGGTAATAACGGCGGGGACGGCTTAGTTATTGCCCGGCATTTAATTAACGGTGGTGCCCAAGTTTATACATTTGTTATGGGACCAAAGGAAGACTTAACTCCTGACAGTTTAACTAATTATCAGATATTAAGTAAAATGACGACTAATATTAGTTCATTATATCTTGATGAAGATTTGGATAAATTAATGCTGGCCTTATTATCGGCTGATATAGTCGTGGATAGCATTTATGGAATAGGTTTTAAGGGTAAATTAGGTGATTTCGAAAGCAAAGTCATCACTATGATTAATTGGGCAAAGGCCCCGGTAGTAGCAGTAGATATTCCTAGCGGAGTAGAAGCAGATACCGGCAAAGTACATGGTCTAGCAGTTAAATCTTTATATACAGTTACATTTGGTCTGCCGAAAATAGGCTTACTAATAGAACCAGGTAGAAATTATGTAGGCACCTTAAGCGTAGCCGACATCTCTATACCTAAGCATTTATTAATAGATAATAAGCTTAAGCTTAATATAATAACTTCTAATATGATTACACCTTGGCTCAAGCCCCGTACAGCTGAATCGCATAAGGGGACTTATGGCCATGTCTTAGTCGTCGGAGGTTCTATCGGTATGACTGGGGCTGTAGTTATGTCAGCTAATGCAGCCTTAAGAACAGGTGCCGGATTAGTAACAGCCGCCATACCGGAATCATTATTACCGGTAGTACAAACTAATCTAATAGAAGTAATGACTTCACCATTAGCGGAAACGGGGCAAGCCACTATTGCTTTAGAAGCTAAGCCAGCTCTGGAAAACCTTTTAGGAATTGTTTCGGTTTGTGCTGTAGGTCCAGGTATGGCAAGGTACCCTGAAGCTTTGGCACTGGTAGATTATATTATCGAATGCTCGGGTGTACCTATTGTAATTGATGCGGATGGATTAAACGCCCTGGAAAAGAATATTTCCATTCTTGAAAATCGTCAAGTGCCGATTGTACTTACCCCTCACCCTGGGGAAATGGCAAAATTAACCGGGAAAACTATTGAACAAGTACAAGCCGATAGGTTGAATATCGCTTTAGAATTTGCGCAAAAGTGGGGAGTTACAGTAGTGCTTAAAGGGAATAATACAGTTATAGCTAGTGCCGCCGGGGAAGCATTTATTAATATTAATGGTAACCCGGGTATGGCTACAGCTGGTAGTGGTGACGTTCTATGCGGGATAATTGCCGCTTTAATCGCCCAAGGGCTAAACCCGGTAGAAGCCGCAGTAGCTGGCGTATATATACATGGAGCCGCTGGTGACAAGGTAGCAGCTATTAAAGGCGAACACGGCATGATAGCCGGGGATTTAATTAGTTTATTGCCGGATATTTTACAAGAATTTGAATAAGGATATATTATTATATAAATAGAAAGCGAGGGATTAACATGTTAGCTAAAGATGTTATGACTAGAGATGTAGTTGCGGTAAAACCTAATACTAAGGTAGAAGAAGTAGCCAGCTTACTAGTCGAAAATAAAATTAGCGGAATACCAGTAGTAGATGATAATAACCGGGTAGTAGGCGTGGTAACGGAAAAGGATTTAATTGTTAAAGCTACTGAATTAAAAGTACCTTTCTATCTTACTTTATTTGACAGTATTATTTTCTTAGAAAACCCCATACGTTTTAATAACGATTTAAAAAAATACACCGCTACCGTGGTTGCAGATGCGATGACAACTAATGTAGCCCTAGTAGAGGAAGATACCCCCGTACCAGATGTTGTTGATATTATGCAAAAGAAAAAGGTGAATCGGGTGCCTGTAGTGAGAAATGGCAAATTAGTCGGCATAATAACCCGTAATGACATACTAAAATCGTTGGTTAAAAAATAATGGATAATAATACCCTAACTTGGGCAGAAATAAATCTAGCTGCTATTAGAAATAATCTTACTCTGATTAAAGAAAAAACGCATACTAATATTATGGCTGTAGTTAAGGCTAATGCTTATGGTCACGGGGTAGAAGAGATTTGTAAAGTATGTATAGAAGAGGGAGTTACTTATTTAGGGGTAGCAACTTTAGAAGAAGCGTTAAATATTAGAAATCTGGGTATTACTGCGCCCATTCTCGTATTAGGATATGTGCCTAAAGAAGATGCCGAATCGGCCGTTAAATACGATATTACAGTCACTGTCTATAATATGGATTTGCCTCAAGCTTTGTCTAAGGCGGCGGTAAACTTAGGGAAAAAGGCGGCTATCCATATAAAAATTGATACTGGTATGGGAAGAATAGGCTTTATTTCCAGCCCTGATACTGTGGAGGAGATTATTCGAATAGCTAAGCTTCCGGGGATAGAATGTGAAGGAATTTTTACTCATTTTGCCGTAGCTGACGAAAGGGATAAAGATTTTTCTATTCAGCAGTTAAAGCTTTTTAATGACCTAGTAGATAAATTAGAACAAAAGGGTATCAAGTTTAAAATTAAACATACAGCTAATAGTGCGGCTACCCTAGATATTCCTGATTCTTATTTTGATATGGTAAGGGTGGGGATAATATTATACGGCTTATATCCTTCCGATGAAGTGGCTAGAATTAATCTTATTCCGGCGATGTCTTTAAAAAGCGTGGTTAGTATGGTGAAAAATATGTCAGCCGGCAGTAGTATAGGCTATGGCAGAACTTACCGCTGTGAAAAGCCAATTAAAATTGCTACTGTACCCATAGGGTATGCCGATGGTTATAGCCGTTTACTCTCTAACCGGGCTTGGGCAGTTATAAAAGGGCATAAAGTGCCTTTAGTAGGAACTGTATGTATGGATCAATGTATGTTTGATGTAAGTGAAATTGAAGAAGTTGCCATAGGTGATGAAGTAATTCTTTTTGGTCGCGCTGAAGATGGAATAACTGCTGATGATCTGGCACATATTATGGGTACTATTAATTATGAAATAATCTGCTCGGTAAGTGGCAGAGTGCCAAGAATATATATATAGATTCTCCAGGTATGCAATTATTGGATTTGCGAGTATGCTTACTTATAATTATAATAATGAGTATCGGGTATATATATTGTTGGAGGTGCTTGCTTTGCCAGCCTCGAAAAGAATCATCATAACAGTTCCTGAAAACCTCCTAGCTGAAGTTGACCATATAACTGCGTTAGATAGTAAAAACCGTAGTGAAATAGTTAGAGAGGCAATAAGATTCTATCTAGGGGAGCGTAAGAAGAATTTGATTAAAGAACAAATGAAAAAAGGCTATTTAGAAATGGCGGAAATAAACTTAAGTATTGCTTGTGAAAATATTGTACTTGAGGAAGAAGCTCTAAACAACTGTATAGAAAAACTGTTGGAGTGATTAATAATATGATCAAACGAGGTGAAATATATTTTGCCCAATTAAATCCGGTTATAGGCTCGGAACAAGGCGGCATAAGGCCGGTCGTGGTGGTGCAAAATGATATTGGCAACCAGTATAGTCCGACCACGATTATACTGGCCATAACCTCCCAAATAAATAAAGCTAAGCTACCCACTCATATTGAATTAAAAGCCAAGGAATATGGAATCGAAAGGGATTCAGTAATTTTGGCTGAACAGATTCGCACCATAGACAAAACTAGACTTAAACAAAGGATAGCTATATTAAATGATGAAACTATGCATAAGGTCGATCAAGCCTTAGCCATTAGCTTGAATTTATTAGAAGTTTAAGTACATAACAGATTAATGCTAAATGAAACTTGTCTTTAAAGACCCCTTTAAAGACAAGTTTTTTTATTTTTAAATTGGGTCTTGTAGTAGGGGTAAAAGTAAATTATACTATTGATACCAAGATGGTTACATAAGCGGAGGGAGGCAGTTTAATGGAGTGGAAGAAGAGTTCTTGCATATATTGTGCGCAAAATTGCGGCTTAGAAATGTTGGTGG
>CAZYLY010000057.1:0-1859 GCA_964648825.1 uncultured Syntrophomonadaceae bacterium
TATTATATTGCATATCAGAGATAATAGGAATGAAAAAAGGTCGGGGGTACTAGTTCCTGTAACCAAATTAATCATTTATTTGTGTATTTATACAGTTATTCTGGTAAGATACTAATGAAAATATTTTATAATTAAACGGAAGTGAATTATGATGCTCTATGATAATATTGCGGCTATTTCTACTCCGCCTGGTGAAGGCGGTATTGCCATTGTGCGCTTAAGCGGCAGTGAAGTTATTAGCAAGGTAGATAGCATTTTCAAGCCTTATAAAAATGAAATAGTATGGCATAGGAAGCCAAACTTTAGCCTGACTTTAGGGTGGATAATAGATACTAATGGGGAGCTAGTTGATGAAGTCTTAGTTGCTATGATGAGAGGTCCTCATAGTTATACGGGTGAAGATGTAGTGGAAATTAATTGTCATGGTGGCTCTCTGCCAGCTAAACGGTGCTTAGAAGAAGTTTTAAAGACCGGGATACGTATAGCCGAACCAGGGGAATTTACTAAACGGGCTTTTTTAAATGGGCGCTTAGATGTTAGTCAAGCGGAAGCAGTAATCGAAGTAATTAGATCGAAGACGGATAAGGGGCTTAGACTGGCCTTAAAACAATTAACCGGAAAAAACAGTGAGATTATCGAGCGTTTAGAAGATGAACTTATTGGAATTAATGCTATGGTGGAGGCTAGTATTGATTTTCCTGATGATGTGGGTGATATAGATTATCCCGAGGCCTTTGCTAAGTTAAATGAAGTTTTAGCTATTATCGAGAAGTTATTAAAGGCGGGGCAAAGAGCCGAAATATACCGGGAAGGCATTAATGTTGCTATTGTCGGTAAGCCTAATGTCGGTAAATCAAGCTTACTTAATGCCATGCTACGTAAGGAAAAGGCGATTGTAACTGATATCCCTGGAACTACCAGGGATGTTATCGAAGATTTTATTAATGTGCAAGGTATACCGGTTAAATTAATGGATACTGCAGGTATTAGAGCTACGGAAGATAAGGTGGAAAAAATAGGAGTAGAAAAATCTCGGGAAGTTATAATGAATGCTGATGTAGTAATATTTTTATTAGATATTGAAACCGGCATTACTGATGAGGATTTAGAAATATTTAATAGTATCGAAAATCATAATATTATAATTTTAGTTAATAAAGAGGATATTGAAGCAAAACGTATAACTGAGGAAGAATTACAGGAGCATTTCAGTAAACATAAGGTAATTAGAGGGTCGGTTAAAGACGATATAGGGCTGGAAGACTTGGAAAAGACGATGGAAGATTTAGTTATAAGCGGACAAGTAGTTAGTGATGATATGGAAATAATGATTAATCTAAGACAAAAGACTGCTTTACTTAAGGCTAAGAAACATGTGGAAGATACTATTAGTTATATTGATACTATGCCCTTGGATTGCATCGGTGTTGATGTATGGGGCGCCTTAGAGGCTATAGGTGAGATTACGGGTAAGAGTTTAAAAGAAGATGTAATTGAACGTATCTTCCACGATTTTTGTATTGGGAAATAGAAGGAGGAGAATATGAGTAGATATGAGGCTGGTTCATATGATGTTATAGTAATTGGCGCTGGTCATGCCGGGTGTGAAGCTGCTTTAGCCCCAGCACGTATGGGCTGCCGGACCTTATTAATTACTTTAAATATGAATAATATTGCGACTATGGATTGCAATCCTTCTATTGGCGGTCCGGCTAAAGCCCAATTAGTTAGGGAAATTGATGCTTTAGGCGGGGAGATGGGTATTGCTATTGATAAAGCTAATATACAGGTTAGAACTATTAATACGGGGAAAGGCCCGGCGGTTCAAGCATTAAGGGCTCAAGCTGATAAATATCAAT